>NZ_CP023278.1:5120000-5439166 GCF_002896875.1 Nostoc sp. CENA543
TGGGTTTTGCATACGCTCACACTTATCAAAATAGATTCAGCACTGTAAACCTATTTAACAGCACTGGTAGTGTTTTTGCTAACAACCCATTAAGTGCTGCTAACAATAACTATGCCATCACATCCAACAACTATGGTGTTCAAGCTACTTTCCAGCCTAGCTCAAAGTTTACTGTAGGTGGTTGGGCAGGCTACACTGTCGCTACAGCTGAATCTGGCTCAAATAGAGGCAGAAATGCTGAGATTTGGTATTGGGCTGCTAGCTTGGCTTTAAAAGACTTCGGTAGAGAAGGTAACACACTGGGTCTGATTTTTGGCCAACCACCTAAAGTTACTGACAACGAATTTATTGGTGCTAACAATACCAGAAGAGAAGATAGCGACAACTCCTATCATCTAGAAGGAATCTACAAAATTCAGTTGACTGATAATATTCAGATCACACCTGGTTTATTGGTGATCTTCAACCCTGAACACAGAGACGACAGAGATGCTATCTACGTTGGTACTATCCGTACAACTTTCAGTTTCTAAAACTGGTGATAGTTTAGTTCAGTCCTAAATCAAACAAAAAGCCCGCTTAAGAGTGGGCTTTTTATTTTCATCTAATTATTCAAGCTCAGAATCTTGCTGTTTGATTAAGTCTGAGGGAGGCCGATCGCTACTCCAAGCCCACCACACACAACCACATTGACAATGATAAAATTCCTGCCACTTGCGACGATTACCTTCAGTTAAAACAGGCGATCGCCGATTAATCCAAACTTGCACAGCTTCTAAACTACTAGCACGACAACTAGGGCAGCAAAACTCATAAGCGTGAACTGCCTTGTGTGTCCATTCAGGTGGGATGGGAGCAAAAGCGTCCATTAGTATAATTTGTAGTTAGTAATTCGTAATTCAGAAAGATAAGTTTCTTACAATACATCATAGAATACGTTGGTACTGGGGATTGGGGATTGGGGACTGGGGATTGGGGACTGGGGAGACAAGGTAGAAGTAATGACTAATGACTAATGACTATTGACTAATGACTAATGACTAATGACTAATGACTATTGACTATTAACCAATGGAATCCAACATAGAGATTCGTCGTTTATTCGATGTTATGCCTGCTTCTGGGCGTATGACTACGAAGATTGTCAGTAAACCAGAACAGCCCAAGGTAATAGATGTGTCATTTCCTTTTCCTTGGAATCGGGAACGACCGATATATATTAACTTTGATTTGTGGGGGCGACTATCAAAGCCTCAACGAGATTTGCTGTTGTTGCAAAAAGTTGCTTGGTTAACGGGGGTGAGATGGTTTAAACCTGATGTTTATCAAGGTGTAGCTGTGGCTGGATTAGTTGGCGCATTTGTGGAGTTAAGCCAATCAGATGCGGTGGGTGTGGCGGTGGCTGGGGGATTAAGTGCGATCGCCCTTGTTCGCATTTGGGGGACTAATAAATCTCAAGAATCCGAGATTAATGCTGATTTAGCAGCGATTAAAGTTGCCCAAAGACGGGGTTACACAGAAGCCGCAGCAGCTCAACATTTACTCTCTGCCATTGAAACAGTCAATAAAATCGAAGGGAATTCTACTTTAAATTTTATTGACTTAATCCGTTGCCAAAACTTAAGGGCGATCGCTGGGTTATCACCAATTGGCATACCAGAAAAGTGAAAACAAAAGCATCTTGTCAACTTTTGCCTTTTGCCTTTTACCTTTTTCTCCCTATTTCCCAATCATTCGATTGAGAACATTACGAGTTATAGCCTGGGCATCGGGATTTAAGACAGAGGGGTGTAACTTTGGTGCGTTGTAATCATCTAAACCCCAACTCCACTGTATAGAACCAGTAGCAAATACTAGTGCGCCGGAATCGGCAGTGTATATAGTCATATCTGAGTATCTAGTTTTACCCTTATATCGATAAGGTGAATGGGCTAGACGAATTGTATTAGTTGGGGCGTAGCGAAACATTCGATCAACTTCATAGCCTAAAAGCCCCTTCAAACGCATTTGGTTAGGGTTGGTTTTTTGATTACTCTGCACCGATGCTGCACCATGATTTTGATCTAGTTGTGTGTTAGCTAGTAACCAATCTGGCGCGGTGTTATTCAAAATAATGTCAGCATTCACGTGAAACGTTTCATACATCACTCCAATCAGTGCTTCTTCTGGACGATTCACAGGTTTGCTACGCCAAAGAGTTGTCACTAAAAAATCATTAGTAGGATTTTTATCTCTGGCAAAAGGATCTAATGCCGCATCTTCTTTGTAAGAAACAATAGTACGGTTCATTTCTTTGGTAATAGCACTAGGTTCTAAACGTATTTGCCAGTAGCACGTATTAGCAGAGAAAAATCCCAAATTTAAGCCATAATCCCTCGCAGTTTCCAGATTTTGCCGCATCTGAGATGACCAATATTCATCATGTCCCACGGAAAGAAAGACCTTGTGTAGCCATAGCATGGGCTTGGTAGTATTAATATCTAGAGGATTTTCGTGGGTATCGATGTTTGTAACATAAGTGACATCATAACCAGAACGTTCTAGCCACCTCACCATGTTGTATTCCCAACCTGCACTAGAAGTTCTTCTTTTGGGTTGTAAATTGGTTAAAAACTCTCCTGCACCTACTCCATAAGCGGCGGCTGAATTGGGACTAGCAGCATAGGGACGGTTAAAGGAAACTTTGAAAGCTTTGTTACCGCGACTGTTCCAGCGATACAGAGACATCCAGCCCCAATTATTGTAGGCTTGATAAGTCGTCACACTGGATTGAAAGAGAATATCAGCAGGGCGAGAGTCATCACGCACCACAAAAATAATGTAACTTTGCTTACCACTTTTACTGCCAGTGAGTTTAGCTAAGTAAAAACCGCTAGCCCATTGTGTCGGGTCTTGAGGACTATAGGGAATTTTAAGAATGTATGGATCTTTCCAGTCACATTCAATCAAACCAGTAGCTTTATCGATAATTGGCGGTGGTTGTTTGACTCCTACTCTTTTAATCGCCGCCGCCATTTGCCTACCACCAGCACCACCATACCAACCCATGCGAAAGATTTCTATGGTGTAGTTTGGCTCTTTAGTATTGACGAACAACTTAATTGTATCGCCGCGATTCACACTAGTCAGGGAAGCATAACCCTCTATTTCTCGTCTAGTCGCCGGATTAGTCAATTGCCAAGCTGTAGTCCCAACTTTTTGATTTTCTATAATTATGGGATTATTTGCCTGATGGAAATTTGCCAAATCAGCCGCGATCGCATAGGGTTGATTAAAAAGTGCGATCGTAGCAATACTGAGCAGACAAGATAATATAACTCTGGTAAAAAACTTTAAGGGATGTGTAGATAACATTACAGTCTCAAAGAATGTAAGCAATCAAATTTGCACTCTGTTTTGATTGTTTCACGTTGACTGTGACTTGTATATCTCAAAACATAGAAAAAATTGTGACAATTGAAATTTGACTAGTGTCCATTTTCCCAATTTTTGAAAAATTTGAGAATCACAAAAGTTAAGCACGTAGCAATCAAACTTAATTGCCATAACCCACAGCCAGCCACAATTCCCAATGCAGCTGAAATCCAAATAGCTGCGGCTGATGTTAATCCCCGAATTTCCAGGCGATGTGATGCTTGGGAAGATTCACGCACAATTTCTCCAGCACCCAAGAACCCTACACCCGTAGCAACACCTTGAATAACTCGACTGATAACTTCCGATATCGATGCTGATGTACTGATTTGCAAGGGTACTAAAGTAAACATAGCCGCACCAATACTTACGAGCATATGAGTTCTTAATCCGGCTGGTTTTTGACGGATTTCTCGTTCTAAACCGATGACTGCGCCACTCATTAAAGCTAAACTCAGCCGAAAAATTATGTTGAGTATATCATTAGGTGCAAGCTCGTAAGTGTTTAACACTGTGATTACATATATAAGAAAGACTGTCTTCTGGATTAATTGATGAATTATGATACTTGTTTTATGATCAGCGAACAAGTGTAATTAGGGAGTGGGAGTAGAGAGTTGGGGAAAAGTTACTTCACACTCATTTGCTACTTTTCTGGGATTGAGATAGCCTTTTACTATTGTGTATGGGCATATGAATTTTTCAAAACTTTCTGGGAAAAATTGCGTGCCGTTTGGAAAAGGCTGATTCTTCATAACCTGTTTTCTTTGCCAAAACCAGATTGAAGGTAATAAATAATACAAATAAAATATAAAAAAGTAAAGGGAAAAAGTAAACAAGGATGATTGTTTGCCTTTTAACTTCTACCTTGTCACTTGTGGATGTTGATACCCCTACACCTTGACAAACCTAAATTTTACTCCCCTACTTTCTACTTTCCATTGCCTATTCCTGTTTTAAACTACATCAATGATCTGCAAAAAATTGAGTGGATAGACTCTACTGGTTAGACCAAATCAAACTACAAGACCGCACCCAGGTAGGTGAGAAAGCATTCTACTTGAGTAGACTCAGACAACGTGGCTACCCTGTGGTCTCTGGTTTTGTGGTGTCGGAAGAATTCATGCGACTATTTTTAGAAACCATTAATACCACTGAGTCGTTAGTCGCCAACTTACCCCATTCTTCTTTACATTTAGATGTCGGCAACTGGCGACAACTCCAGCAAGTAGCTAGTCGTTTGCGTCAAGAAATTCTTGCTGCTAATGTCCCTTCTGACTGGGTGAGTACAATCTTGAACACTGCCAAGGGATGGCAAACAGAGTATTTAATTTTACGTCCAAGTTTAGCTATACCCAAAGTGCGAAACACTTCAGGCTTGCTAGAGTCCAGTTTTTGTCACTGTGATGAAGTGGCGATCGCGAGGGCGTTAAAATCTATCTGGAGTCAATTATTTTCCGCGAAAAGTCTATTTTGTTGGCAACGTTTGGAGATCAATTTACAGCAACTGAATTTAGCTGTTTTAATTCAACCAGTCACGAATGCGGTTGCTAGTGGCGTGCTGAGGGTGAATCCTACAGGCTGGACAATTGAAGCGACTTGGGGCTTAGGAAATGCGATCGCCCAAGGTGAAGTTTTACCAGATACATACTACATCCAGCCAGATACAGGTGTAGTCTTACAAAAGCATCTAGGGAATAAAATCCTAGCTTATCGTTTGAGTCACGAAACACCAACCTTAAGCATTCACCACAGCATTCCTCAAGTCTATTTAGTGGAAGAAGCGCAACAGCAACAATACGCTTTACCAGAAGAATTTTTACAACAAGTCATCACCCTTGGTCATCAATTGGTGAGTGAATTGGGTAATAACTTTACAATTGATTGGACAATTGCAGAAGAAGCAAACAGTCAAAATCTTTACATTACCCAAGTCAACACCCCCCAATTAGCAATTCCCAATTTGCAAACTCTCAAAGGTATAGGTGCTGCGGGAGGAAGAGTTACAGGCTATGCTCATGTAGTCACAAATACTCAATTAAAACCAGAACAAATATCCAACGGCGCAATATTAGTAGTACCTAAGATTACACCAGACTGGTTGCCACTGTTGCAACAGGCAGGGGGTTTGATCACAGCACAGGGAGGTTTGACTAGTCATGCAGGAATTTTGGCTAGAGAATTGGGTATTCCGGCTGTAGTGAGTACAACCGATGCTACAGTAATTATTCAAAATGGAGAGCGTTTATTAGTGGATGGTAATCGTGGAGAAGTTTATCGCCTCAGAGATGCTGAAGTGAGTGAGGAAGAACCGCAACAGCAAACTTCCCCCTTCTTACTCCCCTCGCCTTCCCATCAAACTGTTGTTACTTCTCACTTACCAATGATTGCTACCCAACTGTTGGTTAATTTGAGTCAACCGAGTTTAATTGAGCAAGTCAAAAAATTACCTGTAGATGGCGTAGGATTATTACGCTCGGAACTCATGCTAGTCCCACTACTCAAAGGACAACATCCTCATTTTTGGGTGATAGAGGGACGAAAATCCGAATTATTGGCGTATTTAACTGAAAAAATTACGGAATTTGCCCGTGCTTTCGCGCCTAAACCAATTTTTTATCGCTCCTTAGACTGGCGATCGCACGAATTATCGTCAACTAGTGCAGCTTCCACAGTTACCTCAAGTTTAGGCGATCGCGGTACATTCAGCTATATCCAAGATGGGGCTGTATTTGATTTAGAATTAAGTGCGATCGCCAATGTCCAAAAAGCTGGCTATAGCAACATTAACCTGCTCTTACCCTTTGTTCGCAGTGTCCCTGAATTTACTTACTGTCAACAAAAAGTTGAGCAAATGGGACTAACTCAAATACCCCAGTTTCAATTGTGGATGATGGCAGAAGTCCCCAGCGTCTTGTTTTTACTACCTGAATATGTCAAAGCTGGGGTTGCTGGTATTTCCATTGGTTCAAATGACCTGACACAATTAATTTTAGGGGTAGACCGCGAACAAACCCAATTAACAAGAGTATTCAATGAACGCCACCCGGCGGTACTAGCTGCAATTTCTCAACTCATCCAAATGTCAAAAGCCGCAGGAATACCTTGTTCTATCTGTGGCCAAGCACCAGCTATTTATCCAGAAATCATTGATCAACTAGTGCAGTGGGGAATTACTTCTATTTCCGTAGAACCAGAAGCCCTAGAACAAACATATCAGGCGATCGCTCGTGCTGAACAGCGTTTACTCTTAGCCGCCGCCCGCCAGAAACTTGAGTAAGGAATTATACTGGAGCCAAATCAACACAGTTAGTTAATTTGTTAATCAAAAACTATTCAGGGACTTTATGGGCGGTAATCCTTGGCATTACTTTGCTTGCTATGATGCAAATATTAACTCCGTTTTACAGACTTTGCGTGAACAAGAATTCCGCGCCGGTCGCTTTGGCAGGGCTGCATGGTTCAATGATGATGCAGCAAATTTGGTGAAAAGTTTTCCGCAAGAATCTAGCAGATCTAGTCAATCAGTAAAATCTCCCGAAGAGTTACTTACAGAATACGGTACTGTCGAAAAAGCAATAGAAGCTGTTTGGCATGATTACGGAGCTGAAGCTAGAAGTTCTATATTTGACTTAGTTACATGCTCAAAAAGTCAGATTCCTAGAGAATCTCCTGAAGAGTTAATCGCAAAGTGCGGTAGTGTTCAAGCAGCGATAGAAGCTGTGTTAGATGAATACGCAGAAGAGGGAACAAGTTCTATTTTAGATATGCAGGAAATTTCTCTATTTCCCCAAGCTGGTGCTGTTTCTCCTGTACCCGAAAATGAGTTAATTGAACTATTTGGCACAGATCAACCAACACGAGAAATGGTCGTATCTATTCTCATAGAAGAAGCAGACCAAGAAGCTTGGGAAACATTTTGGGAAAGTATCAATCGTGGGGAAGGAAGATATATTGTGATCTACAGTGAAAATCAACCTGTAGAGATTTTCTTTGCAGGTTACTCTTTTGATTAGCAGCCCCAGCGTCACCCAAAATACAAAATCCAAGATGTATGGTCAAAAAATTTGAGATTTTAGATTCAATCTAAAACCCAAAATCTCAAATTCGGATGGTCAATCATTCAGTATCTACAACACCATAGAATTGTAGACGGGCAGTACCTAGCCCATAGTTACTGGTTTGTTTGTCTGCGGCTAGACTCTGGACTCGAAATTGATATACCCCTTCGTACTGAGGATTACGGAAAGGTTTGAGTGCAATAGTGACTGTTTGTCCTGGGGCGATCGCTTGGTTGAGATTGACAATCACTGTTTGGGGTTGACTACCTTTAGCTAGGGAAATTCCCAGTTTTTCACCTTGGCGATCGCTTGTCCCAGTAAAGGCGTAACTTGCTTGCGAATCAAAATCAATCGCTTCTAAACCTGTAATTTGAGTCAGGGCGATCGTTTGTAATGGGGTAGCTGTGGTTGGGACTGTAACGGTGAAATAATAAGTTGAGTCCCAAGCACTCGTATGATTATAAGTTGTAGCCGTAGACAGCAGTTTTGGTGCTTGTGCTAAGGCTGATATCGGAGATCCAGGAACAGCAAATAAACATAGTCCTGTACTCACTAATAAAGTTTTACACAGATGTGAAAGGTTATTCATGTCAATTGGGGATGGTTATAGAAAATCGGACTTTTTTGTGAAATGACTCAACAAAAAAGTTTTTACTGATGGCTACTGCACAGATAGGAAGTAAATTTATATAGCCGCAGCAATATACATGAATCAATTTCCCAGTTAGATGCCATGAAATTGAATCATTTATATCTTAGGGAATATAAAATTTATTCCTCTACTATTTGAGTATCTACTGTTTTAATATAACCTGTCAAAAGTGACAAGATTATGTCTAAATAAAATATTTTTTAGTGAATTAAAATGGCACTAAAGCGATGTGATTATGTGCTTTTTATCCAAGAAAATCTCTTTTAATCAATATTTATTGAATGACTAATTCAGATACTTTTCATTTCCAACAAATCAATAATTAACTGATTAAATATCATTCAGCAAGCCCTAAATTAATATCCCATCTCTAGGTTTTGCGTCAGTCAGAAAACTCGTTAACATTCCGAGAAATTCTTTGTACTGACGCAACTCGTTAAGATTTATACATCTATGTTAATCTGTTCTATCTGTCTAGCTGCTTTATCCCAGCGTTTGGCAGATGTCTCATCTTGCCAGTGATTACGTAAATTTTCTGCTTTTTTATGACAAATTCGCTCTAACATCTCTAAAATGGCAGATAATGTTAATTTATCAATTAAAGCTTCTAAAACATCCATATTGTCTTTCATATCGTTAAATTAGTAAACATCCTTGATCCATCTATATGTTCAAGGTAAGCAAAGAAATTGAAGAACTTGTGAGGAGGAAATAGCAACGGGCGTTTGGGGTTTGGGAATGCTTAACTGTCTTAGTTTTTAGAGTCAATTATTTTTGTGGCGATGGGTACTATGAAAAGTACCTTGAAATATCAGGTAAGAGTTAAACATAGCCAACCTATCCCAACTATTAGTTTTAATGGCTTATGCCCTTTTATCCCATGAAGACAAATCAGCAACCATCATCCAGCTTAAATAATGTGATAGATCAGATACATTCCGAACTCCGAGAAGATTCGGAAGAAACTGATGTAGATTATGAAGTGATTGAGTCTAGTATATTAACTACTGTTGTTCCAGAATGGTACGCGGAACAAGCACAACAGACTATGAGGACATTAAATTTTGACTTGCACTTGGCAGTATGTGAGAGAGAAATAAGAAATAGTATTAGTGCAAGTTTAGAACCAATACCACTGCCTGATCCACGACAAATAGAAGTGACAATTTATAATTTAAACGCCATTTTAGACGGATATTAAAGCAACTATCAGTCTTAATGGCGTTATGGTGTGGAGAGTACACGAACAATTTACCCCAATGGGTTTGGTGTTTTGCTAGTGTGATTTTACTCAACTGTGTTGATTGTTGACTGTTAACAGTCAACAATCAACATGATTACAACTTAGTTCCGCACTCAGAACAGAAGTTATGGTTGGAGGCGTTTTTGGTGCCGCAATGGCTGCAATATACTGCTTCAATGTTGGTTTTTGGTGGCTGTTTGGGTAAACCAATCATTTGGGCGTTGCTCTTGCCTGGAGCTACCATTGGATAGCAGTTTTCGTCTTTGGTGACGTGGACATCTAGAATTACAGGGCCATTATGGGCTAACATTTGGGCGATCGCATCTTGTAATTGCTCGCGTTTTGTGACTATGATTCCCTTAATTCCGTAGGCTTGGGCTAATAACTCAATGTCTGGCATCCCGACTTCCATGTTGGAACATGAGTAACGTTCACCGTGGAAGGCTTGTTGCCACTGACGTACCATTCCTTGCCAGCCATTATTCACAATAATGGTCTTGACACCAATACCGTATTGTGCAGCAGTTCCCAATTCTTGCAGACACATTTGGAAACTAGCATCACCGCTAATACAGACGACTTGTTCATCTGGGAAAGCCACCTTAGCACCGATAGCTGCGGGTAGACCAAAACCCATTGTGCCTAAGCCTGCGCTAGAAATCCAGCGTCGGGGGCCATTCTTGAGAAATTGTGCTGCCCACATTTGATGCTGACCAACATCAGTAGTGTAGAAGGCGTGGGGGGCTTGGTGTGCAACTTCCACAATCACTTCTTGGGGTGAGATGCTGTCTGGATGTTGGGGTACGACTAAAGGATATTCTTCCCGCCAACGATTAATTAAATTCAGCCATTCGCTGGTTTGGTTGGGATTAAGTTTGACTTTGCCTTGTTTGCAGCGATGTAACATGTCAATTAAGACTTTCCGCACATCACCCACAATGGGGACTTCGGGGACGCGGTTCTTACCAACTTCTGCGGGGTCAATATCAATATGAATGACTTTGGCACGGGAGGCGAATTCGTCTAATTTGCCGGTGACACGGTCATCAAATCTAGCACCAACGCAAATGAGCAAATCACAATCAGTTACGGCAAAGTTAGCGTAAGCTGTACCGTGCATTCCCAACATCCCCAAGGATAGGGGGTGATGTTCGTCAAAAGCACCGATACCCATCAAGGTAGTTGTGACGGGGATTTGGCATAATTCTGCTAATTCTTGAATTTCTGTGTGGGCATTAGATGCGATCGCACCCCCACCGACATACAGTAAAGGACGACGGCTTTCTTGAATTAACTGAATGGCGGCGTTGATTTGACGGGGATTTCCCTTCACGGTGGGGCGATATCCAGGTAGTTTGACTGTCCCTGGTTCTACAGGTACATAGTCAAATTCCTCAAACGCTACATCTTTCGGCACATCAATTAACACTGGGCCAGGACGACCGGTGCTAGCAATGTGAAATGCTTCAGCTACGATACGCGCCATATCGGCTGGGTCGCGCACTACATAGGAATGCTTCACAATGGGTAGAGTGATACCGTAGATGTCTGTCTCTTGGAAAGCATCCGTACCAATCATTTTCCGTGGTACTTGTCCGGTGACAATCACCATCGGAATCGAATCCATGTAAGCTGTCGCAATACCTGTGACTAAATTAGTCGCCCCAGGGCCAGAAGTACCAAAGCACACACCGACTTTACCAGTGGCGCGGGCATAACCATCGGCAGCATGAGCCGCCCCCTGTTCGTGCCTCACGAGAATATGCTTAATACTGCCAGTTGCTTCTACTTTGTACAGGTCATCATAAATCGGTAGAATTGCCCCACCAGGGTAGCCAAAGATATATTCGACACCGTGGCGCAGGAGACTATCCAGTAGTGCAGAACCACCAGTGACCCGTTTTGGGAACACATCTGATGATTTAGAGCTGACAGATTGGGTATGTTGCTCTGTTTGTGAGGGACTAGTCGGGGAAGGCAAGCTCACAGTCACGATCAAACCTCAGAGGATAGCTAAGTTAATACGAAATTTCTGTATTTAATATTTCAATTTTAGTTGAAAATTTCAACCAAGTTATGACTGAAAATTATATCTTGAGGATGTAGCTAAGGCACGAATATCGTGTATGAGCCTGCCTGTACAAGATGACCCGTGCTTCTAGTTTAGAACTGAAGCAGGTCATATTGGTTAATTTTTCCTGACTTAGCAAAATTGGAGAGGGTGTAAGGGTGTAGGGGTGTAAGGGTGTAGGGGTTAAAAAGTTGAATTATTGCTCGTTTTTCCCAATTCCCAATTCCCAATGCCCTATACCCTATAAACTATTAGGAATACCTACGACAGCACAGGGGAAATTAGGGCTGATCTGTTGAATGAGGGGGTGATAAATAGATTTACACCCTAAAAATAAGATGTCAGCTGATTCAATTTCTACTACTGTTTTCAGTTCTTGACTGAGATTACCAAAGCGTAGATGTGATTTAAAAGAACCTTGCCATTCTTCTGCCAGGCTTCTAGCTTGCCACAGAATCCTATCAGCTTCTTGGATTGTGTTTAGTGTCTTTTGTTGTACATTGGATACAGTTTCCCGCGCAGTTGGGTGTATTAATATAGATGTGTGCGATTTGGATATTTCACTGGCGGAAGATGCAAAGTTTGGTAATTTGCTATTCAGCTTCAGTGGATGATATTTTGCCTCGCGATAGCCGTCTTCTACGACATAAACAGCTTGGACTACCACTTCTTGATTAGCGGCTAATCGGGTTTGATGTGCAATCCAAAAAGCTATGTCTAATGCGGTATGGCTACTAGGAGAAGCATCATAACCCACAATTAAGTTTATTGTTCTATTGATTGAGGCCTGCTCAGGAAAAGCTGGCTTTGGTTCGGGAAGTAATAAGATTTGCTCGATGATATCGTCCCGACCCATCGCACTTTGCAACCGGGCTAACATTGGCTTGATGTTCACAGCTTTGACTTCTCCTAAACTTAACTAACAATGAATGAGAAGTAGGGTTAACACGAATAAATCGAGATTTATCCGCTAGGAATCCCCAATAACAACTGGTAATAAAGCCAAAGTTTTGGGGGTTCCTTCCATTGCCGACGGAGTTAGCTGACGGGCTAAGACTGGAAGGTGTCTTTCTTATGAGTGACGCGGTGTTATACCAATTCACAATTCGCAATGGACTAACGTCCCGCTTCGCTAACGCAATTCGCAATTAAAAAACTTAGATGCAGCAAAACTTTCAGGGTTTACATCTGTATCAGGTTTTTCGTGAAATGGTGTTAGGGGTAGCACGGCGTTGAGCCGATGTTGAGTAATTAGTTGCTCCCTTAGTGACACTCGCAGATGCTTCACTCTATATATTTAAGATGCGCCCCATAATTTGGTTCCTCCGCTTCAAATTTCGGTTAACTGAATTTGAATTAGGCGACCCACTACAGAAATCATAAATCACTTTATTCTTCGTGAGCAAAATATTGATCGAGAAAGTTGAGTGCGTGATTGCGGATTTCAAAGTATTCTTTAGAGTTACGGATAGCAGCGCGATCGCGTGGATGAGGAAAGGGTACTTCTAAGATTTCCCCAATGGTAGCGGCTGGCCCGTTAGTCATTAATACGATGCGATCGGACATATAAATAGCTTCATCAACATCGTGAGTAATCATCATCACTGCTTGCCGATTACTTTCCCAAATATCTAAAACTTGCCTTTGCAATTTACCTCTAGTTAGAGCATCTAATGCACCGAAAGGTTCATCCATGAGTAACATTTTTGGACGAATTGCTAAGGCTCTGGCAATGCCCACTCGTTGTTTCATACCTCCAGAAATTTCATCAGGATATTTGTCTGCTGCCGCCGTTAAGTTTACCATTGCCAAGTGTTCGTTCACAATGCTAATTTTTTCAGCCCGATTAGCATTTTTTAACACTTCATCGACAGCTAGGCGAATATTGTCTCTAACTGTTAACCAAGGTAACAAAGAATAGTTTTGAAATATCATCATTCTTTCTGCACCAGGCTTGCGAATCTCTTTCCCATCAAGACGTACAGAGCCAGAAGTGAGTCTTTCTAAGCCCGCTACAATTTTTAACAAAGTCGATTTACCGCAACCGGAATGTCCGATGACAGAAATAAATTCATCTTCACCAATGGTTAAATTCACATCATTAAGTACGATAAAGTTACCCTTATCTGGTGTCGGATAAGACTTCACTAAATTTTCGATTTCTAAAAAGTTAGGTCTGGACATAGGTGGTTGATGAGCATTGACGGTTAAAGGTGTAGATTTCATGTCAATTATTCCTATTGATTGTTAACTATTGACTATTGCTTGATTTCAAGACATAAAAAATCGGGTTGGTGCGTTGGCTCTAATGGCAAAGCTATTTAAATAACCAACGGGGTCACTAGGATCAAAGCTTTTTCTATCAATGAATACTTCTGGTGGTTCAACTTTATAGTCGTCTTTAGGGCATTCAATGGCCATTTCACCTGCTATTTCCCGATATAAATCGCTTTTCCAGGCTCTTGCCGCTAATTTTTCGGCATCTTTAGGAAATTCTTTGATTTGTCCCCAACGGGCGGCTTGAGTCATTAACCACAGACTTCTGGATCTCCATAAAAATGTCGCGTGTTCACCCGGTACTTTGGGTAGATTGTCAGGAATATCAAAGAAAATAGTTGTATCTGTGGCGTTGATGGTGCGGTCTTTACCATCAAAACCACCATAGTTGTAATTCCCCAGAATTCCAGGTGCAGTAAATTTAGTTATTGGTGCATTGGGATTTTTGGGTTTTGCACCTGTAAAGGAACGGTCTGTTAATAATTCAGCGATTTCTTGGCGATTTTCTGGCTTGCTGCAATATTGACAAGCTTCTATCATGGCTTTGACTAACGAACGATAGGTTTTGGGATATTTTTCAATGAAGGATTCCATCACTCCCAATAACCTATCTGGGTGTCCTAGCCAGATTTCTTTACCTTGGGCAAAAGTAAAACCGATGTTTTCATTACCTGTAATGGCTCTAGTGTTCCAGGGTTCGGCTACCATATAGGCTTGCATAGCCCCTATTCTGACGTTCGTCACCATCTGGGGTGGTGGAACTATGATGATGCGGAATTCTTTGAGAGGATCAACACCAGCCGCCGCAGAGATATAACGCAAAAAGTATTCGTAAATAGCGGAACTTAGAACTACAGCCCAGACTTTATTTTCTGGTGCTTGTTTGGCAAAGTAGGCTCTAAAATCTTTGCCGAAAGCTTCTAATGCGCCATCGCCATATTGTTGTTGATATTCATACCAAGGACGTAAACCAAAATCCCACATAGCTTTGTTCATGGTCATGGCGTTTCCGTGGTGATGAATGGTCATGGCTGCACACAAGGGGGCGTGGCGTGCGCCTTCTGCACCGATGCGGGCGTTGGTGACTGCGCCGGAAACGACGGGGGACGCATCTAAGCGACCAAAAATTAAACCATCACGGGAGTTAGCCCAACTAGCTTCGCGGTTGAGTTGGACGTTTAAGCCATATTTGCGAAAAAAGCCTTTTTTCCAGGCGATCGCAAATGGCGCACAATCATTAACGGGAACGTATCCCACAATTAAGTCTGGTTTTTCTAGGTCTTGGGGTCTGACTACTGGTTGTACGGCTAAGGCTTCCTCCGTTAGTCCTTTGGCTGATTTATCTGCTGATACAGCACAGGAGGAAAGTGTCATACCTGCGGTAGTCGCGCCTATACCTTTAATAAAATCTCGTCTTGTCCAGTTAAAGTTATTCATCGAAACCTCTGGGTCTGAAACCCCGTCCTTATAGGACGGCTTTGTGCTACAGTTAATTACATACCGAGGGACATCCGGGAATTTAAGTCTGTGGAGCAAACATAAGACCGAAAAACCTTTGGGGTGGAGGCAGTTGCTAAGAAGCAGAAATCTAAGCCGTGAGACTTAGAGAATCCTTTCACCTTTAGGTCAAGGAGTATGTCAAGTGGCGTTGAATAATTTAATTAGCTCACGCATAAGTGTAGAGGCGCACAGAGAATCTGCGTCTATTAAGTGTTATGGAAGGTTCGTCTGTTCCCTTTTATTTAGGAGCGACGGGACGATGGGTGACTAATTCTTGCAGTTTGCCGACGGCAAAGTCTAGGATGAGTCCAGTTAAACCGATGACGAGTACCGCTAGAAACACTGAACTCAGGTTTAAACGACTCCATTCATCCCAGACAAAAAAGCCTATCCCAACACCACCAGTGAGCATTTCTACTGCAACGATGACCAGCCACGCAATTCCTAAGCTGATTCTCAGTCCTGTGAAAATGTAGGGTAAACTGGCAGGCCAGATAATTTTGGTGATGCGCCGCCATTGGGGCATTTCTAAAACTTGGGCGACATCTATATAATCTTTGGGGACGCTGGCAACTCCCAAGGCTGTATTAATGATGGTTGGCCATAGGGAGGTGATAAAAATTACGAAAATTGCCGAAGGATCGGCTAGGTTAAAGATGGCGAGGGCTATGGGTAGCCAAGCTAGCGGTGATACGGGTTTGAAAATTTGAATGATGGGATTGAGTGCTAGCATGGCAGGTCTAGACATCCCAATCAAAAATCCTAGAGGAATTGCCACTACTGCACTAAGGGCAAAGCCTATGAGTACGCGACGTAAGCTAGCTATCAATAACCAACCAATGCCTAAGTTACCGGGGCCTCTTTGATAGAAAGGGTTGAGAATGTAGTCTAAGTTGGCGGCTAAGGCTTCTGGTGGTGTGGGCATTAACTCATGATTTGCTAATGCAATCACCCACCACAGTAATATAATCCCTAAAAAACCTATAATGGGTAGTAATACTACATCCCGCATAATTACAGGTTTAGTCTTTTTCCAGACAGCCTGACTGGTGACAGCCAAAATAGCTGCCAAATTTAATTGCAGTATCATAGACGCAACCTCAACAGAGTTAAGTGCAGGTACAAAAAAACCGAGCAGTACCAGCCTCGGACACTGATGAGAGCTAAACATTAAAAAAATGCTGTCTCTTCAGTCTCCTCTCAATGCCTACGAAGTTAGCTGACGGGCTAGGGCTGAGAGTTGCCCCTCTTGAGAGAGTCTAGAGTTATCTGAAATCGTGTAACTCTTAGGTAATTACTTTCTACAAGATACGCCCCAAAATTGGTTCCTCCGCTCCAACTAGATTATGATTTTTAGTTGGATTAGGCTGACTTACTCATATAGATATTAGTGACAAAATTTTATCATCTTTTTTAGGTATAAGCAACATTTGAATCATAAATGTTGTTTATTAAAATGCTCAGAGTTTTTATCAGATTAGTCAATGTTAGTGTATCAAGAAGGGTTTCAGAGAGATTTCACCAGAAATTCTACAATTTATGTGAAAAATTATCTAGAATCAATGGTTGTATTGTGAAAGGATGGGCTAGAATTGGGAGCCTAATAATATATTTCAAGTGATAGATGAAATTTTTAGCTGTTTTCTATAATTGTCACTCCACTCGTTACACTAATGACATATAGAATTTAGTCCTCTATCACCTAGCCGATTTTAAAAGCATGGATTTTAGTCAATTACTGGCTGAAAATACGCATAATATCATCGAAAAATGGATTCTCAAAGTTCGTAATGATCGTCACATAGAAAGTGCTGATGATTTATCTTACACAGCGATTAAAAATCATATTCCTGACATTTTTCAGGCAATGATCACAGTTTTATCACCTACTCAAGAGGGTGAAATTAAATCCATCGTTACGGCTAGTTGGCAGCATGGACTATTACGCGCTGAACAAGGCTTTGACCCGTCCGAAATTGCTCGCGAGTATTGTCTACTACGTACAGTCATATTTGATACGATAGAGGGTGAGCTATCCCAGGCGACACCAGTAGAAATTATTCGTTATATGCGGTTAATTGATGCGGTAATTGATGAGGCGATCGCACGGTGTTTTAATAGTTATGTAGGAGAACGCTTACGGGAATTACAAAGTTTACAAGCTTCCCTGACTCTGCACAATGAAGAACTGACACGTTTAATTAATGCTCATCAAGACAAGCTATCGGAATTAGCACACGAACTTAAACATCCCCTAACAGCAATTATTGGTTATTCAGATTTATTTTTAAGGCAACAAAGACGACAGGGTACGACAAAAGATAATTATGTCAATTTAGACCATATTGAACGTGTACTCCGCAATGGTAGACATTTGTTAAGATTGATTAACAATGTTTTAGAACTGTCAAAATTTGAAGCTGGTAAACTCCAACTCCAAGCAGCATCTATTAATGTGCAGGAATTAATTAGTAATGTCTGCGAGATGTTAGAACCGCTAGCAGCAGAGAAGAATTTAACAATTATAGTTGATAGCGATCGCCTACCTCCAGAGATAATCACAGATGGTTTTCAATTACAACAGATTGTCACAAATCTTGTGAGTAATGCCATCCGTTACACAGACTCCGGCACTATTAGTATAAAGTGTGAGATGCTGAATAGTCAAAAGTGGGCGATCGCGGTGGCTGATACTGGAATTGGAATTGCACCAAAAGACCAAAAACAAATATTCGAGCCTTATTTTCGCGTTAACTCTGAAGAACGTCCCCAACTTCCTGATAGTACAGGCTTAGGTTTAGCGATCGTAGCGCGGTTAGTAAAATTACTGCAAGGTGAAATTCATCTAGTGTCTCAAGAGGGTATTGGCTCTACCTTTACGGTGATTTTGCCATTGGATGTGACTAAAACTTTACCAGAAGAATAAAAAAATTTGAGTTCAGCTTCAGAATCATCCTACTGGAAAAGTCTGACTTCTACCCCGGAGAGATGCCAAAAATCTGACTCATTGTCAATCTAAACTTAGGAGTTAACCTGACTTTTGAACGATGCCCCACGTCTTACTCGTAGATGATGAAACTGCCCTCTGTGAAAGTCTGACTTATACCTTACAAAAAGAAGGCTATACAGTGACGACCGTAGCAGATGGACAAAGTGCAATTAAACAATTCCACAAGCAAGTACCCGATGTCATCTTGTTGGACTTAATGCTCCCAGAAGTAAGCGGGATGGAAGTTTGTTGGCGCATTCGGGCATTTTCCGATGTGCCAATTGTCATGCTGACAGCCAAAGACCAAGACATCGATAAAATTTGGGGTTTGGAAGCGGGAGCAGATGATTATGTCACCAAGCCATTCAACACCCGTGAGCTATTAGCACGCATCAAAGCCGTGTTACGTCGTCGCCTCGGAGAACAGCCTAGATGAAAGGCTGGTGGCGTTGCCTGAAACTAAATACTATCCATTCCAAGTTGTTAGGGACTTACTTGCTGCTGATAGTCTTGGGAACCTCCTCAATGGCAGGGTATATTCTTTGGTCTTTCCATGTCTACTTTATGCGATCGCGACAACTAGACTTAGAAAACTGGACAAATGCTTTGAGTGAGAGTGTCGCCGATGCTATAGAAGAAAAAAATCTTCAACGCGTCAACTTGCTAGTCCAAAGATATGGCGCACCACAGAACGTCACCTTGCGGATTTTCAATCAGCAGGGTAGCTTAATTGCCACTTCGGCTCCCAAATTAGATCGACAAATTGAAGGCTGGTACAAAGTTCCCGGAATGGCAGAAGCACTGCAAAAACGTCCAGCACAGGGGATTGCCAAGGGAGTATTATCGGGTGAGGATCGTCTGTACATTGCAAGACCCATTGTACGTAACGGTCAACTCTTGGGTGTGTTGCGAATCTCGATTACGTTGGATCAGTTTCAACGCCAGTTTGCTAAAGTAATTGCCAGTGTGCTGGGCAGTTTAGGATTAACTATCTCGCTGTGTGCGTTGATTAGCACTCGCTTTGCTCGTAGTCTGTCTCGACCGATTGAAATTATGCGTAATTTTGCAATTCGGTTGGGCAGTGGTCAATTTGGCGACACTTTAAGTATTCAGGAAAATAATGAATTAGACCAGTTGGCGGCGGAACTCAACCGGATGAGCCAAAGATTAGCTTCCCTAGACTACGAAAGGAGAACCTTTTTGGCAAATGTTTCTCATGAACTCCGCACACCTATTAGCAATGTTCAAGTTACAGTTGATGCACTCAAAAGCGGAGCTTTTGAAGAACCACAATTGCGCGATCGCTTCTTCCAAACAATAGAAAATGAAACTAAACGTTTATCACGACTGATTCATGATTTGTTAGATTTAGGACGTTTAGAAGCGGGAGTCAGCCAACTAGAAGAGGAAACCATATCATTAGTAAGTCTGATTAAGCGTGCTGTTAATGCTATGGAACCGAGAATGCAAGCTGCTGGTGTATCAGTACGGGTCAAAGTTGCCAATTTATTTATTCAAGGTGATCCAGAACGCCTATTACAAGCAATTTTAAACTTGCTAGATAATGCCATTAAACACTCACAACGCAATTCTCAAGTTTTTATTTCTGGATATAGTGATGATAAACAAGCAGTAATTAAAATTCAAGACCAAGGTAAAGGTATTAGTGAGCAAGATTTACCCCGGATTTTTGAACAATTTTATACAACAGATCCTTCCCGAACAGGTAAAAGTAATGGTTTAGGATTAGCAATTACTAAACGCATTATAGAAGCTCACCAAGGAAATATTACAGCGAGTAGCACTGCTAATCAGGGTGCAACTTTTATAATTTATTTACCCTTAAAATCCTAAAACAAGAACAGCAGAATCAGCGAAAAAGCTGATTATTGTTTGTATTTTATCCTCGTAAAAAGCAGTTAATTTACGACAACAAACCTTGTAATTTTAACTGAGATAACGCATCCTCAGCCGCCGCTTTTTCCGCTTCTTTCTTATTCTTTCCTATTGCTTCTCCGTACTTTTGATCTCCCACATAAACCTCAGCTTTAAATTCCGGTGCGTGAGATAAACCACCTGTTTGTGTTGTAATGTATTTAGGAGTAGTCGGGCCAATATTGCGCTGTACCCATTCTTGAAAGCGATTTTTGGAATCTACATTCGAGCGAGACACAACAATTTGTTCAGGGACAGCATCAAATAATGGTTCAATAATGGCACGTACTGCTTCAATATTGGAGTCGTTATCTAAATAGTAAGCACCAATTACAGCTTCAAACGTACTACTAAGTAAATTTGGATTTTGATAACCACCATCTCGAATTGCGCCTTTACCTAAGCGCATTCTTAAATCTAAGCCGACTTCCAGAGCAAATTTAGCTAATTGTTTTTCATCGACTAATGCGGAACGTCGCCTTGTTAATTCATCTTCTCCTTTTTCGGGGTGACGGCTATAAAGATATTCACCACTTAAGAAATTCAGCACCGCATCACCAAGAAATTCTAGGCGTTCATTATGTTCGCCTTCGCCTGGATTTTCATGAACATAGGAACGATGAGTAAGTGCTTGACGGAGAAGTTCTTCATTGCGAAATTTGAGAATTTTGGGGATTTCTGATATTTTATTCTCCATGCTTGTATCAATATTATCTTGAAAATAAATATAAAATATTATTATATATTTTGAGCGATCGCAGCATACAAGATACCCAGTATTTTTTTTATGTCCTTAATATAATATTCCTGTAAATCAATGCTGATTACATTACTTTCAAGTTTCATGAATTGCCAAATAGTGCCGATGGTAACAGCACCATAAATTGATTTAATAGCATTGCCACTTCTTTCATTAAAAATTTGAGCCGCAACCATTTCTGCAATACATTGTGCCAATCCAGAGCGCAAATTTTCATTTTTACTTTCTACTAAAACAATCACCGGACTGCGAACAAACAATTGTTCTGGAGAAAGACTTAAAATAAAATCACAAAACCCATTTAAACCTCGTTGAGCATCAACAGCAAACTCTACCCCAGAAAATAAACCGATTTGATAATTAAATTTTCGCCTGATTTCTAATAGTATTGGGCTAATAATCATTTCACTGCGAGCTTTTTCCGAACCGATAGCAACTGCTAAATCAACATTCTCTCTCAAGATTGTAGACAGCAAATCACTACATTCTTGCTCTGGTAAATTGGCAAATAATCCAGATGACTCTTGAACTATTAAGCCAAAAGTGTCAATAATTTCGTTAAGTTTAAAATCACTATAGCTCATTGAAAATTTGTTTTTTGAGGAAATATCTTATTTAAATCAATAGATAAATCGGGAAAACAAGGAAAATAAACTACTTGATTAGGCAGAAAAATTCGCTTAGTTGAATAACCGTATTTTCCTTGACTATCTTGATAGGGGTCACTGTAACATTCCAAATAATTATCGAATAAATTAAATATCCAATAATCAGAAATACCTGCTTGAGCATAGAGAGGTAGTTTCACATCTTGGTCATAACTTAAAGATGAATCAGCTACTTCCATCACTAGCAACACATCAGCAGGGCTAGGATGAGCAGAAAAATAATCATCAAGGCGGTTCTGCACAATAGCAAAATCCGGTTCTGGTTCGCTATTAGGCGGTAAAGTGATAGGGGCTTGAGATTGCAAAGTAGCTCTATCGCCTATGACTTTTGGCAGTTCTTTTAATAACTTTCTTAAGCAAGTTTCATGGGCTGTACCCTTAGATACCATTTGAATCAGTTCCCCCTTAATTAATTGGATGTGGTCATCCTCGTGGAGAAAGCCCAATTCTATGAGTCTGTGGTACTCATCTAATGTGAAGCGTTTAGTTTGAGCGATACTCATAAATTTTGCCCCCAGAGTAATACACAAACCATATTCTTATAACCCTTATTCTAAATGAGCCAGAAATTGATATGCTAAAAACCAAGACTAGGTTAAGAGTGCTGAGTAGTGAGTGCTGAGTGTTGAGAGGAAAGAGCAAGAGAATGAAAATCCAATGCCCGATTCCCTATGCCCCATGCCCAATCCCTAGTCCCCAATCCCCAGTCCCCTATCTGTAAACCATGCCTGCGCCTACTATCAACCCGACAATTACTTCATTTCCCTTGACGGCTGTAGTCGGTCAAGAAGCCATTAAACTTGCTTTATTATTAGCAGCAGTCGATCCTGGGTTGGGAGGAGTAGCGATCGCAGGTCGTCGCGGTACGGCAAAATCAGTAATGGCGCGTGCTATTCACGCTTTGTTACCACCGATTGAAGTTGTCACCGATTCAGTTAGCAACTGCGACCCCAACCACCCAGAAGAATGGGATGATTATCTGTTGGCTGAATGCGCTGACAAAGATATTCAGGATGTCCCGACGCAAATTATTCCTGCGCCATTTGTGCAGATTCCCCTTGGTGTCACAGAAGACCGTCTCCTGGGTTCCGTGGATGTGGAAAAATCTGTGAAGCAAGGAGATACAGTATTTCAGCCTGGGTTACTCGCCACAGCTAACCGGGGTGTGCTGTATGTGGATGAAATCAATCTTTTAGATGACCAGATATCCAACCAGTTATTAACAGTCCTCTCCGAAGGACGTAACCAAATTGAACGGGAAGGGATTAGTTTTCAGCATCCTTGCAAATCCCTGTTTATCGCTACCTACAACCCAGAAGAAGGGGCATTACGAGAACATTTATTAGATAGAATTGCGATCGCTCTTTCGGCTGACGGTGTTCTTGGTCTAGATCAAAGAGTCCAAGCAGTTGAGCAAGCGATCAGTTATTCTAAATCACCCCAAGACTTCCTCCAACAATACAGCGAAGATATCGACGCGCTGAAAACTCAAATTATCCTGGCGCGGGAATGGTTGAAGGAAGTCACCATCACCAGCGAACAAATTGCTTACTTAGTCAATGAAGCCATTCGCGGTGCTGTCCAAGGACATCGGGCAGAATTATTCGCGGTGCGGGTAGCAAAAGCGGCTGCGGCTTTAGACGGACGCGCCACAGTCAACGCTGACGACTTACGCCGGGCGGTAGAATTAGTGATTGTGCCACGGGCGACTGTAGTGCAGACACCCCCACCAGACCAACCACCCCCACCACCGCCACCACCACCACAAAGCCAAGACGAGTCAGAACAAGACCAACAAGAGGAAGACCAAGAAGAAGACAAAGAAGACCAACCAGACGAACCCCAAGAACAAGAACCCCCCAGCATCCCAGAAGAATTTATCTTCGATCCAGAAGGGGTAATCATGGATGATAGTGTGTTGTACTTTGCTCAAATGGCACAACGTCAGGGCAAATCTGGAAGTCGTAGTATTATCTTTTCTGATGACCGGGGACGCTACATCAAGCCGATGTTACCTAAAGGGAAAGTCCGCCGCATTGCTGTAGACGCGACCTTAAGGGCAGCTGCACCCTACCAAAAAGCCCGACGAGAAAGACACCCAGAAAAGAAAGTTATTGTCGAACAAGGGGATATTCGCTCTAAACGCCTCATCCGTAAAGCCGGGGCGTTGGTGGTGTTTGTTGTGGATGCTTCGGGGTCGATGGCTTTGAACCGGATGCAGTCCGCTAAAGGTGCGGTAATGCAGCTATTGACTGAAGCCTATCAAAACCGTGACCAAGTAGCCTTGATTCCCTTCCGAGGAGAACAAGCCGAAGTCTTACTACCCCCCACCCGTTCCATCGCTTTAGCCCGTAACCGTTTGGAGAGATTACCCTGTGGTGGTGGTTCACCTTTAGCACATGGTATTACCCAAGCCGTCCGCATCGGTTTAAATGCTCAAATGAGCGGCGATATTGGGCAAGTCGTGATTGTGGCAATTACTGACGGACGAGGTAATATTCCTTTGTCTCGTTCTCTAGGTGAACCCCAAGAACCAGGAGAAAAACCAGACATTAAAGGGGAGTTACTCGAAATTGCTGCCAGAATTCGTGGTTTGGGAATGCAGCTATTAGTTATAGATACTGAGAGTAAATTTGTCTCCACTGGCTTTGCTAAAGAGTTAGCCCAAACCGCAGGCGGTAAATATTATCACCTACCCAAAGCCACCGATAAAGCCATTGCTGCCATGACCAAAGGCGCGATCGCTGATTTAAAATCTCGGTAAAATTTAGGGGTTTAAGTCTCCGGCTTCTATCAAGCCGCAACTGTTATCGCTGGATTTCCCCGTCATCAAACGGAAAAAGCGAATTGTGTACCACTTTGCTACGCAACGCTACCGCGAACGTGAAAGCAAGCTACGCGGTAGCGTCTCGTCGTACAGAAGTGGGGCATTAGCCCATTGCGTTAGCGTCTCGTAGAGAAGCGGGACGTTAGTCCATTGCGTTAGCGAAGCGGGGCGTTAGCCCATTGCGAATTGCGAATTGCGAATTGCGAATTGATTCAATCTGTTTGTCTAATCTTCTCTATAATTTATTCAAATATGTCTGCGATCGCGTCAGCAAGTCCAGTGCTGAAAATCTAATTTCTCATCTACATCCTACATAGGAAAAACAAGAGTTATTATGTCTCAATGCTGATTGAGACCAAAAATCTCGTATATTAGCACAGGAAACTTTATTGTTGTGTTCTATTACATCCTAAGAGGATTAAATCATGCTGGAATTGTTGGGTTCAGGTTTGGTGTCACTCTGGCTAGAGATGGCTGGAGTTCAAGTCAAGCCTTCAGAGGCCTTAGACGTGCTGACTTGGCAAAGTAGCCCTGGCTTAGTAATTGCACCCGATCCCAATCCAGCAGGGGCTAATACTGTTAAACAATATCTGCAAGGACTATTAAAATCTAAGCTGATCGCTGAAAATCTCACTCCCAACCAAGGAATTTGGATGCAGTCGGGGCCTGTACTGATGGCTGATCATCAAGGTACAACACCTTTACCTGCGGCTTCTCTCACTAAGATTGCTACTTCGTTGGTGACTTTGAAAACCTTCGGTTCAGAACACCAATTTGACACCATGATTAGTTCTACAGGGCCGATAGTTAACGGTGTTATACAAGGTGATTTAGTTGTTAATGGCGGTGGCGATCCCATGTTTGTTTGGGAAGAAGCGATCGCTTTGGGTAATACGCTCAATAAAATGGGGATCAAAGAAGTCAAGGGCAATTTGGTGATTACTGGCAATTTTGCCATGAATTTCCAGCGTCATCCCCTATTAGCGGGACAAATGCTCAAACAATCTCTCAATTCTAAAACTTGGACTCGTCCAGCGATTTATATTCACTCCATCATGCCCAAGGGTACACCAAAACCCCAAGTGGCGATCGCTGGTCAAATCAAATTTGCTCCCCAACCCAACCCCCATCAAACTCTTTTAGTGCGTCACCGTTCTCTACCCTTGAAGCAATTAATCAAGGAAATGAATGTGTACAGCAACAACGAAATGGCGCAAATGTTAGCAGAATCAGTAGGTGGTCATACAGTAGTACAGACTAAAGCCGCAGAATTTGCTAATGTTCCCCACGGAGAAATTCAGTTAATTAATGGTTCAGGACTAGGGCCAGAAAACCGCATTTCCCCCAGGGCTGCTTGTGCGATGTTAATGGCTATTCAACAAGAAGCCGCAAATCATCAACTGAATTTAGCTGATTTATTTCCCACCTCTGGCTTCGATAAGCGAGGCACAATGCAGCATCGTCACTTACCAGTAGCGACTGTGATGAAAACAGGTACTTTGCGCGATGTCAGTGCTTTAGCTGGAGTCGTACCCACACGCGATCGCGGTTTAGTTTGGTTCGCCATCATTAACCGTGGCCCACAAATCTCCGCCTTCCGCCAAGAACAAGACAAACTCCTACAAAATCTAGTCAAACAACTAGAAATCTCCCCCAGTGTTCCTAATGCTTTAACACCCCATACAGCTAAATCACTACCAGATTTAGGCAATACTAAGCGGAATGAGATTGTGTTTCGTGGATAAGGGTGTAAGGGTGTAAGGGTGTAAGGGAAAACAGAGGGAGAAAAATCTCATACCCAATGCCCAATGCCCAATGCCCTATTCCCTACTTCTAGGAATAATTTCCGTCACTACCCGATTTCCAGAACCACCACTGACTACGATATTTTCAGTTTGCAGATTACCAACGGCTTTTTCACCCTTGAAATTAACAGGGGGATCAGCTTGTTGGTAGGTGACATTTCCTTGGGCTTCTAATAATTTTTTGTCTAAATACCAAGTCATTTTTTGAGCATTCAGGGTTTGACGACGCTGTCCAATAGCGTTGACGTTGCCTGTTAAATACGCTATTTTTTGGGGGATTTTCATTTCCCCCTGGTTAGCGGTGACAGTCAAGTTTTCTGCTTTGTGAAAGATGCGTATAGGGGAATTTGTAATCACATTTTCTGCTTTCATATTCCAAATCATAGAGTTACTGGCAATCTGCATTGGCGGTTCTGATAACTCTAACTGGGCATTTTTTTGCAGGAATGCTACTTGGGTTTTCAGGTTGAATTCGGCGGCGTTACCTCTGGCGCGATCGCTGATTTGATTATTTTTATAACGGTCAATCTGCACAGGGCGATCGCCAATTAATTTTTCTTCTTTAATCTGCCAAATTAAATGTTCGGTTCGCATTTGCATCTGGGGATCAACTGATTTGGCGACTACACCGCCAGATAATTCCATGCGTTGTTCACGGGTTTTAACTTTGGCTTCTTGGGCAACCGCTTGTAATTGTTTATGATTACCATTAATTTGGTTACGGACAATTAATAAATCTTCTTGGGGTCGCCATTCTAATTCATTTCCTCGCAAAACAATCCCATTTACGGGGTCGGTTGCGACTATTTTTCCCCGCAAAAACAGTTGTTTGCCATCTTGTTCAATATCTGCCTTCTCAGCTGTTACTTGATAAACTATCTTGCCATCTTGATACAGTTCTCCGTAGGGGCTTTGTGCTTCACCAATTTGTTTTTCTTTGGTATATTGGGCTTGTTTAGCTTTCACTCTCCAGACTGGTCTGCCATCTTCATCTGCTTGTTCTAGGGTGACATCAAAGAATGTTAAATTACTCTCTTGATTAGGTGAATTAGTATTATTTGGTTGGTTATTCCTGGGTACTTTATTTGTACAGGCAACTAAACCCATGACTAAAACAAGATTGATAGCCAGGTAAAACCCATACTTAGATCGTAAACAGAATAGGGGGAAAGTTTTTTGAATTCCCCCCTGTTGATTTAAACTTGCATTTTTTCGGAACGGTGTTTGCTGATATTTCATTAATCTTGAATTTCTAAATGTCCATCGCTGGGATCATCTAAAAATCCCATACCCGATAAGGGTCGATAGGGATAGCTTTGACGGGGGGTTTTTTGTATGTCTTCTTTGATAGCTTCTAAATCAATATAGCGATCGCTGACATTAATTAAGCTATCACTAGTCATAGAACGCAAACTCACAACCTCCACTCTCACCCCACGATAACTGACGGAATTAACTGCATAAGCTAAATCCCCGTCACCGCTAACTAACACGGCTGTATCGTAGGAATCTACTAAAGCCATCATATCTACGGCGATTTCTACGTCTAGATTAGCTTTTTTTGAGCCATCTGGTAGCTGTACTAAGTCTTTAGCGATGACTCTATAGCCATTGCGCCGCATCCACAACAGAAAACCCTGTTGTTTTTCATTGGTGCGGTCTACACCAGTATAGAAAAAAGCCCGCAATAACCGAGAACCACCTGTTAAGCGACAAAGCAGTTTCGTGTAATCAATTTCAATTCCTAATTGCAAAGCAGCGTAAAATAGGTTTGAGCCATCAATAAAGATAGCCACACGCCCTCGATTTTCTAAAACTTGCTCCGGCGTAAATATCGAGTCATTTTCCAAATTATTCAACATTGTTGTCATACCTCATTTTTATCTTTGATATTTTTGATAGAAGTTTTCAAGGGGAGAATACTAGGGGTTTATGATAACTTTCCAGGGCTAAAAATTAAGTTTAGCCCCGTTAATTTTTGCGAAAAAATAAAAATGGCACTAGCGTGTGATTAATCAAAAATTAAAAAAACTAATCGTTTTTTGGTGGTTCTATGCGTTTAAAAATGGGTTGTGGTTTTCCTAAAGTTTGTTGGTTAGATAGTAGCCCCCATTGGGCATGGGTGGCAAAACTGGGTGTTTGTTCGTTAAAGTTAACTTCCCAGCCTAACTGCTGATAAATCTCACTGCTAATATTGGGAATTACTGGAGATAGCAAATAAGCTGCTAGTCTGACTGATTCTAGAACTGCATAGAGGACAATTTCGACTTCCTGCTGTTTGCCTTGTTTATATAGTGTCCAAGGTGCTTGGTCATCAATGTACTTGTTACTGGCTTGTACCAATGACAGCACAGCCTCACAAGCTTGATTAAAAGCTAGTGATTCGTAGGCTTGTTTGACTTTTTCTCCTAGGTTTGCGCCGATGTTTTGCAATGGATTATCCGCCGCAATAGCTTGGTGATTAACTGAAAGTGCGTTGTCCGCACAGTATTTCTTCACCATGTTTAAGGTGCGATTGAGCAAATTACCTAAATCATTTGCTAAATCTGCATTTAAAACATTAATGAATCTAATTTCATTAAAGTCGCCATCTTTGCCAAATTCGATTTCCTTAAGGAAGTAATAACGAACGGCATCACTACCATAGCGTTGCAATAATGCTACGGGATCTAAAGTGTTACCTAGACTTTTACCCATTTTTTGCCCATCTTTGGTTAAAAACCCATGACCAAAAACTTTTTGTGGTAAAGGTAGATTTGCCGACATCAACATGGCAGGCCAATAAACGGCGTGAAAGCGGAGAATATCTTTGCCAATTAAATGTAGGTTAATCGGCCACCATTTAGCTAGGGCATTTTCTAAGGTGGGTGTGTCATCAGCATCTAACAGTGCTGTGACATAACCGAGTAGGGCATCGAACCATACATACAGGGTATGCTTGGGGTCAGTAGGTACGGGAAAACCCCAACTCACATTGATCCGTGAAATAGAAAAGTCTTGTAAACCTTGGCCTACGAAATTGAAAACTTCATTACGGCGACTTTCTGGTTGAATAAAATCAGGATGAGCTTGATAAAATGCTTCTAATTGGGTTTGATATTTAGATAAGCGGAAAAAATAGTTTTGTTCGTCTCGCCACTCAACTTCTTTGTTGGTATGAATCGGACAACGATTGCCTTCTAATAAATCCCTCTCTTCTTTAAATTCTTCACAAGATACACAATACCAGCCTTTTTGTTGACCTTGATAAATATCACCAGAAGACCACACTCTTTGAAAAAATTCTTGCACAATTGCTTCGTGGCGGGGTGAGGTGGTGCGAATAAAGCGATCATACCTAATGTTGAGCAAGTCCCACAAGGAAGAAAAGCTAGCAGAGATTTGATCGCAAAACTCTTGTGGTGCTTTACCTAGAGTTTCTGCGGAACGCTGAATTTTTTGCCCGTGTTCATCTGTACCTGTAATTAATAACACTTGCCGCCCTAGCAAGCGATAAAACCGCGCTAGGGTATCCGCCGCCATAGTTGTGTAAGCACTACCTACGTGGGGTACATCGTTTACATAATATAACGGGGTTGTTAGTGCAAAGGTTTTTTCTGTTTGAGCCACTATATTCATGCAAAATAAAAATCAAATTATTAAACTGTCTAATGTTTTACTTATCAAGACAAAACCAAGCAATTATATAACATTACTATCCTTTTTTCCAAACTCAATTTAATATTAGCAAATTTCCTACATTTGGCATGATTTTTTAACTGATAGAAATATTGCTTATTTCGATGAGAAAGACGGTAATTGACTAATAACAATCTTGATGAATGAATTTTATTACATCTGTGTTGCTATGTAATTTACACCTGCAAATAGCTGAGTTTTGTTGCTTATTGGGGATAGGACATTTCTACCTTAAGACTGTCATGGTATTAGTGAAGAAATGTAAAAATTAAGTCAAGATAAACTGCGATATTTTCCCGAAAAGACATAAATAATTTATGAGTCTCCAGAGTCCTCTTGACATTTCTCGATCCTTTTTGGCGACTGTTTCCACAAAGATGTTCCGCTATTATGAGGATCGCATCCCCAAAGACGCTAGTTTGTTAATAGTGAGCAATCATCGCAGTTTTATGGATGCCCTCGTATTAATGGCAGCATTAGCTAATCCGATTCGCTTTGCTTGTCATCATTACATGGGGGAAGTACCCATTTTGCGAGAGATTGTTACAGGACAATTAGGTTGTTTTCCTTTAGAAGAAAATCAACAGCGTCAGCAAAGCTTCTTTTCTCAGTCCCAACAGCTATTAAAAAGGAAACAAATGGTAGGAGTATTTCCCGAAGGTGCTAACCCAATGGTGAAATACACTCAACCCAATCATGTAGGTGAATTTAGGCGTGGTTTTGCACACCTAGCTTTACGTGCCGATGTGCCAGATTTAGCTGTTTTACCAATTGCGATCGCCTCTTTAGAAGAAGTCAATACCGCCGCTTTTCCCTTGAGGTTGTTAAGTCTGTTTGACCCTTCTGAACCTCTGTTTCATCAATCAGGTTGGCATCCCCTGGTTATTTATCATCGGGTTGCTGTATTAATCGGTCGTCCTTATTGGATTACCTCTCAACATCAACATCAATATCACGGTAAACAAGCTAAAAATGTTGTAGCTGAACTAACTACATATTGTCACCATGAAATTGCTGACTTACTATTACAAGGCTGTTATTAACATTATCAACATGGGAGTTGTTTTTAATTCACCAGTATAGACAATTCTTCCCCGTTTTACGAAATGGCATTTTCTATCGGCTTATTCAACAAAATGCCTAGATAAATCTCTAGGATAATCATCAGCAATCTAGACAAAATTTGGATAAATTTATCTGTTTTTACACTTGTATAAACAAGTTAATGGCAATGCAATCAAGCAGGGGAAGCAGGGAGAGTAAGAATTTGATGATTATCTTCGTTTTCACTCGTGGAATAATTTAATTGCTGAAATTCCCCTACAAACCTTGAATGATTTATCCTGTTCCACTTAGCAGATTTATCTTGAGTATGGCAGACAAACTAGACAATTATTAATTTATCGTAACATTTCTCAAGCAGTTGTTACACTTATAGTTATGATTTGATGAGAATTTGAGCTTTGATATTTTGGTTATTTATTTACCATGTTGGATATTCATGGAGTAAAGCTGAATCAGACGCATAAAACCCAGAAAGATTAGCCATAATGCTAGAAGTTGAATTAAAACCGTGTTTTCTTACCCCTAGACAAGTAAAACCAGAGTTCCCACTGTTTGTGTATTTGCCGGGAATGGATGGAACTGGAAGACTATTGCGATCGCAAACTGCGGGATTAGAAGTAGGCTTTGATGTCCGGTGTTTGGCAATACCCCGACAAGATTTGACAAGTTGGGACGTGCTGACAAGTAATGTATTGGATTTAATTCACGCAGAATTAGAAAGAAGTTCTCAAAGACCTGTTTATTTGTGCGGTGAATCTTTTGGCGGTTGCTTGGCGATGAAAGTAGCCATTGCAGCTCCACACCTATTTAAACGCATGATTTTAATTAATCCGGCTTCTGCGTTTAAATTACGTCCTTGGTTAGATTGGACATCACAACTAATGTACTTAGTTCCAGGATGTTTTTATGATGTGGGTGCATTAGGTTTACTCCCATTTTTGGCATCTTTACCCCGAATTTCTCGGAGTGTCAGACAAGAACTACTAAAAACTATGCGTTCTGTACCTTCAGAGACAGTAAATTGGCGAGTATCAATGCTGCGGGAATTTAGTATTGATGAAGATAAACTGCGTTCCCTGCAACAAACAGTTTTACTCATAGCAGGTGGTAGCGATCGCCTCCTACCATCAGTCAGTGAAATTCAACGCCTAGCCGAAATTATTCCCCATAATCAGACATTAATCCTACCAGAAAGTGGACACGCCTGCTTATTAGAAGAAAGCGTAAATCTTTATAAAATTCTCCAGTCGTATAACTTTTTAGAGACAAAAATCACCCCAAAAGTAAAAAATCCCCTGTGGAAATAACAAAGGGGTAAAAACTCATGTATCAAACTTTGTGCTGTTTGGAAGATGTCGACACCCACCGGATTTGACTACAAACAAAACAGAGAGTTGGTCATGAGGCAAATACTCAAAAATGTCAGATAATCATCAATCAGTTGATTCATCCCCAAATCAAACAAACTTAAGCAAGAATTTGGCTGAAACTGCCCTAGATACAGGCAAAAAATTTTTAGATAAAGCAGTAGACATAGGCACAGCAACAGCAAAAACTACACAAAATTTACTGGAAAAATCCACTCAAATCACAGGTACAGTCATCAATCATATTGGTGAAAATTGGCTAATTAGAAGAATATCTGGATTTTTGAATCTAAATTGGCTAATTGGTGCAAGTGACAATGTTGATTTTGCCAAAATGTCCGTTGCAGTTAAACAACTCCAACAAAAATATCCCCAAGAATCACCAAGGCAAATTGCCCATCGCATCATGACAGAAAAAGCTGCGAAAGCTGGTGGGATTGGTTTAGCTAGTAGTATTTTGCCAGGATTTGCCGCCGCCTTACTAGCTGTAGATTTAGCAGCAACCATGCAATTACAAACAGAAATGTTGTATCAAATTGCCTTCGCCTATGGACTAGATTTACAAGACCCCAGTCGGAAAGGGGAATTATTGACAATTTTTGGTTTAGGCTTGGGTGGGAATCGTCTCTTGAAAGCCGCCGGATTAGCTTTATTGCGGAATGTTCCCTTTGCTGGAGCCGCGATCGCCGCTAGTACCAATGCCACCATGAGTTATTCTCTAGGGTATGCGGCTTGTCGATTTTACGAAGCCAAACTAGACGAATCCGTATCCTTAGAATCACCGGAAACAATAGCTAACTTAAAAGCAGAAAGCGAAAAATATCTAGAAACTGCGATCGCTCAACAAGCAGTCATGGATAAAATCTTAGTGCGAATGATTTTAGCTAGTCACCCTGAAAAAACTTGGCAAGAAATCCTACCCCAACTGCAAGCTGCTAACCTCAGTCCCACCTCATTATCAGCGATTGCGAAGAATATCACATCACCCCAACCCCTAGATCAATTACTCAACCAACTAGATCGGGATTTTGCCATACCCTTACTAGCGCAATGTCGAAAAATTGCCCAACTAGACAATCAGACTACACCAGCAGAGCAAGAAATTATCACTGCGATCGCCAATAAATTTGATATTGAATAGCACTTAAAAGTCATTCCATTTACTCAGAATCCATACTAAGCGATCATAAATTTCCCAACCCCCAATCCCCAGTCCCCCATCCCTCACTCCGAAAATTTTAAGCAATACTTGTACAAGAAGTAAGTTTACGCAAAATGCAAAAATGGCAATTCAACTAAGTGACAAGCCTTTACTAGAGTGGGCAGGAGATACGCTAGCGATCGCACTATTTGAAGAAGCGGTAGAGTTAACAGGGGAACTCGCAACTTTAGATGGGCAGTTTGCTGGCATTTTAAAAGAAGTCATTGCCGAAGAAGAATTTACAGGGAAAGCCAACAGCACCGTTTTTACCCGCGTCAGTGGTGCTAGTCCAGTTAAAAAAATCATTTTGGTGGGTTTAGGAAAAGCCGATAACCTCAAATTAGAAACCCTGAGACGGACGGCTGCGGCTGTCGGCAAAGTCGCCAAAAAACAAAAAAGTAAAGTTTTAGGCTTGAGTTTTCCCTTGTGGAACAATGATCCAACCGCCACTGTACAAGCACTGGCTGAAGGCGTACAACTAGCCCTATACCAAGATATCCGCTTTAAATCAGACCCAGAAGATAAAGCCTCACAGGTCGAGACTATCGAATTTCTGGGTTTTGCTGGCCAAGAAGCTGCCATTACCAAAGCCAATCAAATTGTTTCCGGCGTGATTTTAGCCAGACAACTAGTAGCCGCACCAGCCAACACCGTAACACCAATTACGATGGCAGAAACAGCCCAACAAATTGCCCAAGACCACGGTTTGCATCTGGAAATTCTAGAACAAGCCGACTGTGAAAAATTGGGGATGGGTGCTTTTTTAGGTGTGGCGCAAGCTTCTGATTTACCACCGAAATTTATTCACCTCACCTACAAACCAGAAGGCACACCTAAACGAAAATTAGGAATCATCGGTAAAGGTTTAACTTTTGATTCCGGTGGATTGAATATCAAAGGAGCAGGTAGCGGCATCGAAACCATGAAAATTGATATGGGTGGTGCAGCCGCAACTTTAGGCGCAGCCAAAGCGATCGCCCAACTCAAACCTGATGCTGAAGTTCACTTTATTTCAGCCGTTACCGAAAACATGATTAGCGGTCACGCTATGCACCCAGGAGACATCCTTACTGCATCTAACGGCAAAACTATCGAAGTTAATAACACCGATGCTGAAGGACGTTTAACTTTAGCAGATGCTTTAGTTTTTGCTGACAAATTAGGCTTAGATGCCATTGTCGATTTAGCCACCCTGACTGGTGCCTGTGTCATTGCCTTGGGTGACGACATTGCCGGGTTGTACTCTCCTGATGATGCTTTAGCCAAACAGCTAGAGCAAGCCTCAGCCACTTCAGGCGAAAAAATTTGGCGAATGCCAATGGAAGACAAATATTTTGAAGGCTTAAAATCCGGTATTGCCGACATGAAAAACACCGGCCCCCGTCCTGGTGGTTCAATTACCGCCGCCTTATTCCTCAAACAGTTCGTCAAAGACACAGCCTGGGCGCACTTAGACATAGCCGGGCCAGTTTGGGCAGACAAAGACAACGGCTACAACAACACCGGCGCAACCGGCTTTGGCGTGAGAATGTTGGTTGATTGGGTACTGGAGACTGGGGAATAGGAATTTTAGATTTTGGATTTTGAATTTTGGATTGGATTCAATCTCAAATCCAAAATTGAAAGGTTGGGTACTGGAGACTGGGAGGCAGAGGGGCTGATGGGAAAAATCTCATCCCTAATCCCCAATCCCTAATCCCCAATCCCCGATCCCCAATCCCCAATAATTCGTGCTATTGTTGGCTTACCGTCATCAGTTGTTGCAAAAGTAACAAGACTAACTTGACGGTAAGAAAGTTAAGGTTTTTCAGCAAAGCCATCTGGTAAAATTTGTAAGGTTTCTAGAAGCTCTAAGCAATGGGATCGACTGGCGTGCGGATAGCAATTGATGCAATGGGAGGGGATCACGCTCCCGGTGAAATCGTTACTGGCGCGGTGCGAGCCAGTGAAGAATTAGGTGTAAAAGTTCTATTAGTGGGTGATCCCCAAAAAATTAAAGCTGCCTTGCCCCCAAAAACCAATTTGGAAGGAGTGGAAATCATTCCGGCTGAGGATGCGATCGCAATGGATGAAGAGCCTTTAAATGCGGTGAGACGCAAACGCAAGGCTTCGATTAATGTGGCGATGGATTTGGTCAAGCAACAACAGGCCGATGCGGTATTCTCAGCAGGTCATTCTGGCGCGGCTATGGCATCAGCCCTACTCCGCTTGGGAAGATTGCCTGGGGTTGACCGTCCAGCTATTGGCACAGTATTTCCGACAATTAAAGCAGGTAAGCCGGTTCTCATCTTGGATGTAGGAGCAAATGTAGATTGTCGTCCTAAATTTTTAGAACAGTTTGCCGTCATTGGTTCGATTTATAGCCAATACGTCCTCGGTACTGACGAACCGAAAGTGGGTTTGCTCAATATTGGTGAAGAAGATACCAAAGGCAATGAGTTAGCTTTGCGGACTCATGAACTGTTGCGGGAAAACCGTTATATCACCTTCATCGGCAATGCGGAAGGCAGAGACGTACTGTCTGGCGAGTTTGACGTAATTGTCTGTGATGGCTTTGTGGGTAACATCTTACTCAAGTTTGCAGAAGCTATAGGTGGAGTTATTTTGCAAATCTTACGGGAAGAATTACCCCAAGGACTGCACGGACAAATCGGCACAGCACTATTAAAGCCAAATCTCAAGCGCATCAAACAGCGTATGGATCACGCCGAACATGGCGGGGCTTTGCTGTTGGGTGTTTCAGGAGTTTGTTTGATTGGTCATGGCAGCTCTCAAGCACCTTCAGTGTTTAACGCCATTCGCATGGCGAAAGAAGCTGTCGATAACAAAGTCATGGAGCAACTGCAATCTCAATATGAGATGCTACAGAGTGAGAGTAGTTAGCAATCAGCCATCAAACTAGCAATAGCTAGTAACAAGTCATTGGTTAGCAGTTAGAGACTAATGACTAGTGACTGATAACTAATGACTAACAGCTGATAGCTTGGGAGATTAGGAGTGCAAAATTTAGGCATAGCAATTACAGGAAGTGGTTCCGCAGTACCGGTCACTTCCCTGCACAATCAAGAACTAACCCAACTGGTAGATACCTCCGATGAATGGATTACTACCAGAACAGGAATTCGTCAGCGCAGGTTAGCCAACTCGACTGAGTCATTGACTACCCTAGCGACGACCGCCAGCCAGCAAGCGATCGCCGCAGCTGGAATTACACCAGCTGATTTAGACTTAATTTTGCTGGCAACTTCCACACCAGATGATTTATTCGGTAGTGCGTGTAGAGTTCAAGCTGAGTTAGGCGCGTCCCAAGCAGTAGCCTTTGACCTCACAGCTGCTTGTTCTGGGTTTGTATTTGGGCTAGTTACAGCAGCTCAGTACATTAAAACAGGCGTATATCGCAATGTACTGCTAATTGGGGCAGACATCCTCTCCCGATGGGTAGATTGGCAAGATAGGCGCACCTGCGTCCTGTTTGGCGATGGGGCTGGTGCAGTTGTATTGCAAGCCAATGATGGCGATCGCCTCTTAGGATTTGCCCTCAAAAGTGATGGCACTCAAAACCACTACCTCAACTTAGCCTATCAAGGCACCTCCCAAGAAATCATCCCCGGTGCCAACATCACTCAAGGCAATTATCAACCCATCACCATGAACGGCAAAGAAGTTTACCGCTTTGCTGCCCAAAAAGTCCCAGAAATCATCGATAAAGCATTATTTGCTGCGAATCTCACCGTTGAGCAAATAGACTGGCTCCTACTACATCAAGCTAATCAACGCATTCTAGATGCAGTAGCACAACGCCTCAATATTCCTAACGACAAAGTCATCAGCAATCTAGCCAACTACGGCAACACCTCCGCCGCCTCCATCCCCATCGCCTTAGATGAAGCCGTGCGGCAAGGCAAAATCAAAACCAACGACATCATCGCTGCATCCGGCTTTGGAGCAGGTTTAACCTGGGGTGCAGCCATCTTCCACTGGGGAAGATAAACGTTTCATTCATAGTCCATCGTCCATCGTCAAAAGTATGGGCTGTGGACTATTGACTATTGACTATTGACTATTGACTATTGACCAATGACTAAAACTGCATGGGTGTTTCCCGGACAAGGTTCTCAAGCACTAGGAATGGGAACTGACTTATTAGATATACCTGCGGCTCAAGAAAAGTTTGCCGCAGCCGAAGCCATATTAGGCTGGTCGGTAACAGACATTTGCCAAAACGAAGAAGAAAAGTTATCAAAGACACTCTACACACAACCTTGTCTTTATGTAGTAGAAAGCATCCTCGCTGAATTGATTCGAGAAAAAGGACACCAGCCAGATTTAGTTGCTGGTCACAGCTTAGGAGAATATGTTGCCCTGTATGTTGCGGGTGTATTTGATTGGTCAACAGGATTAGAGTTAGTCAAGCAACGTGCGGAACTGATGGATAGTGCCGCAGGTGGGATGATGGCAGCTTTGATGAACTTTGACCGTGAACAATTAGACAAAGTTATTGCCGAGACTTCTGATGTGGTCTTAGCTAATGATAATAGTCCAGGCCAGGTAGTGATTTCCGGTACTCCAGAGGCAGTACAGGCAGTCATGTCTCAGGTTAAGGCTAAACGTGCTGTACCTTTAAAAGTTTCAGGTGCATTTCACTCACATTTAATGGCTAGTGTGGCAGATGAATTTCAGAAAATTCTCAACACCGTAGAATTTCAGTCTGCCACAGTACCAGTTTTATCTAACGTCGAGCCGATTCCCGCAGTTGATGCCGCAATTTTGAAGCAACGCCTCAGCCAACAAATGACGGGTTCAGTACGCTGGCGAGAAATTTCATTACAACTACCAGAAAATCAAATTGAAAAAGTAGTAGAAATCGGCCCTGGTAATGTACTAACCGGTTTGATTAAACGCACAACAACTGGTTTAATCTTAGAAAACGTCCGTAATGCTGCGGAATTACCGAATTAGGGAATGGGGAATAGGGAATAGGGAATAGGGAACAGAAAGAGGATTCAGAAAAACTTTTACCCCAATGCCCCATGCCCCATGCCCAATCCCCCATGCCCAATCCCCAATCCCCAATCTTATGTCTCGAACACGCGAACCCTTGATTAGTCTGGCTCTTTACCACGCGTTTAAGTGGTCTGTAGTTAGTCCGATGCTTCATGCTTACTTTCGGGGACGGATTTATGGTGTGGAAAATGTGCCTCAGTCTGGCCCTCTAGTAGTTGTGAGTAATCATGCTAGCTACTTTGATCCGCCCATTGTTTCTAATTGTGTTTGTCGCCCTGTAGCATACATGGCTAAGGAAGAATTATTTGATGTTCCTGTATTGGCGCAGGCAATTAAATTGTATGGTGCTTATCCAGTCAGTCGGGGAAGTGCCGATCGCAATGCTATCCGCGCCGCTTTAGAATATCTTGAGCAAGGTTGGGCTGTGGGTGTGTTCTTAGAAGGAACTCGTACCCCCGATGGCAAGATTCATGATCCTAAGCGTGGTGCTTTACTATTAGCCGCTAAAGCTAAAGCCCCTATATTACCTGTATGTTTATGGGGTTCAGACCAAATTTTACAAAAAGGCTCATCGTTACCGCGTCGAGTTCCCCTCACAGTCAGAATCGGTAATTTAATTGATGCTCCCAGTTCTACTAATAAGGAAGAACTAGAACAGATAACACAAAAATGCGCCGCCGTCATTAACCAAATGCACGATTTAGGACGGTGAAAAATATCTGGGGAATCTCTGCTTTGGGAAAGTAGCGATCGCCAATTTATTTATATAAATTGAAAAACAATATGACAACGACCTATGAACCTCATCGCATTTTGAATTTTAAATTTATATGAATGGCTTAGAAGCCAAAACTTTGTGGAATCGACTGAACAATTCCTTAATAGTCCGTTTTTTGCTCTTAGTTGCTGCTGGCTGGGTTTTAGTCCAGCTTTTGGCATACTTTCAAACAGTCATTGTAATTTTTACATTTGCGGCAATTTTAGCTTTTTTACTCAGCTATCCTGTTAAGTGGTTGCGGCATTTTCTGCCCCACGGCATAGCAGTTGTGATAGTTTTCTTAGTTAGTATTATATGTTTGGCTGGGCTGTTAGTTACTATTGGTTTAACGGTCATTTCTCAAGGACAGCAATTAATAGATAGTATCTCTAATTTTTTAACTTCTTTATTACCTTTATTAGAAAGAATCGAGTCGGTACTGCGTAGTCGTAATTTGCAAATAGACTTAAGCTTAGTACAAGAACAATTACGCAATCAAGCAATATCGAGTTTAGTGACAAGTTTGACGATACTACAACAAGTATTGTCTAATTTTGTGACGTTTATTATCATCGCTGTTGTGGCTTTCTTTATCTTGCTCGATGGGGAAAAGCTATGGTCTTTAATGCTCAAGGTTTTGCCAAATCAACATCGTAGAAGATTTACAAATGTCCTGCGCCGCAATTTTCTAGGCTTTTTTCGAGGTCAATTGCTCTTGATGTTATTTCTCTCAACATCAAGTTTTATTGTCTTTCTCTTACTGAATGCCCCATTTGCTTTATTGCTAGCTTTGATAGTCGGAATATTAGATATTATTCCCGGTATAGGGGCAACTTTAGGTGTAAGTATAGTCACTTTAATTTTGTTATCTCAAAGTGTTTGGTTAGCGATAAAGGTATTAATCGCTTGTATAATTTTGCAACAAATACAAGATAACTTATTTGCCCCTAGAATTATGCAAGGCACATTAAATCTCAATCCAGTGGTTGTGTTTTTTGCTTTATTAGTAGGTGCAAGAGTCGCGGGATTATTGGGAATTTTTCTGTCAATTCCCATCACAGGTGTAATTGTATCTCTGTTTGAAATTGATGCCATGAAATCAGAGATTTAAGGAAGTTTATTCAAGATATTTGGGAATTTTTAAGTTTGTGATGCTCGATTAATCGGTAAAATCAATCTATACAAGCAGAAATGGGAAACTATGTCAGATTTAAGAAAGGAATTATCAGAAACTTTAGATGAAGCTGAGTGGGAATGGTTGATTCCTCATGTGCAGAGAGATGCTGTGATTGTGGTGTCACTAGATTTAGATTTACTAGATGTTGGTGAGGCGATCGCTACTGATAATACATCATCGGTGCAGCAATGGATTGAGAATCAATTGATTACGAAACCTTCTAACACTCAAATGGGAGAATGGAATAGCGATCGCACCAAGCGATTTAACACTCTAATTCTTCAACCTTATGTTTTAGTGCAAGAGATTGCAGCTTAAATTATTCTTCATAAGATTTTGCTCCATCCCTATTCTCTACTATCCTGAAATTTCACACTGGTGAACAGGGATGGCAATTATAAATTCGCTACCTTCCCCCAATCTGGATTCAAACCACATCTTACCATGATGTTTTTCGGTGATGATTTTGTAGCTAATTGATAAACCCAAGCCTGTACCTTTACCTGTAGGTTTGGTAGTGAAAAAAGGCTCAAAAATTCGCGATCGCATTTTTTCAGGTATACCTGTACCGTTGTCTGCGATCAAAATTTGTACCTGATTGTCAGCAATTAATTGAGTTGAAATCCACAATTTAGCTGTTGTCTGTTGTTGCGCTGATTCTTCTACCGCATCAATTGCATTCAATAGTACGTTCATAAATACTTGATTGAGTTGTGCAGGATAGCACTCAACCAAAGGTAATTGTCCGTAATTTTTAATGACTTCAATAGCAAAAGATTCTGATGTGTCCTTGAGACGATGTTGCAAAATCAGCAGTGTATTATCAAGACCTTCATGGAGGTCGACTGCTTTACATTCAGCTTCATCTAGTCGAGAGAAGTTACGGAGAGATAAAACAATTTGTCGAATTCTCTGTGTACCTACTCGCATCGATTGTAACAGTTTGCTCAGGTCTTCATACAGAAAATCAAGTTCTATATCATCTAGGATTTTTTGTAGTGTTTGGGGTGGATTGGGGTATTGATATTGGTACGCTTGTAGCAATTTCAGCAGGTCTTGAGTATATTTATCAATATGAATAATGTTGCCATAAATAAAATTTACTGGGTTGTTAATTTCGTGAGCGACCCCAGCCACAAGTTGACCCAAACTGGACATCTTTTCAGTTTGCACTAGTTGCAATTGGGTGTTGTGCAGATCACTTAAGGCTTGTTGAAGTTCTTCAGAACGCTGTTCTTTTTCCGCCAGTAGGGTTTTTACACGTTCAATCAGATGGTTGAATGCGATCGCTAATAAGCCAGTTTCATCTTTAGTGATGATCGGGACTTTGAGGTCAAAGTTAGACTTCTGGGTGACTGTTTGGGCAACATCTGTCATAGATTGTAAGGGTTTAGCAATGCTACTGGAAATTTGCCACCCTAGAGTTAGAGCCAGAATCACACAGCTTAAGCTAGTGATAGCGATAATAATGATTGTCGGTTGAACTTGGGCGATCGCTTCTTCATACAGCGATGACCATTCTAAAATGACAGCACCATCAATCTGATTTTGATCCCTTTTGAGAGGAACAACAATTAATTCAATCCCTTGGGGATAATCGTCGCTATTTTCTAGAAGAGTTCTTGTCTGACCATCTTGTATAGTTTTCTGAACTTCCTTACCTTGTTTACCCTCAAGGATAGTTCCAATATCGTCGGGAACCACATCTGCTACAATTCGCGTTTCCCGATTGACAACTTCAATGTCTCTTCGTTGCAAATGATGCAACTGTAACACGTAGGTTTGTAGTTCGTTAGAAAAAATCGATTCTCCATGAGTAGCAGAATGGTGAACAATAGAAGTAGCAAGTACTTGAGCAACTTCTTCAGCTTCTTTGATTGCTAGAGTCTCCGCAATTTTTTTACTTTGGGCGATCGCAACCACACCTACAACACTTGTTAATAAGGAAATACTAACAAAGCTTAAAAGCAGTTTATGAGAAATTTTCATACCGATAGTCAGCCATAACTCAGTCAACATTAATCTAGTCTTCCCTCCGTCCTGGGGAAAACTGAAGCTGAACTAAGTTGAGGCGTAGACTAGGAGTAAATCTTCAAACAAACTTAACCGTAAATATAAGGGGAAAAGTCTATCTGAATATTTTACAAGCTACTGACTTCAACGCTGATGTTTAACCTCCTCTGCACCTGTGTAACCTGTCGCTACCCAAAATAAGGCTCTCGCTCCATCACGGATGGATTTTTCAATGGGTTCAGGAGGAGTTTGAGACGGTACTGGTACTGGTTTAAAACGAATTCCACGACTACCTAAAATGATCTCACCAATCACGCAAGCACGGCGCATATGAAAATCTGAGGTAATTAAATAAACATTCTTAATTTTACGTGCTTGTAAATCATCTACTAATGTAGTAAAGTTTGTGACTGTATCCACCGCTTCATAGTCTAAATGTAATCTTTTAGGACTGATACCAGCCTTCGTAAATACGCTTTTAGTGTATGTAGGGGGACTACCGCCAGAAATCATGATTGGTAAATTGGGATACTGACGAGCAAACTGAGCAGTAAATTTTTCTCTTTCTAAGTTTTTGGTTGAGCCACCTAAAACAATAACGGCTTCTGGCGGTTCATGATTATTTTGTGCTTCCTTATATCCCCACCACATCAATAGCGGTAGAATCAGAACTGCAAATTGAAATGACTTACCTCTAAACAATAGATTATTCTTCAAGGCTCTCTAACTTTGTCTTTTTCGGGAATAATTTTTGCAATCAGGCAGAAAAATCACAAGGACAAATTGGCAAATGCACTTAAATAGCATACTCGCAAACTTTGTTAATCTGCAATTACACAGATATTAGCTACAGTTTACTCAATACTTAGCAGGCAATCCCGTAATGGAAATTGCCATTGCTCACTTTTATGATGATGAGTAGTTGGCGACGGGACTGGCCAGGCTCGAACCGGCGACCTAGCGCTTAGGAGGCGCTCGCTCTATCCAACTGAGCTACAGCCCCAACTACGAAGCATATATAATCATAGCAGTAGTTTTAGGTGGACTGCCAAAAATTGTGCCAGGAACCGCCGCCAATTTCTAACCCACAAAGATAACTGTGTGCATTAAGAATGACTAGGGGGTTTTTACCCCTAATTTCTCGCAACTCTAAATTCAGTTTTCCTTGCATCGTATCTCGACAGCAAAATTGTAAACCGTTCGCCGTCGGCGCACGCAAAGGCGCACCAGGTAGATGCGTAGTTCCGGTTAATTCAACCTCATAATCTAGGTTTTTTGCCTTCATTTGCCATCTACCCCAAGGTTGAATACACCATTCAACTTTGGCATTCCAGGGAACAAATTCATAAAATTTGCCCTGATAATGTATGCCAATCATCGCTACAGATTCCATCCACCACAAGACACCGCGCCTACCACCCCCAGCAGTTAGGGCTAAATCAGGTTCGCCATCAAAGCTATTACAATTGAGCCAAAACCATTTTTCAGGAAACGCACCACCCCAATTTTTTTCGCCATAGGCTGGCGCGTTTTGGAACTGATAAACTTTGCCATTCCAATCAATCCAACCAGTGGCTAGACCATGAGCCATTAAAATTTGCCATCCTGGCTCAAAAATCTGTAAAAATGACAGCCAGCCAGCAGTTGATTGCTGAATACTATTTTGATTACCCCAGCCATATACAGGCTGAATTTCATATTCCCAACGACAATAAAAACCAGTAACAGGGTCTTGAATAAAACCCTGGTTTAAATTAGCAGTAGCTTGATAACCTTCTTGGATAGATTGGGTAAACTCCTTAGGTGAGAGATAGCGGGGTTGAGTATGCAAATGAGTTTTACCCCAATGTCCCAAAGCTAAAACATCCCGACTAGCCCAAAATTGAGTCACATCAGGAAAAATTCGATATACATATTCGTCGTTTGCCCCTAAAACCTGCGCCGCACCGCCACTGTGGGGTTGACCGCCAATGGGGTCTTCTATGGAATACATGAAAGCAAAAGTCTCACCACAATCTGGTAGGGTAACGCGAAAATACCAGCCTTCAAAGAAGCGGCGACTACTTCCGTCCCAATGGTATCCACTGTGAGGCGTTTGAGTAGATTGCAGAAGATTTATGGGAATAGTTAACATAGAATTATGATTTCTACTTTTTAGTATGCGTCAGCGTCTTGATCTCGATATTAATCATGCTTATGAAATTTTAGGATTAAAACCTGGAGCATCGCAGGTAGAAATCAAAAGAGCTTATCGTCAACTAGTCAAAACTCACCATCCCGATCGCTTTGTTAATCTCCAGCAAAAAGAACAAGCGGAAATCAACATCAAACAAATCAATGCAGCTTACAATCTGCTCAAGTCAGAAAATCCTACCGTCAATAATTCTACCACTGCCACTACACCCAAAAAATCCCCCAAGACATCCGTCAATCGCTTTGACGCGGAGAGTTTCTATAATTATGGTGTAGAGAGCGTAGGTAAAGGCGAGTATGAAGAAGCGATCGCCTATTTTACCCAAGCCATTCGCCTCAACCCCCGCTATGTTGAAGCTTACAAATATCGCGGTTTAGTTTGCTCTCAATTAGGTTATGAACATCGCGCCGCATCTGATTTAAATAAAGCCGCACAGCTAGAAGGAAAAATCCCTCAAGCCTCTGCTTATTCACGAGTGAAGTATAAATCTCAGCGAAAATCTTGGGTTTCTAGATGGTGTCGAAAAATCAAGAACTTTTTCAGATGGCATTAGTATCTGCCGATGGGTATTCTGCTTCATCTTCCACTAGTAAAATTCGCATTGCTCCAGGAAATCAATCACGGAGCGCAACTTTACTCACCACGATACTGCTTGATCGCCTCACGCATTAACTGGATATCGTCAGGAGGGATTGAACCTGCAAAACGTAGCAATTGCTGCCCTGGAGTTCCTCGAATTTCAGCTTTTACTAACGCTTGAGTAAATTCAAGTACTCGTTGTTGCAAGTGCTGCGGCATGATTTCTAGCCGTTTGATCACTTCATTGATAATGGAAACACTCATTCTCTCCTCCTTTTCTTAAGGTCGTAGATAATCGCTGCGCCAACTCCATTTACTTTATCAGGACTTATGCAAAAACTCTCTCAAACCCTTATTCGCCACTAAAATATCTCTTCAGTCCACTCCAACAGGATTATGATGCGACCGGCAGAGCATACAAATATTCTTAGGTACCGCCTTGCAACCAACCTTTAATAATTGCTTTTCCAACTTTAAGATACTTATTCTCAAGGAAGAACTCTTCAATTGCTGTTTCTCCTCCCTCTTTCAAGGCAGCAATTGTTCGCTGTTTAAGGTCTGGCTTGGTAGCCACATTAACATAAACTATTTGCTCAGGTTCGGTTGCCGCAGGATTCGTTTCTTCAAGCTGCTTTAGTAGGCGCTGAATTTCACAAGCAGCTTCAGCAAGAGTTTGCTTTTTCTCGAAAATATATTGGTTCGCTTGCTGTCGCGCATTATCTTTTACTTCATTTGCAAAAGTGCCAATTGTTGTATATGTTCCTTGAAATTGATTGTTTACAGTATCCATATCGACAATTCTCCCAAAAGCTAATTGAGCAATTTCAAACACTTTGTCAAGATAAGAAACTATTAAGGGTAAGGCAAAAAGATTTGAAGCCATGAGATTATCTGAAACGTTTAAGCCTGGGTTATTAATTTGACGTTCTATGAAGAATTGATTTGTGGGTGTTTTAATTTTGTATGTTTCTTGAACAACATGTTGATTCCAAACACTTAAGGCTCTCTGATGCTCAATCTGTTCCAAGATTGCATTAAACTGTCTCTGAATATCGTCATCAAGCAAAGGTTTCTTTTCCATAAACGAGAAGAAAGAAAAGTTTTCTAACCTCCCGTCATTCTGTAAATAAGAGATAACAAAAATAAGTAGTGCTGTCATTCCTCCTGCGGCGGCAAAAGCACAAAATATCTGAATGACTTCTTCTTCTGAAGAAATACCAAGAACTTTGTAAAGCTCTCTCATTTCCTCAGAGATGCCTAGCTCCTTATTTAAATTTCTAAGGTCTTGTCCAGCAGGCTTAATGAGGGTCTCATTTACTGACTCCAAGAAGATATCAATTTGATTAAGAGTAGGTCGAGCAATCTCGTCAATTTCATCAACCATTTGACGCACGAATACTCCCAGGTCTCTAGACCATTTAGATGCAAGATCCCCAAAATCTTCATTTATAGGTCGAATAGCATCCTCATGAAATTCAGTCGCAAGCTTATCTAATTTGTTGAGAACAAGCTCACCATTTCGAGTAAAACTTTGGCTAGCGTCGTCTAGAAATTCCTCAAAGTTCATATGCTTTTAACCTACGGAGAAAAGTAATGCATACAGTCATAGCTTATCTTAAATGCTCTTGCGGTAATCCTCCCAGCACAAGTTGAGCCGCATAACTATATTATTATACGGAAACTTTATACTAAAGGTTTTTGGAGTTGCGATCGCAGTGCTTGTGCTGTATCTATAACTACACCTGAATAATCTCGACTCACTAAGACTGGTTCATTGTTTGATTGTATATCTGGCCACAATAACCAACGGCTACCTTGAGGTAAAGAAGATATACTGAGAGGATTCTGGGTGAGCCAAATCAGGGGATGCTGTTCGTCATAATCGCTGATATCTTCGTGATATTGGGTGGCGGCTAGAGTTTCTAAAACTGAGCGATCGCCTCTGACTAATCCTGTGGCGGCTGTTAATAGTTGCACCTGTAATTGCTGATGCTGTGCGTAAAAATACATTGATGCTGCGGCAATTACAGCTTGCTCAAAATTGTCCGCTTCCCAATTACCAGCAGTATCTAAAGCAATAATTACTTGCTGTCCACTGGTAATCATTTCTAATTCGCGCACACGTAACTCACCATAGCGCGCACTAGTCCGCCAGTGAATCAAGCGGGTGGGGTCGCCAATGCGATAGGGACGCAGCGATCGCACTAATCCCGATGTGGCTGTTTGCAAAGGTCTACCATGATACTCATTCCTTTGACTTTCTTCTTCCCCGATTTCATCCACGAGGGGACAAGCACTCAAGGTTAAAACCGTGGGATACACAATAGCTGTTGCTTCACAGTGGTGCTGACGACGCGACCAAAATAAACCTAAAGGCGCGCCTGTCGCCAATTCAACAGAGTGCCAGCGATAAATGCCCCGCTTTTCGGTAGGGTGATAATATACCCAACGGTAAGTTTCTCTGCTAGCAATAGTTTCAATACCGTGTTTCATGGGTTTTCCCAGCACAAACGGTAAGATATCTTCAACCTGCAATAAAGTGACAGATTGCTTAGTGGGGTTATAGATTTCTAATTCTAAAGTTAATTCATCCCCAGCCGAGACAGGTGAAATCTGACGACGAGTCACAGATAGACCAACAAGCGATCGCGATGCTAAAAATGCAGCTATCCCCAATAAAGCCAGAGTTACGCCACTAATAGCGTAAAGCCAACCAGCCATCGTATTAATCGCCGCACCAAAAAAACAAACAGCAATTCCTGCTAACACCCAACCGGCGTATGTGGGGGAACTAGCATGAATTTCTAACCAATTAGTGATGAGTTTGATGATTTTCATGTTTCTTTTTTAACTCATCACTAGGGGGATTGGGGATTGGGGATTGGGGACTGGGGATTGGGGATTGGGGACTGGGGATTGGGGACAAGGAAGACAAGGTAGGAGGGGAGAAAAACTAATGACTAATGACTAATGACTAATGACTATTGACTATTGACTAATGACTAATGACTATTGACTAATGACTAATGACTATTGACTATTGACTAATGACTAATGACTAATGACTATTGACAATGACTATTGACTATTGACTATTAACAATGACTACAGACAAATTCGATAACTTCCTTGAGTCCTTGTTGGGTTTTTAGGTTGGTGAAAATAAAGGGTTTATCACCACGCATTTTTTTCGCGTCTCGTTCCATGACGCTTAAGTCTGCGCCTACGTAGGGTGCGAGGTCGGTTTTGTTAATTACTAGTAAATCGGATTTTGTAATACCGGGGCCGCCTTTGCGGGGGATTTTATCACCGGCGGCGACATCAATCACGTAAATTGTGAGATCTACTAATTCAGGACTGAAGGTAGCGGCTAAATTATCACCACCGCTTTCTAAAAAGACTAAATCTAATTGCTTAAAACGCTGTTCTAGTTGTTCAATGGCTGCTAAATTCATAGAAGCATCTTCCCGAATGGCAGTGTGGGGACAACCTCCGGTTTCTACTCCCAAAATGCGATCGCTAGCTAAGGCTTGAGAACGTACCAAAAACTGAGCATCTTCTTGAGTATAAATATCATTTGTCACTACAGCAATTTGATAGCGATCGCGCAGTGCTTTACACATTGCATCCACTAAAGCTGTTTTCCCTGAACCAACTGGCCCTGCTACCCCTACTCGAAATGTATTCATAAGTCAATAAAAATCAATTATTAATTCATAATTATTCAGTCTGAATTTGTTCTATTTTCTGCCTAACTAAGCTATCCACTTCTGCAATTTCTGCTGGTGATTGAGGCATCGCAAATGTTTCAGTGGTTGCTCCTGCTGTGAAACGATCAACAAAAGCATAAAACGCCGCTTGATCGTTTGGATGAGCAACTACATAAGCCCTTAGTTCAGCTTTTGTCATTTTGTTAAAGTCAGTTTTCACTATATAAATCTCCAACGACCATTGCGATATATCTCTATTTGTATATTATCTCCTGCCAAAATAAAGACATTACCTGTTCGCTCATCTAGACGCACAATAAAAATAGGCTTAAAAGTATTTGTTAGAGATTGGCACAGTGTAACGCACATAATGCCTTGTTCAGAAGTTGGTAAAATTGTCCCACCTCAATCAAATAGTCTGGTATCAGATTAGCAGGTTTACACTTGACTAAAGTATGCTCAACTTCTAAACAGCCTTGTGTATTGTGTTTCATGCTGCATACTAGCTAAAGATAAACCCCAACTACAACAACTCAAATCATCATCTTCTAAATCCATTATTTCCATTGTGGCAACACTGACTAATGGTTGTAAATTGAGTAATATTTCTTGTCCGGCTGTTTGACCGAGGGGAATGATTTTAATTCCAGCCGTAATTAAATTAGTTGCCCAGCTATGCAGATATGCTAATAAAGCGGCTTGTGGATCAATTTGCCAATGGGTAGCCGCTAGAGCAAAAGCGATCGCATAATTACAAGGATTACCCACAGCATGAGCTAAATCAGATATTTGCGGTTGTAGTTTCACCAGTAATTGTAGAAGCGATCGCCCCATTTGCCAGCTAGAATTACGTAATTCCTGGGTTTCTCGCGCCGCCGATAACCATAAATTCCAATAGCGTAATTTCTCTAAATCCCCTTGATTTACAGCCTCATATATTCTCACAATCATTGCTGTTTCTAGACGAATCGCCCCATAACGCAGTTCGGCTTCTAACCAATGCTGTAGACTTTCTTGATCAGTAATTGTGCCATTTTCTACTAGAGTTTCTAATCCTTCGGAGTAGCTGTATGCTCCCACCGGCAAAGCAGAACTCGCTATTTGCAATAGGTGTAACAAATGACTATGAGTGAGAGTGATGGTGTCCATAAGCACCTAATTCTGGTTGAAATGGGACAATTTCTTCCGTAATTTCTAGCCCCATCTGTGCTAACAGGGTACGTAAAACGGGGTCTGGAGATAGGCGTAAATAGTTGGGGGTAATTTCTACAGGTACGTGACGATTCCCTAAATGGTAAGCTGCCCGCATTAATAAAAGTGGAGTAGCAGCGACGACCGTAAACACTGGTTCTGGTTTAGCGGCTATTCTCATCAGACTACCATTAGTTTCATCTTGCAAAATATCTCCATCCCACAACACCGTCCCTCTAGGTAAGCGCAGAAATACTACCTGACCATCTTCTGTTTCAAAACGGTGACGGCTGCGAGTGCGTTCTTCGGCGGTGAGTTGCAAGGTCAACGCGACCTTTATTTCTGGGTTTGGTGGTTTACGTTGCGTCAACGTCAGCATAATTCGTAATTCGTAATTCGTAATTACGATACAAGAAAATAGGGAGGAGAAACTATCAATTCCCACTCCCTAGTGTTCTACCATCCAAAAATTTAGGGACTTCCAACTAAAAAAATATACAATCGCTGTGGTGGGCAGGGGGCAGGGAGCAGGGGGAAAAATCAAAATCTTCTCTCAGAAATTGGATAATTTATTTTCTGGAAGTCCCTTAATTTTGAGCAAGTTTGAGAGCGCAATTAGAAACGTAGTCTCCCCCTGCTCCTCCGCTCCCTGCTCTCTACCTCTTTTAAGTCCATTCCAACCAACCTTGATAACCGGTGACAATGCGATTCCCATCTTTGAGGATGTGGACTTCGATTTGGTCACTAGCCCAAGTAATTTTGTCAGCAAAGGCAGGGTTGAGGACGTGAACTTTTTGATTACGGGAAGAAACGGGGGAATCTGGCGAATTAATGGCTAAATTTTGGACAAACGGCCCATCTATTAAAATATCTAGTTGTGCTAAGAGTTCTTGAGAACCTGGAGGCGCGGAGGGTGATTGTAGTTCCTTGAGAGTAAAGCCTGTAAAGGACATGACATTAAGACCCGCAGCTTTGAGTTTACGTGCTAACTCAGCCAAAGCGGATGCCTGCCAAAAGGGTTCTCCACCAGAGAATGTTACGCCTGTATTTTTGGGTTTGCTTAAAATTTGCTCGACTAAACTATCAACACTGACTAGTTGATTAATTTCAAATGTCCAGGAATCGGGATTAAAACAGCCGGGACATTCACGAGGACACCCTTGTACCCAAACAACTGCACGACAACCAGGGCCATTCACTTCTGATTCATCAATGTAGCCCATGATGTTGAGATAGCCGGAGGGAATTTCTGAATGAATGGATGGGTTGGTTAGCTTAGTTTCCATCTATGTTTATTCCTTTCAACAGTTAACTATGACAAAGCTATCGGGACGCAACGCACAGGAATTTTAGTTGTAGTCTGGATGGCATCAGCTAAAATACTGAGGACATCAGCACTAACACATGGGAGTTGGCGAAAATCACCACAGCCGGATTTAACTGCATTATTCCCCCTAGCATCCAACTGACGCACTAAAGCGCGGGGTCGAGATGGAACATTGAGATGAATTTCATCAGGACGAAGACGCTGTAACAGTTGGATGTAATCTTCTAGCATTTCTGTTGTCCAGGGAGACAAAACCATTGTTTGGATAGCGAGGGTTCCTGAATATTCCCGCCGCAATTTGACAATACCTGCCAAAATATCAGGTAGATTTATTGTCTCTACAGGTCGATTAATACGCTGCCATTGATGTGACGAAATTGCATCTAGTTTCACGGCGACGATATCAGCAAATCGCAAGGCTTGGCGTACCATGCGATCGCCTAAAAGTGTACTGTTAGTTAATACTATCGTGGGTAAGCGGGTTAACTGTTTGGCGATCGCTAAAATTTCCTCTAAATTTAAGGCTAAAGTTGGTTCGCCACTACCACTAATTGTCACTACATCGATTTGCTCATAGGATGCAAGCGATCGCAATTCCTCCGCGATGCTGCTTGTAGGAACAAAAATTTGGCGTTGCAGAGTCTGGACTTCCATCTGTCCTAATTGACAATAGATGCAATTAAATGAACAAGTTGATACTTCCCCAATAGGATCAATACCTAGCGACTGACCAAATCGCCAAGATTTGACAGGCCCGTAGACAAAGGAACGATGGGAATTTTGTGCAGACTCTATGGCGTTCATATTCGTCCTCTCGCTGGAGTGGCGATCGTCTAGCTTTTACCATCTAAAATCTATCGCGAGAAGATGAGGAACTTGTGAAGAATTGACACTCCCCTGTTTATAACATGGGAGATTCTTGAGTCAACCAACGTCAGGATTATAATCAAGACTGACGCAAAAATAACGTAACTCCGTCATTACGAGCGATAGCGTAGTAATCTCCCCTGATGCTGGGATTGCTTCCCTAAACTTCACTCCGGTCGCAATGACATTATTGACGTTGCGTAAGTCCTAATAATTTTCGGCTCTCCCCGCTCCCTTCCCTACCCCCTTGCCTAAATAGTAATGGGATATTTTTAGTTAGAAGTCTCCTGCTCACTATTTTCTCTTAAGATTTACCCATTTCCTTTTAATCACGAATAAGTGATTTTAGGGATGTGTTTGTAGCAAGCGCGAGTTATATTTAAGCATAAGTGATTAATTGTATAAGTAATTTATTGGCTTTCAGATTACGCAATCTCACTGTAAAGCATAGGTATTTAAGTTTTAAATATGATGGAAATTCAACTAAGATACTAAAAAACTTGTCCATAAATTATCATAATATGAAACTGATTAATGACACAATTAAGATTCTCTTAATTGACGATGAAGTAGCTACTTATAATTCCTTATTAAATATTTTTGCTTCTGAGAATTATCAAATTGAAAGATTATCCTTCCAGCAATTAGACAACAATTCTGTATTAGATTTTATTCCAGATTTAATTATTATAGATATTTCTATAGCTCGACTCCATTATAATTTAGTTAATAAAAAGTTAAAATTTAAAGATGAAAAATTAGATGTACCAGTTATCGTACTAGTCCTTATAGAAGAAATTAACCTAGATTTTGAGCAACTAAAAATAAACTTTGCTGACTACCTGATTAAACCATTCAGAACCCAGGAAGTTTTAATTAAAGTTAAAAATCAACTCAAAATTCAAAAACTAAGAAAAGAATTATTTGCCGAAAGAAAAAAGAGCCAAAATTTAGTTGCAGAGATAGCACGAAAAAATCAACAAATAGAATCTATATGTAATATTAGTTACCCGGAAAATGGGCATAAAAATCATGATAAGCTCAAAACTCCAACAGTTGATGCGATCAAATTATGTAGCTATAACACAGTATTAAGTAGACTCACAAAACATCAGTCTCTATCTCAAGGAAATTTATCTGCTGCTTTTGGCGAAGTCACAGAAGCAGGAGCGATCAATATTGGTGTCGAAAGAGCTAGTATTTGGGTAACAGAAACAACATATAATCAAATTCATTGCTTGGATTTATTTGAGAAAACAACCCACAAACACAGTTCAGGCTTAACATTATCGGCTGGTGAATATCCCGCATATTTTCAAGCTTTGCAGCAAAACGAAGTGATAGCGATCGCCGATTTAGTTTCCCAAGATCCACGCATACAGGAACTATCTTCAACTTACTTCATTCCCTGCAATATCACGTCCATCCTATATATTCCTATCCGTCTGGGAGAGAAAACAGTAGGGGTATTTTGTTTAGAATCAGTAGGTGTAGTTCATCATTGGACAGAAGAAGACCAAAACTTTGCCCGTGCTTTAAGTAATTTAGTTTCTCTAGCATTAGAAGCCAGAGAACGCCAACGAGCTGAAGCTGCACATCGCACTTCCGAGAAGAAGTTAGCCTCAGCCTTTCGCGCCTCACCAGACCCCATTGCCTTGTGTACTTTTCCTGAAGGACGCTACATAGAGGTGAATGATAGTTTTTGTCGATTCTTTGGTTATACTCGCGCCCAGATAATCGGTAACACTAATGCAGAGTTGAAAATCTGGATAAATCCCCAAGAATGTCATTTTCTTTCCCAAATCCTCAAACAAACAAAAACTTTACGCAACCATGAGGTTGATTTTCGCGCTTGTAGCGGTGAAATTAAGACGGTGCTGCTGAGTGCAGAAGTAATCGAAATCGATGGGCAGAAAATTGTCTTGGCTACTGCTAAAGATATTACGGAACGCAAGCAAGCGGAAAACGAAAGCCGCCTATTGTTGTTGACTACCCAAGCCATTACCCGTGCCATAGATGTCAGAAGTGCTTTGACGTTGGTTTTGCGGCTGATTTGTCAAACCATCGGTTGGGACTTTGGCGAAGCATGGATACCCAGTGATGACGGTAGTGTTTTAGAGCATAGTTTAGTTTGTCACTGTGAAGAAAGCCGCCTCGAAGAATTTTGCGATCGCAATCAAACTCTCACCTTTACAATGGGCATGGGACTACCGGGACGAGTCTGGGAAACAAAAAGACCAGAGTGGATTGAAGATGTTTCCCTGGTCAACCAGTCAAAATTTTTACGCTCTTTTCAGGCTGCTCAAGTCGGTTTCAAAGCTGGTTTTGCTGTGCCGATTCTGGCAGGACGGGAAGTAGTAGCTGTTTTAGTATTTTTTAAACGCACTGCTATGTCAGTAGATAAGCGATTACTGATGTTAGTGGGGACTGTAGCTACCCAACTAGGTAGTTTAATTCAACAGCAAATGATCGAAGCCGCCCACAGAAAAAGCGAAGAAAGATTACAACTAGCTTTATCAGCGAGTGAATTGGGATTGTGGGATTGGAATATCCAAACAGGTAAAATTTATTGTGATTGGAAATGGCGAGATGTACTAGGGTACACAGAATCCGAGATTGATCCACATCAGCTTGTGAGAAAACAGTTAATTCATCCTGAAGACTGGCGCGCCCTCAAATCATCCATTCAAGACCATCTAGAAGGGATAACATCTGTATACGAGATGGAATTTCGGATGCGTTCCCCCTCTGGGGAATGGAAATGGATACAGTCTCGCGGCCAAATTGTAGAGCGCGATGAACAGGGTATACCGTTACGGATGACTGGTACTAATAAAGACATTACAGAGCGCAAAACTCTAGAAAAACAATTAAAACTGCGGGAAGCCAGACTCAACGCCTTTTTTAGTGGTGCGCCCGTAGGTATGAACATCCTTGACCACAAAATGCGCTTGGTGCAGATTAATGACTTGATGGCAGATATTTATGGTAAACCATCAAAAGACCTCATCGGCAAAACACTCAGAGAAATCGCTCCTCATATTGACCCACTATTAACACCTTTTTGTCGGCAGGTATTATCAACTGGGGAAGCAATTTTAAATCGGGAACTCAGTATTACTGCTCATGATGTGCCTAATGGTCTGCGTCATTTTTTGGTTTCTTATTTTCCCATTCCTGGTGAAGATAACAGCCCCTCTGGTGTAGGTACCGTCATGTTGGAAATTAGTGGACTCAAACGTGCAGAGACCGCCTTGAGGGAAAGTATAGAACGAGAAAGAGCGATCGCTCAAGTAATTCAAAGGATGCGCCAAACCTTAGATTTGGAAACTATTTTTACCGCCACCACCGCAGAATTACGGCAAGTATTGAATTGCGATCGCGTTGTTGTCTATCGCTTCCATCCTGATTGGAGTGGCGAATTTGTTGCTGAATCCGTTGGTATGGGTTGGACTTCACTCATGGAATTACATCAACAAAGTCCCAATCTCACCAAAGATGCCTTGAGAAATGGTAAATGTCTCCAGAAAATGCTGGATACTCAAGACATTCATTTGCAAGATCATTACATACCAGCCACAGCCAGCACCAGCTTTTGTTGTGTCTCAGATATCTACCAAGCGGGTTTAAATCCTGACTACATCAGTCTCTTAGAAAATTTCCAAGCCAAAGCCTACGTTATCGTCCCCATCTTATGTGGTAATCAACTTTGGGGATTATTAGCCAGCTATCAAAATTCTACTGCTCGTCAGTGGAAGACGGGAGAAATCAACATTGTAGTGCAGATTGGCAACCAGTTGGGAGTAGCTTTACAACAGGCACAACTACTAGCGCAAACTCAACAACAATCACAAGCTTTACAAGCTGCTGTCACAGCCGCAGACACCGCCAACCGAGCCAAAAGCGAATTTTTAGCCAACATGAGCCATGAATTGCGAACACCCTTAAACGCAATTTTGGGATTTACGCAACTGATGAGTCATGACAACAGCCTCTCCTCTGATCATCAACAGAATTTAGCGATCATTAACCGCGCCGGAGAACATCTGCTCAATCTCATCAACGACATTTTAGAAATGTCGAAAATCGAAGCTGGCAGAACTACCTTAAATCTCAACAGTTTTGATTTAATTCGGATGTTAAATAATGTCCAAGAGATGTTACAAATTCGGGCAACCGGCAAAAATCTGAATTTGGTATTTGAATATGCTCCTAACTTGCCAAAATATATCAAAACTGACGAAAGCAAACTACGTCAAGTTCTACTCAATATTGTCGGCAATGCCATCAAGTTTACATCGGCTGGCAGTGTGACTCTGCGCGTTAGTTTAGGAACTAACGACTGGGAACTCACAGCACAACAGCCGAAAGAAAAAAATACCATTCCCAATGTCCGCCTGATTTTTGAAGTCCAAGATACTGGCATAGGGATTGCCTCTCAAGAACTAGAATTATTATTTGAAGCCTTTGGGCAAACTGAAAGCGGCAGACAATCACAACAGGGGACAGGATTAGGATTGGCAATTAGTCGCAAATATGTGCAGATGATGGGGGGAGAGATTCATGTAAATAGTAATTTGGGACGAGGAAGTCAATTTACCTTTGATATTCAAGTCGGGGTGGTTCTCCCCTCTGAGATACCCGTCTCATCAGTATCTCGTTGGGTGATAGGTTTAGCACCACAGCAAGAACAGTATCGCATTTTAGTTGTGGATGACATCCCAGATAGTCGTTTACTATTAGTGAAACTCCTCTCATCTGTTGGTTTTACTGTCAAGGAAGCTGCTAACGGCAAAGAAGCTGTTATTTTGTGGGAAACATGGCATCCCCACCTAATTTTCATGGATATGCGAATGCCTGTCATGGATGGCTATCAAGCTACTCATTTGATTCGCTCTTTGGAGTTAAAACAACAAAAAGAATGCTCTATCATGTCCATGACTACGGTAGGAGTAAGTACAAAAAAAACTGACTTCAAGTTGAAGAAATCTTTGACGGAAGTTTGTGTCAATCATCAACCAATTTCTAGTTCATGCCATCCCCAAACAATTATTATTGCCCTGACTGCTAACGCCTTTGAAGAACAACGAGAGGCAATAGTTCAAGCTGGTTGTGATGATCTGATTAACAAACCTTTCCAGAAAGCGCAAATTCTCGAAAAGCTTAATCAGTATTTAGGTGTACGCTATCTTTATCAAGAAGATATCCATCAACAATTTAATATTCAATCGTCTTCAGAAAAATTACTCAATACTGATGATGTCTTAGATTCACTATTGAAAATGCCCCAAACATGGGTAGCAGACATATATCAAGCTGCTGCCCAAGGTAGTGATGATTTGATTTTAGATTTAATTCATCAAATGCCTACTACAAATTCGCTATTACAAGAATGTTTAAGTTGTTTAGCGAGTAATTTTCAGTTTGAAAGAATTATGGCATTAACTCATGATGTGGGCAACAGAAAAAAGAGAGAAATCGGCACAGACGTTTCCCCCGTAGACGCGCCAGCATCTTGCCGGAGGCACTCAAATGTACCTGCGGCAAACCGTCAAGGAGTACGGAATAATAGGGAATAGGGAATAGGGAATGGGGCATAGTTTCCCTCTTACTGTCACCTTTTTTTAGAATTAAGTAGCCATCATAAATTGTGTACACAAGAAAACCTGAAAAAGTCTTTCCCTTACACCCCTATACCCTTATACCCCTATACCCTTTGTCAAGAAAGTGACTGTCTCTAAGGTTGAATTTAATAATTTCCATAGCTGCAAATCGGTAAAGTCTGGAATTGCCATAAATGCACCAAATTTTTGCAATTCTTGAGGATCATGGGTAGAAGCAATACCAATAGTACGAATACCAGCCGCCACTGCTGCACGAATACCTGAAGGGGAATCCTCTAAAGCATAAGCTTGTTCTGCGGCAATTCCCAACTGCTCTAAAGCCACTTGATAGGGTATTGGTTCGGGTTTTGCGGCTGTGCAGTCTTCTGCAATGACAATTGTATGAAAAATATTTTTGATGTTTAAAAGCTCTAGCATAAACTCTACATTTGCTCTAGGGGCATTTGTAACTAAAGCTCGTTTTAATTGATGTGTCTTTGTCCAATCTACTAGTTCAGTAAAGCCAGGCAATGGTTTAAGATGGTAAGCAAGTTGACGAAATATTGCTTCTTTTTCATCAGCAAACTCTTGACTTGCTGCTGGTGATAAATTTGGCAAAATATCCTCGATAATTTCTGGATTTAATCGCCCACTAATTCTAGATTTATAAAATGCTTCATCAATTGCAATGCCATAATTTAACAACATTTTTCGCCATACTTGGTAGTGTATGGGGTCAGTGTTCACAATAGTGCCGTCTAAATCAAAAAGAATTGCAGCAAGCATAATTTGGGGTTCAATGTAAATAATTGTTAATTTAACATCAACAGTTTACATTGTTTTAGGTGTATTGCGCGCTGACTTGGGACAGGTAGTATTGTTGAGAGATTTTGCAATAGCTTATGAATCTAGGCTTTTAATCCAAAATCTGTAGCTAAAAACTAAAATCGGATGATTTCTGCTGATAATTATCGCCACCATTCTACTGACAGCAAATGATAGCCACCACAAAAGTTTTTCATGTCGATCGCCTGGCAGTACAGGTTTACCAATCGGAGTCAGATATGGCTCAAGATGTGGCCATGATTGCCCAAAAGCATTTACAGTCAGTTCTCCAATATCAGGAAAAGGCTGCGGTTTTATTAGCAACAGGTAATTCTCAACTGAAATTTTTAGAGGCTTTGATTGGTTTAGGTGGTGTAGACTGGTCAAGAATTACTTTATTTCATCTAGATGAATATTTAGGCATTAATGCAGATCATCCTGCAAGTTTTCGGCACTATATGCGAGAACGAGTAGAAAAGCGGGTATCTCCCCACCAATTTCACTATATTGCAGGTGATACTTTAGAGCCATTGACAGAATGCGATCGCTACACCAAACTACTCCAAGCACAACCTATTAACCTATGTTGTCTGGGCATAGGTGAAAATGGACACTTAGCTTTTAATGATCCTTCTGTAGCTAACTTTCAAGATCCTTACAGTGTCAAAATAGTCAAATTAGACGCGGCTAATCGTCAACAACAAGTAAATACAGGACAATTTCCCCATCTAGATAATGTGCCTCAGTATGCTTTTACTGTCACCTTACCTTTGATTTGTTCTGCTCAAAAAATCCTTTGTCTCGCACCAGAACAACGCAAAGCCCAAATAGTAAAAAGAATGTTGTCTGGTTCAATTAGTACAGATTGTCCTGCGTCTATTTTGCGTCAACAATCACAAGCAACTTTATTTTTAGACGCTAATTCTGCGGGGTTAGTCATTAGTCATTAGTCATTAGTCATTAGTCATTAGTCATTAGTCATTAGTCATTAGTCAGCACCGACTAAACGACACGCTACTGCTAACAAAACTCAGCACCGGCTAAACGCCGCGCTACCGCTAACAGCACTCAGCACTCAGCACTCATTACTCATCCTAAATCTCTACTACAAAAAGCCTACACCACAGACCACCGCACCCATCTTGATACTTCGTCTTCTACTATGAAAACTTGCTTTTGTGAATTAGCAGTTTCAGTTACAATAACTCTTAAGGTAGTTATATCAACATTATTGGCTAGTGAATTGCCGTAACCAACTACTTTACCTAAATGCCCCGTTTTTTGATTTAGTACGTAATCTCCAATGGAGAACATAACAGCACTTCAACATTGCAAAATATATCTCCTATACCCAATTAATTTTCTGTGAGAATAAAAATAAAAACTTCATACTTCTAGAGAGTTTAATTTGTCACTTGGGAAATATTCTAGAGATGATTCATCTCTTACTAAAGATAGAAGAGATATCTGAAAAACTATTATTTTACTGTTAATTTTTTCTCTTTTCAGATATGTCGCATGACTTCGGCTATTGACCAAGCTTGTGCTACTGCACCTCTGGGATAATGTGGTGGTTCGCCATCAAAAATTTCGGAAATAGAACCAATACAAGCATCATGCCATAGGTGATCTAACAAAGGTTGCCAACTAAAAGGTATTGGTTGTTCTGGGAGAAAACGTTGCCAACCACGAATAAAAGCACCAATTAACCAAGTCCAAACAGTGCCTTGATGGTAAGCGCGATCGCGTTTCTGACTATTACCGAAACATCTACCAATATATTCTGGATCTGCTGGGTCAAGACTGCGAAGACCATAAGGTGTTAACAAGCGATCAGTGGCTAATTCTAATATTTGACGGCCTTGGGATGGTAAAAACCCACAATGATGTAAGGACACTGCTAATACTGCATTAGGACGAATTTGGGCGTTGCGGCGATCGTCAAAGTCGATGGTGTCGTATAAATAACCTAGTTGTGGATTCCAGAATTTTTGTAGAGAAGTTTTTACTTGTTGTGCTTGTTGGGCATAACGCTTACCTTGATTGGCTAAACGTACTTTATCGCCTGTTTCTAGTTGGCTTAAGTGTTCTGCCCATTGACTCATCCAGCATAAAGCTGAATACCATAAGGCATTGATTTCAACGGGTTTACCGGAACGGGGTGTGATGGGTTGTCCCTCGACTACAGCGTCCATCCAAGTCAAGGCTACTCCTGGTGCATCCCAACCCAATAGCCCATCTGTCGCATCTACTTGGATGTTATAACGTGTACCACCGATAAATGCTTTATGAATTTGCTGTACTACGGAAAACTGTGCAGCTAAAAATTGCCAGTCTTGGGTAGCTTCGAGATAAAGTCCTAGAGTTTCAATCCACCACAAAGCTGCATCAATACAATTGTATGCTGGCTCAGTGTCTGTATCTGGGAAAGTATTGGGGATAAGACCATGACGACAATAACGCCCAAAAGTTTGCAGGAGATTTTTGGCTAACTCAAAACGTCCAGTTACTAAGGTTAACCCAGGTAAAGCAATTAAGGTATCTCTTCCCCAATCATTAAACCAGTGATAACCAGCCATCACCGTAGGGTTTGCAATGGAAGCCCGATAAACAATAAATTGATCACTGGCTTTGAGTAATTGTTGCCAAGTTTTGGTACTAGGGGGAAACAGAGGAGACAAGGGAGACAAGGTATAATTTTTTGCTTGTCCACCTTGTCCCTTTATCCCAGATTCCCAACTGCCAATCTGGGATAGTCGCTCCTGTTCTGCTTCTACTGCTTCTGCAAAGGTGTCCGGGGTTAGGGAATCTATTGATTGTTCAGGGAAACCTATACGAGCTTCTAGGGTGACGGCATCTCCTGGTTTGAGAATTACTGTTAGATAACCTGGGCTAAACAGGTCTTCGCGATCGCCTAGTCCTCGTTGTGTCTCTTCGGGAAATTCGTAATTCCAGTACCATACGGGATCTGCTCGATATTCCCCCTGTGTCCAGCGCAATCGCCAAGGTGTACCAAAGCCATCATTACTCATGGCTTGTAAGTAGATTTGCCGATAACCGAGTAACTGTGAAAATTGTAAGTCGGAACTCTGAGTCTGTTGACTATGAAAATTGCGATCGGCAATCAGCAATCTCAGCCTTAAAATCGCGGTTTCTCTACCTTCATAGCGATATTGAATTAACAGGCGATGACTAACTAAAGAGTCTTGAAGATTTCCGCTATTGTGGCTAGTTTCTAACCCATAAGGCATAATTAATTGTCTACTCAGTTGCCAATCTTGTTCCCCCCAAATCCATTTAGGAACGGGGTTAATATCGAAGGAGTGCAGCAGTTTGTAGCCAGTTGGCTCGATATTACCTGTACCCCAAATATTTGTCCCTAGTGGCACAACTTTTTTTGAGACTTCCAGGCTAGCTTCTAGGTGGGAGAACAATAGGGTTCGCCCATTCGGTGGATTTGTCGCCGCAAATAGCCAACCGTGATAAGTTCGGGTGCGGACATCCGCAACAGTACCACTGGCAAAACTACCTAAGCCATTGGTTAATAACCATTCTCTTGTATCTAAATCAACCATTTGCTACTCAAAATCGTTATGACTATGATATAGTCGTAACAGATCGTAATCAAACTGTGAGCAAGCGTGGATGGGTAAGATTTACCTGACCCCAACTCCAACGCTAGTAAACGGATATAAGTTGAAGGAGATAATAGTAAATGTCCATCACTTACGGAATAGAAGGAAGCCTCCGCGTTGGTCAACAAGCTCCCGATTTTACCGCAACAGCTGTAGCGGATCAGGAATTCAAAACAATCAAACTTTCCGACTATCGTGGAAAGTATGTTGTTCTGTTCTTCTACCCCCTAGACTTTACCTTTGTTTGCCCCACTGAGATCACAGCATTTAGCGATCGCTACGAAGAATTTAGTAAACTTAACACTGAAGTTCTGGGTGTTTCCGTTGATAGTGAATTCTCTCACCTAGCTTGGATTCAAACAGATCGCAAGTCTGGCGGTGTTGGCGACCTCAACTATCCCCTAGTTTCCGACATTAAAAAAGAAATTAGTGCCGCTTACAACGTATTAGACCCAGCAGCAGGTATTGCTTTGCGTGGTCTATATATCATTGACAAAGATGGTATCATTCAACACGCTACCATTAACAACCTCGCTTTTGGTCGTAGCGTTGATGAAACATTGCGGACATTGCAAGCAATTCAGTATGTGCAGTCTCACCCAGATGAAGTTTGCCCTGCGGGTTGGCAACCTGGTGATAAAACCATGAACCCTGATCCAGTCAAGTCCAAAGTTTACTTCTCTGCCGTTTAATCAGCATCATAATTTTAGATTTTAGATTTTGGATTCTGTTAATCATCTCAATCTGAAATCAAGAACTAAAAGCGATGACGCTGGCTTTAGCGGTTGTAGAAACTAAAACTCAAAAATCATCCATACCACAGATGAACACACATATACACGAGATATAAAATCAGTGTTAGATGGAGTGTTGATCTGTGGTTTTATAATTTTGTAGCTTGCTTCCCGTAGGGTATTTTGAATTTCCTATGCTGACATCAACAGATTTTAGTGGCTTATTTAATGAACGCTTTTTGCGGAATTTTCTCCCGATTCCAGCTAGTAACGAATTGAGACTGGAAATTGGAACACCAGATTTTCAATTACCAGACATTACGAATGGAAAGCTGGTTAAACTATCGGATTATCGAGGTAAACAACCCGTCTTATTAGCGTTTACCAGAATTTTTACAGAAAAACAATACTGCCCATTTTGTTTTCCTCACATCAAAGCTTTAAACGAAAATTATGAGCAATTTCAACAGCGTGATATAGAAGTTTTACTAATTACTAGTACCGATGAAAAACAAAGTCAAATAGTTGTGAGAGATTTAGGCTTAAAAATGCCATTACTGAGTGATTCTAGTTGCCGAGTATTTCGCACCTATCGAGTAGGACAAGCTTTAGGCGCACCTCTACCTGCTCAATTTGTCTTAGATAAAAATGGCAAACTCCGCTACAAACATTTATTTTCCTTCCTAGACCATAACGCTACCGTAGAAACGTTACTATCACAATTTGATTAAGATTTAGGGAAAACACTGTTTCTTCTCGTACAATCCTATACCTCTGCATCACCGTATTTTTCAAGAGAAAACCCCTTTCCCCCTACTGATTAGCTTGTAAGAGCAATCCCTTGAGTTGATTTTCCAGCCACTCCACGCGCTAAAAATCCTGAAATATCGGTTTCTGGGATTGATTTCAGTATCCACTCATTTAACAAACCCAGTATAAATACAGATTTATTAAAGACATCAACTCAACTAGACTAAACAGTTGTGTATACCTTCTAGCGGCAAAGGAGGTCTTAAAGCTGATTCGGAAACGCTTTTTCGTGCCACACTGGTGAACTAAATTTTAAAGACTACATCTTCATACCAGCGATCGCATCCGTGTAATCTTCGGAAATCACGGAATTTCCATAGAAAAAACAGCATCAAGATGATAAGTAATACTGGCTTGACATAAGTGTCAAAATGCACTTTACTTACCTTAAGTGTTTACTATGGTGTTAATATGCAGTAGCTTGATTTATGGAGAATATCTATAGCTGGTATAGATAACTTCATGAAGAGTTAACAATCTTAACAAAGTAACTAAAGTAAATTGAAAATAAGTGAATTACAATGAAGCGGAAAATTTGTGGCTAAATAAGGTTAAATGCGGCTCAAATGTAGATTATTTCTAGGTTTTAGTCTTGATTAAGCTTAGGATTTAAGCTTTTCTCAAATTTGGGTATTTTACTGATTTGGCGATAAATTCTCTGAAACACTGCACTTGGCTTTGCTGGATGGTAGCCAACTTTGTGCAGATATTGTCCTGCAAATATTGGCTAAAGTTCAGATCAAAGTGAATATCAAAATATTGATATTAACTATCAGTATTTACGAATTCGTGTTCCTTAGATTACTGGTGTAATATTATGCTACACCAAGTAGATTTTGTTGTCAAACAAACTTTTGTGACAAAACCTATGACTTTAAAACAAATTAAGACAAAGAGAAGACGGGGTGTGATTTTATCTCCCAGAGGATTGCAAAGATTAAAAGATGCAATGCTATCTTGGGAGATATTAGAAAATCATGGCGATCGCATCACACTTGATCAACTATCACAGCAGACAAATCTTTCTGCTAAAACTCTCAGCCGATTATGGTCTGCAAATAAAGGTGTAGATCAAAAAACCCTGAAATTATGTTTTAATGCTTTCAACTTAGATTTACAAAAAGAAGACTACATCTTTATCCAAGAAGACAATGAAATAGAGTCTCTGGATTTTCTATCAGATAGTTCGTATCTAGAAACAGAACGTTTATCTACATGGTCATATCCAGATGGCCCAGTCCCGTTAAATTCCACCTTATATATTGAACGTCCACCGGTAGAAGAGTTAATTTACCGTGAAGTCACTCAACCTGGTTGCGTCATTCGGATTCGTTCCCCTAGACAGATGGGGAAAACATCTTTGGTACTGCGGCTTTTAGATTTTGCCGAAACACAAGGATATCACACAGTTAATTTAAGTTGTTCCCAAATTGATGATCAATGTTTAACCAACTTGAATAAATTGTTGCGTTGTCTTTGTCATCAAATTGCGACAAAATTAGGGATTGAACCCAATATTGATAATAAATGGGATGAAGAAGTAGGATATAAACTAGTTTGTAGCTTTTACTTGCAAAATTATATTCTCAAGCAGATTAACAATCCGATAGTTTTGGTATTGAGTGAAGTTGATCACTTTTTTGCATACCCTCATATAGCTCAAGAGTTTTTTGCTTTATTACGTTCCTGGTGTGAGGAAGCACGACAAAATCGGCTATGGCAAAATTTGCGTCTAGTCGTGGTTTACTCAACAGAAAAGTATGTTTCTCTAGATATTAACCATTCTCCATTTAATATTGGATTGCCGATTCGACTCAATGAATTTACTCATCAACAAGTAGAAGAATTAGCCAGAAGATATGGGTTAAAGTGGGGTGTGGGGAAAGAATCTTTACAGTTAATGTCTCTGATTGGTGGTCATCCAGCCCTGATACAGCTAGCCTTGTATTATCTCAGTTCTGGGACTATGAGTTTAACAGAGTTAATTAAAGATGCGATCGCCAACGGTGGTATATACCGTCATCATTTACAATGCCACTGGATCAAACTACAAGCTAATCCGCATCTGATCAGAACCTACACAGAACTAGTATCAACGAAACAAGGTGTAGTCCTTGATCCTATGGACACTTACAAACTAGAGAGTTTAGGATTAATTACTTTTGAAGGCGATCGCGTTTTACCTCGTTGTGAATTATATCGCACCTATTTTGCTAGACAAATATCCACACTGGGTTTACAAAGTTTGTCTTATGTGAATCTGAGCTAACAATTCAGTGATTTGTCAGTATCAGTCATTTGTACTCATTCATCAAACTTCCTAGTTTCATGATGGATTTTTGGCTACTCTACATTACCCAATAAAATCGCACTATAGGAGTTTGAAAGCCTTAGCTTTTTCCTAAAAAATTCTTGTTTCCAAAATACACTCAACATCATAACTTTTACTTTGTTGGGCATACAAATTTCTGCTCACAAGGAAATAGGAATTTGATTCTAGTTCCCTCCTTTTTCAAGGGAGGGTAATTCGACGTGTAAGTAATTCTAAATGCTATATATTTATTGAAAGTGATACATCAAATTTACCCTTTTTAAAAAAATGGGGATATTGAGGAAAATTAGTTGATTCAATAGCAATTTTTGACAATAAGGTTAGGTAACAAAAAGGCTAGATAATGCTAGCAGCTAATCATATAGATAATCTATATAAAACACAACGACAGATAGGACAATTAGAAAAAAAATTGGGTTAAATAATAACTAAATAAGACATTTAGAACATTTAAGTAATTTTGCCAAAATGACCAAGCAACGGCAAAAAAAATATTTGATGGTGATATGCTGGGGAGATATTACTTGTTCTCAAGGGTGAAATTTCTCTCCTATTTAAAATGCCTCAAGTAACATGAAATACCAAGTTGGCGGCAGTCTTCATAGTGATGATCCTAGCTATGTTATTCGTCAGGCAGATAAAGAACTCTATACCAGCCTCAAAGCTGGTGATTTTTGTTACGTCTTTAATTCCCGCCAAATGGGAAAATCTTCTCTATTACATCGCACTAGAGAGCTTTTGACCAAAGAAGGATATAGTTGTGTTTACATAGATGTGACGCGCTTAGGTAGTGAAGATACAACTACTGAACAATGGTACAAGGGAATTATTATCAGTCTTTTTTATGGCTTTAATTTAGCTGAAAAAGTCAATTTCAAGGAATGGTGGGAAATGCAAACAGGTCTTTCCCCCATTCAAAAACTCAATCAGTTTTTAGAAGAAATCGTCCTATCTCAGCAACAAAGCCAGCGTATCTTTATCTTCATTGATGAGATTGATAGCTTATTAAGCTTGAGTTTTTCTACAAGTGATTTTTTTGCTTGGATTCGTCACTGCTATAATCAAAGAGCGCATGATGTCAAATTTCAACGCTTAAGTTTTGCCATCTTTGGGGTAGTGAGTCCATCTGATTTAATTACCGATAAACGGCGCACACCTTTTAATATTGGGACAGCAATTCAGTTATACGGTTTCAAAGTAGATGAAGCCACACCTTTACTGCAAGGTTTAGAACCTGTCATCAGTCAACCGCAGGCAGTATTAGAAAAAATTATTGCCTGGACTGGTGGACAACCTTTTTTAACTCAAAAACTTTGTCAATTAGTTGTCCAAACTGCTTGGCAAGCACCCCACAAAAAAATTGATTTACCACCAGCGACAGCCGGCTATTGGGTAGAGCAGCTAGTACAAAAGTACATTATCCAGCACTGGGAAGCCAAAGACGAACCAGAACATTTGCGGACAATTCGCGATCGCCTCCTCTTTGATGAACAACGAGCTGGGAGGTTATTGGGGATTTATCAGCAGATATTACAAGCCGAGATGGGAAGTCTACCTGTAGCCATCAACGACAGTCGAGAACAAACAGAACTATTACTATCTGGTTTAGTAGAAAAACACAATGGCTATCTCAAAATCAAAAATCCCATTTATCAGTACGTTTTCGATGCTTTATGGGTAACTAGACAATTAGATAATCTGCGTCCTTACTCACAAATTTTTAATGCTTGGGTAGCATCAGGTTATAAAGATGAGTCACGGTTATTGCGGGGAAAGGCTCTCAAAGATGCTCAAAACTGGTCACTGGGAAAAAGTCTCAGTGATTTAGATTATCGGTTTCTCAGTGCGAGTCAAGAATATGAGCAACTGACAAACCAAACAGCAATGGAAGCAGCACAGGCCAAAGAAGCAGCAGTGAGACTAGCAAAGGAAAAAAAAACTGCTCAATTCCAAAGATGGCTGCTCATTGGAATGTTGATTAAGTTAGTCACTTCTATCGCTTTGGCTATTGGCATTTATATTTTGTATCGCCAATCCCAAAAAAGCGAAGTTCAAGCTAAAACTAGCGAAATTCGCGCCTTAATCTCCGCATCCGAAGGGATGTTTGCCTCTAATCGCAGGTTAGATTCCCTGGTAGCCGCAATCAAAGCCCAAAAAAGACTCGAAAAACTAGAAGCACCCAATGCCAAAATTGAACATCAAGTCAAAGATGTCTTACAACAGGCAGTTTATGGTGCAGATGAATACAATCGGTTTGCCGGCCACACAGCAGCTGTCATGGCAGTAGATATCAGTCCTGATAGTAGTTTGATCGCTTCAGCCAGTATGGATAAAACTATCAGACTTTGGCGGCGTGATGGTACAGCTGTGGCGACTCTCAAAGATCATCAAGGCGCAGTTAGAGCAGTTAAATTTAGTCCTGATGGCCAGTTTCTCGCCTCAGCCAGTGAAGATGGTACTGTGAAACTCTGGAAGCGGGGAGATACAGACGCACAGTGGCTGGTGACTCGCAGCTTTAAAGGTCACACTGCTTCCGTTTGGGGAGTCGCCTTTAGTCCCGATGGTCAATTTTTAGTCTCTACTGGTTGGGATCGCACAGTCAGACTGTGGCAGCAAGATGGTAAACTCCTGAAAACATTTGCAGGCTACAAATGGGGCTTTTGGGGAGTAGCATTTAGTCCCGATGGTAAAACTATTGCAGCCGCCAATCTAGATGGAACGGTAAAACTTTGGCAACGAGACACCACAGGCTGGCAAAACTCCCAACTCCTGCAAGTTCTCTTAGGTCATCAAGCTTGGGTTCAAGGAGTAGCATTTAGTCCCGACGGTCAAACCCTAGCTTCCGCCAGCGAAGATAAAACAGTAAAACTGTGGCGACGTAACCGCCAAGATGGTAACTATCGCCTAGATAAAACTCTGCAAGGTCATACGGCGGGAATTGTAGGAGTGGCATTTAGTCCCGACGGTCAAACTATTGTTTCTGCTAGTCTCGATAAAACGATGAAGTTGTGGGATATCGACGGTACAGAACTCAGGACACTCAGAGGACATAACGCTTCCGTTTGGGGAGTGAGTGTTAGCCGTGATGGTAGGTTTATTGCTTCGGCGGGTGCAGAAAATCTCGTCCGACTCTGGCAAAGTCAAAATCCCTTTCAAACCAGTGTAATTGCCCATAGTGCGGGAATGTGGTCAATTGATATTACTGCCGACAGTTCTAGCATTGCGACAGCCAGCCACGAAAACGTTGCGAAATTTTGGAGTCGTCAAGGCAAATTACTGCAAACATTGACGGAAAAAAGTGTAATTTTCGATATTTCATTTAGTGAAGATGGTCAGTTAGTGGCATTGTTTGCAGATGACGCTACAGTGAAAATCCGACGGCGAAATGGTAGTTCTGTTGCTAATTACAAAGACACCAATGGTAAAATCACAGATGCCGCTATCAGTCCCAATGGTCAAGCGATCGCGATTGCTAATGTCGAAAAAATCGCTCAAATATGGCAACGTGATCAACCAAAATCGCGCATTCTCCAAGGACATCAAGCCGAAGTTTGGCAGGTTGTCTTTAGTCCTGATGGAAAAATGCTAGCTTCAGCCAGTGCTGATGGTACAGCTAAAGTTTGGACAATAGAAGGTAAATTACTCGCCACCTTGAGGGGACATTCCGCTAGTGTGTGGAGAGTTGCCTTTAGTCCTGACAGTAAAATGGTAGCCACAGGTAGTGGTGACAATACTGTCAAGTTATGGACAGTAGATGGAAAGTTATTGCAAACATTCATCGGTCACACCGCCGCAGTCTGGGGTGTAGGGTTTAGTCCAGATGGTAAAATGATAGCCTCTGGGAGTGTGGATGCTACCATCAAACTTTGGCGACTAGATGGTACAGAAATTACCACGCTTCGGGGTCATACCGCCGCCATTCGCAAAATTGCCGTCAGCCGTGATGGTACTTTTGTAGCCTCTGGGGGTGATGATAACACCTTAATTATTTGGAATTTGCCTGCTATTCTCAAACTCAATGCCCTAGCTGATGGTTGCGCTCTGGTAGACGATTATCTGAGAACTAATATAACAGTGGAAGAAGGCGATCGCTCCCTTTGTCAAAACGGCCAGTAGCTTTATAGGCAAGGGAGCAGGGGGTAGGGAGCAGGGGAGACAAGGTAGACAAGGTAGACAAGGTAGAATTTCTTACCCAGTCCCCAGTCCCTAGTTATTCTTAAATTTTGAATTTTGAATTTTGAATTTTGAATTTTGAATTTTGAATTTTGAATTGATAAGTCCCTATTCCAACAACAAACTACACAACTCTTCAATCATCTGGCTATTTTGAGCAATCATCTGGTGAGCTGTAGCTTGTAGCTGACGAACATTTTGTAGTGTGGTGTTATCTATTTCTTCTAATTCCGCATCTAAAAATGTTTGAAATCGGTAATAACTAGTTTTAGCGTCTGGCTGACTAGGTGCAAACAACCTTTCTAATTGTCCTGCTACCACTTCACTACCACCATCAAACACTATATTTAACAGAGGTCTACCCCATTGTAATAATCCCCAGTTTTTGACTTCACTATAGGGGTAGGCACTTGTTAATGAACCTGTACCTAAAGAAACTACTAAAATATCTTCTAAATTCAGCACTCTATTTTCTAATCGCTTACTACTCATTTGCGCTTCTAAAATAGCCAAATGGGCTGGATTATTCGCAAACACACCCCCATCAACTAAATTATAAAAGCCGTTAGTATTGTGAGAAGTTACAATCCGATGGGGAGGAAAATAAGTGGGAGTCGAACTAGTAGCTAAGGCTGCATCTAAAAGCGAAAAACCTCTAGATAAATTGCGAAATTTCTTAGATTCTATCTGTTGTTTTTCCGGTTTGTTCGTAAAAAATATGGGAATCCGTTGTTCAATATCGTAACTAGTGACGAAAACTTCTTTGAGATTATTTTCTAGTAGCGCATCACCGAAATACTGTTTTAAAATTTCTTCTCTACTACTAGAAGCATATTTTGGTTGTAGAAATATATCTTCAATGGGGCCAAGTATTTTCTCAAATAATGGCTCATAAAAGATTTCCACACCATACTCTACAAATAGTTCTAACAAATCCTCCGCCGTATGTGCAGCTAGGGGTGAGTGATCAGATTCATTGATATTAACTTGAGGTTTAGTGAGTCCTAGTGCTAAAATTCCGCCACTGGAAGTCCCAGAAATTAAATCAAATAAACTAAATATCGGCTTTTGTGTACGTTTTTCAATTTCTGCGAGCAGGATAGCAGGAATAATACCGCGAATTCCACCCCCATCAATAGCCAGAATTTTATATTTGGGATGAGTTGTTGTATTCATGGTTGTTGGTGACTCCTGTGGTTGTGGTGTTGATACGGGTTGGCTTTCTGTTTCCTCGGATGTGAAATTGATGAGAGTTTGGCTGGTTGCGGTTTCTGCGTTAGCTGTTGCTGTGGGTTGTTGTTCTTCTTGTGGCGTTACTAATACAGTCGTTGCGGGAGTGGGAATATCTGCGGGAGAACTAATTGCTGTTTCAGTTTGAGGTTCCCTTTCTGGGGATGATGGGACTACAAATGGAATGCTTGCTAAACCCCAAATAGGACTACCGCGCAAAGTTCCATGATAGGAGTCTCCTAGATGATTTTTGACAGTTTTCCCTCCGCCTTCATCTAACTTCCAATAAGCTACTAATCCAGCTTCATCGCCAACTATTATTCCGGCTCGATGGGTTTGAATTTCTGCTTGATTACAGGCATAATTCCAAACACTAATACAAGCTAATTGCCCTGTGAAATATATGCGATTATGTAAAGTCGCACCCAAAGTAATGGGACTTGTCGCTTTATTTAAAGCTGTCCCTTGAAACGCATCAACATATTCATGATCATCAAGATATACAGTCAACTGACCTTGATTAAAAACAATAGCGAAAAAATGCCATTGGTTAATCGTTAATTCTCTATTACCAATTGTTCTGACAAATTTGCTAGCATTTTCATCAATATAGATGTCTAAATTACCTGCTTCACTAATACCGAATTCAAAATTATCACTGTATCTGTCTGAAGAACGGGCAAAAAATACATTGCGCGCCCCGTATGTGGTAGCTTTATTTGTAAGTTTGTGTGGGTTGATCCATCCTGAAATTGTCAAGGCTGAACTTCCCTCAGCAAAAACACCACCAAGGTCATTTCTACCAAAATCTATATAATCATCTTGACCATCAAATGTCAGAACTGATTGCTCAACTCCTTGATTTGTCACGATTTTTTAATCTCCAATTATTTAAGTGCAAGCACGGGAAGTATTAAATATTCGTCAATTGGTTAAATTTTACACCTTAATTTAAAAATAAATCCAATATAATTACAAGGATTCTATTAAATATTATCTGTTAGATAAGTTAATCAAAAAGGCTTAACGAAGTGACAAGACAGTTAAGCTATTTAAAGATAGATAAGAAGAAATTTAAACTGAATATAAGACAGTTAAGACATTTATAGGAATCTGGTTTTATTCCTAGTGGCGTGGCAAGGCTAAAATCGTGCATTAAATTTGATAAAAACGCAGATAAACGCGGATAAACGCAGATAAAATCGATTTTTTAATGCAGCATTTAAGGCTTGCCACGCTACTAAGTGTCTATTCAGAAATTAAGTAGGAATCCTATAAATTTAGTTCGTAGTAAGGACTTTAGTCCTGTTTTGTTCGCGGAGCGTCTCGTAGAGATAACTAAAGTTCTCTTTTAATTACTTACCCCGCTATACTTAATTATGGTATTAACTTAACGCCTAGCAGGATTGATTTTAGCACCAATGATAGATTCATCTTGATATTTAATGAGAAATTGCGAATTATTGATTCTCATAACATCATAAATTTCTGGTGTAAAAACAGAGTTGATTGAAGCTATTGCATCAGCAATGGAAATTTTAAAAGCCAGGGGTATTTTAAAATTAAGCACTGATTTTGGCATGGCTTTCACATTTAAGTGTAGTTTCTTGTTAGTGACGTACCACACTCCAGTAAATTTGTTACCTGTTATTAGTTCCTGAGCTTTATAGAACAAAGATGTTTGAATCTTAATTTCCTCATAAGTCATATCATCTTTAAATTCAATAGTGACTTTTTCTAAAGACGTATTAAAACGCCACTTACCGATGAGTAAAACCTCGATTTCAATATCAGAATGTTTACTACTATCCATTTTAAAAAATTAAATAAAGTTAATGTTAGAAGACACAAAATTAACTAAAATTTTCATTTGATTTATAAAGAATTTTCATAACATTTTTTGACACGAGAAAAAAATAAGTGCATTTGCCAAACTAACCAAGACTTGACTCGCCAAGCAGCCATTGAAAGGGTATCTGATGATGATTGTGGTATAAGTTTTGGACTTTGTGGTTCATAGTTTAACCATTTTGCTGGTAGATGTCCCATTGGTGTCATTGGGGATAGTTGAAAGGTTAGTTGTTCATAGTCTAACCAATTTCCATCTTTTCGCCATCCTAAGCGATCGCCCAGTTTTTTTTCTGTTTCATAATCTACTTGACCACCCATTTCACTCCAGATAGTCTGCTGAATTCTAAAGCCAAAATAACCATAACTGTATTGTTCCCACAGTTGATCAAGAATCTGGAGAACTTGACAAGGGAAGTTTTCAATATCTTCTTGATAAACTTCATCCCAATAATTTTTTTTCATAACTTTTAACATTAATTTTGCTGTTTCAATATCAGCTTCTTGCCATTTGTGCTTTGCTAGCAAATCACGCAATAGAGTATAATTAACGTCTTGATTAATAATAAATTCTTGCTTACCAGGAGGATGATTATTTGTCAGTTCTATTAATCCTGTTGCTTCCACAGCAGATAAAGAGGGTGGAGAGACAAAATTAACTTCTGCTTGGTCAAGGATTTGGATTTGATCGGTGAGTTCCTGAGATACGTAATTAGAGATTAAATCGATGCCTTGCTCTAAAAATACCCCATCTTTGCTAATATCGAAATTATGGGTTTGCCAGTCTAATAATTGAGATTGAGTCAAAGCATCTTTTAATCTGGCATTTTTTTCATAAATTTTTACCATCAAATCGATGAAATTGGCAGCTACCGAATTATTTTCCTCAATTTCTAATGAATTTGACTGGTACTTTAAAATATTATCACCAAGATTTTTAATGTCTCCGACAGTTGCATAAAAATATTCGTCCACTTTGACGACTTCATCTATTAAGGATTGAAAGGGACTAAAGTATCCTTGGATAGAATCTTCAAAATTAATAGCGTTGTAGGCAATCTTAGCAATTTCTTGCCGAATTTTATGGGCTTTTTGCTGATATTCGTAAATTTCTTGATAAACTGCTAAATCTTTAACTATTTGCTGGACAACTTTCCTTTGATTTTTCGTATCCTCTGCTAGTTTACTAATGCCGCTACTAATGACTTTAATTTTATCTAAGGTTAATAAATAAGCATTACTCAATACAATAACCGCTTTGTAATTTTCTTTTTTTTCCCACTGAAGTTCGTGTAATATTTTAGGATTCTGATGATTTTTCAGTTCTAATTTACTTCTAGTGTCTTCTAATCTTTTGATTTCTAAATATTTCTCTTGAAATAATTTCTTGAGATTAGCCATCAGGCTCAATAAAAAATCGTGATAACTATCTTGATAGTTTTCGAGGAAATCAATGATATAATTATAATCTGTAATAAATAGCTGAATTTCTGCTAAAATTTCTCCCTGATTAATTGCTTTTTTCCGTTTAATTATCCCACCAAAGTTATCATAACGAACACCTTCCTTAATAGATGTTTGGCGTTCTCTAATTTTTTTTTGAAATATTTTAACAGCGTGATTTTTCAGTACAGGTAATTGGTAAGTGCTTTCGTAAATTTTAACTTTCTTGTAGGTAATAAATCTTTTTTGGTTTTGAGTCAGCATGATGGTGATTTGCTAAAGTGATGGAGTTTAAGATATAGCAAGAGAAACTGATTTCTGCTGTCGGTACTCCTCCACAGGGACGAGTCGCCAATGATAATTGTCTGTAAGTTCTAAAACCCATTGATGATAATTAAACAAACTTTCTCTGTGTCCCACGCTAATGAAAGTTTTGTTTGTAGCTTGTAATTGCTCATACAAACTTTGTTCATTTTTTAAATCTAAAGCACTCGTTGCTTCATCTAAGATCGTGAAGCTAGGTTGGGCGATTAATAATCTTGCAAAAGCTAAACGTTGCTGTTCTCCCAAAGATAGGATATTTTCCCAATTTACTTCTGTGTCAAAACTTTTCACACGGGTAAGTAAGTTTTGCAGATTAACTTTGTGGAGGATGGCTTCTAGTTCGCGATCGCTCATTTTCCTATCTGTGTGTGGATAAAGTAGCTGTTCGCGCAGAGTCCCCAAGATGATATAAGGACGTTGGGGCAGAAATAACATTTCTTTTAAGGCTGGTCTAACTAACCTACCAGTTCCCGCATTCCACAAACCGGCGATCGCTCTCAACAGAGAACTTTTACCCCTTCCACTAGAACCAACAATTAACAACCCTTCCCCTGGTGGAACTGCTAATGACAAGTCTTTAACTATGACTTGTTCATAATTGGGTGTGTTTAAGGTGATATCCTCAAACGCTAAACGCGGTTCTTCTAACACTCTAATAGTGCTGACATTCTCAGGTTTTTGACTCACTAACGCTAACGCATCCGAAAACTCGGCTAAACGCTGGACGTAACTAGAAAATCTGCCTGAATTGCCAAATTCTGCAATTAATACGCCTAAAGCATTAGAAAACATAAAGCTACAGAAGGTAGCTTGACTAATTTCTCCATAATTAATTTTATCCTGAATGAATAATGGGGTGAGAATAAACATAGAAAAAATACTAATTGCAGACTGATAAGCACTATTAAAAATATCTTGACCTCTTTCCCAATTCAGTCTGCGTTCGGCATTTTTCAAGACATTATCAAACCTGCGCTGAATAATATTGATTTCTTCTGTCTCCCCCTGAAAAAAAGCTATTGATTCGGCGTGGTTTCTTACATGAGTCAAGCAATAATTAAAGTCAGCTTTAAATGCTAATTCTTCTCGATTAATTTTTGCTAATTCTTGGCTTAAAAAAACCGCCACAAAATTCCCGACGATTGTATAAATTACCAGGTATATGGTAATTTGCTGAGAAATTGTCCAGAGAATAATTAAAGCAGCAATCATATCCATGAACTTTTCTAAGAAGGTCGTGGAAAATCTGATAGCATTAATTGTAATAGGTTCAATTTCCTGGGCTATGCGTTGGTCTGGGTTAGCAATATTAGACTTAAAATTGATTTTATAGTAGGCTTGATTGCTAAAATATTTCGTTAAAATATGATTATTTAACCACTTGTACCAATCTATAGCAATTTTCTTTTTGATATATTTAGAAAATGCACTGAGCAGGACAGTAACGACAATAAAAAGGATAGATATCCAGATAGTATTGAGATACTTTTCTAGATTTCTCTCTTCAATGACGATATCAAAAACATAACGATTCCAAAAACTACTAACAGTATTGACACCTACAACAGAAATGATTAATATGAGCAAAAACAGAAACATTCCCCAGGAGTGAATCACTTCAGAAAATGCCCTTGTTCCTACTTCTGTCGGATACCAATAGGGGCCAGCAACTAATTTTAAATCCCGCCAAAGTTGTAAGAGAGTAGAAAAAGGATTGATTGGTGCTTGCTGATTAGCAATTCGAGTTTGCATATTTCAAATGTATATCAATGCCATGATTGTTGAGAGTTACCTAACTAGCAGTAGCCAAGGTAGTTAGGAAATTTAATGATGATCAAACTTAAAATCCTAATTTTTACCTGTCAGGAGAACTTCTGCGATCGCCTGGGAAATGGGAAAGTGTGGTGCAAAAATCTCTAGCCAGAAAAATTCCCCCACGGGGTTAAGTTCCAAAAATACATATTGACCATCTGGTGTGACAATCATATCAATTGCCCCATAGTTTAAACTAAAATTAGCCATCATTTGTAGGAGCTTTTTCTCAATATTTTCAGGTAAATCATAGGGTTTCCAAGCGTCTTTTAATGCTCTTCCTTGTTTACGCCAGTCATAATTAGCACCGGCACAATTTTGGGAATCTACGGCGGCGGTAAATACACGATGTCCAACAATAGTTATCCGCAACTCTAAAGCCTTGGGGATGTTTTCTTGAAATGTCATCGGACAAAAACGTAGTCCTTCCAGATTTTTTAAATCCTCATCTGTAACTGGACTTGTGAATACAAAAAACTGCTCTCCCTGTTCGCCAAAAATAGCAAAGGAGGAAAGCATTTTTGTGACGATACCTTGTTGATGACAATCTAACGCAAATTGCTTAACTGCTTCTGGATTATTAGTAGTCAGAGTGCGTGGAGTCAGCAGTCCTAATTTTCGTGCTACTTGCAACTGTAGTTGTTTGTTATGAGTTCGTTCCACATTTGACATTTGATCAAGGTGAAAGCCTGGAAGACTAGCAATCATACCGCGAACCGTGGCGCGAGATTCTTTAATTGATGCTTCTTTATATTGCTTGTCCATCGTGTCGGGAATTCTCTCCCCGTAACGCATCCGCCGATACCAAACCGAGGACACCTCGTTTAAATCCAGTTGCTGTTCACCGTCAGTAATAATTACCCGTTCTGTGTCGCCTTGGTAAATATCCAGTTTCACTTCCGTAGGATATCTATCAGTATCAAAGCGAAATGCTTTTTCGCCTTGAGATTCAATAGCTTTGATGACTAGAGGAATGCTGTCATTGTCATTACTATATGTAATTATTAATACTGTCATAAATATACGATTTTCATTAAATTAGTTTGTTGTTGGTGACTATAGAATCAGAATATCAGCGATCGCGGCCGCATTAAGCAAGTCTCAATTTTGCTTCAACATCCCCTACTGGCCTATAGGGTTAATTTTTCAAAACACATATTTACAGATGGTGTGACGATAAAATCTCATACTCCAAACAACAACCCCCATTTATCCATAAAAACTTTTTTATTTAAATTTGTAGCTGCTTCATTTTAAATCCCCGACTTCTTATAGACATCGGCATAGTAGCTTGCCTAGATGTGAGAATTCGGGGATATTAAGACAGTCATCAGTTATCAGTTATAACAGCGTCTAGTGATGTATTTGGCGGATGCAGCAACGCTTTTCACCAATTAGTTTGGTGCTTCCCAAATGTGATTTTACCCAACACAGTTTACTGTTCACTGTTTACTGTTAAAGTAGCAGCGATCGCCTAACTATTGTTAATACTTGAATCAGCAGTGTCGAGCTATTTGAACCTGCTATTTTTTTCACTTGTGAATTTACTATATCTAGCGATCTTCCCAGTCAGAAGGCCACTTAAAAGTCCAGATTGGTGGTGGTGTTGGCTCTGGTTCTGGTGTTTCTGGTGGCTCTTCTTCTACCAAGAAACGGGTAAAGAATGGCATTGCGTCGTTATTTCCTAATTTTGGTATTTTTGTGGACATTGCTGTTTTCCTCTGAGGAATTTTTGTTAGTCACTTAAGGTATAACAGCAAATTTTCGTATAAGCAAGGACATTTAAGACATTTAAGATATTACGAAATTTCATGGTTATCAGCTCACTCAAATACCTTGAGCCACTTCATAACCTTTGCATCTTTATTATAGCGGTAGGTAAAACCATCTTTAGCAGCAATGGGTTGACCTTTGCTAGCTTTACTTCTCACAGTCCCCAGTGAATAGTTAGTTAACTTTTGCATTTCCTGATGAGAAAGTCCTACATTTGTAGCTATATCTACTACTGCTATTTCTGGTGAATTTATGGATTCTTCATCAGTCGCAGAATCTGTGGTAACTTCTGCATTTTCAGGGGATATATTTAATGTTTCTGGTTGCATGGTAGATTGACTATTAGGTGTCAAATCTATTGTGATATTTGCAGTTGCAAAGATATCAGTAGCAATCTCTGGTGCTTTTTGCTGGCGATATTCCTCTACAGTCAAAAGTCGCCAAGTAGAATCGTGTGCAAGTTCCAATACCCACTGATGGTAGTTAAATAAGCTTTCTCGATGTCCGACGCTAATGAATGTTGTGTTTGTCTGTTGTAATTGTTGATATAAATTACCTTCATTATGTAAGTCTAAAGCACTCGTAGCTTCGTCTAAAATCGTGAAGCTAGGACGGGTCACTAATAAGCGTGCAAATGCTAGACGTTGTTGTTCTCCTAATGAGAGGATATTTTCCCAAGGAAGTTCTGTATCAAAGCCATTGATGCGACTTAATAAGTTTTCTAGATTAACTTGTTGCAAAATAGCTTCTAGTTCGCGATCGCTCATTTTGCGTTTCGTATGCGGATAGAGTAACTGTTCACGCAAAGTCCCTAAAATGATGTAAGGACGTTGAGGTAAAAACAATACTTCTTCTAAAGGAGGCCTCACCACACGACCACTTCCTGAGTTCCATAAACCTGCGATCGCTCTCAATAAAGAACTTTTTCCGCGACCACTCGGCCCTACAATCAACAGACCCTCTCCTGGTTGCACAGATAGAGACAATTCTTCGACAATTACCTGCTCATAATTGGGTGTTTGTAGTGTGACATTTTCAAAAGCTAGTCGCTTTTCTTCTACGGTTTTAATGATGCTGACATTCTCTGGTTCTTTAGTAACAATTGCTAAGGCATTCGACAGTTCCACTAAACGTTCAATATAACTAGAAAAACGTCCTGAAGTGGCAAATTCTCTGATTAATTCTGCCATCGCCGTGGCGAACAGATTACAAGCTAAAGCCGCTTGAGAAAGTGTGCCGAAATCAATGTCCCCTTGAATCTGTAAAGGCCCAAATACTATAAATGGAAATATTTGAATAACCGCCTGATATCCTCGATTAAAGATGTCCTGACTTCTCTCCCAATCTATCTTACGTTTAACACTTTGCACAATCTTATTGAATCTACGCTTAACTATGTCTAATTCTTCCTCTTCTCCCTGGAAAAAAGCTATTGATTCTGCATGATTGCGAACATGAGTTAAACTGTATGTATAATCTGCTGATGATTCAACTTCCTCTTGTTTAATTTTGTTTAATTCCTGTGCCAAATAAATCGCAATTAAGTTACCAATTACAGTGTAACAAACCAAAGCAATTGCCACAAAACTGGACAGAGTCCACAACAGGACTAAAAAAGCTGTCATTTCTAGAACTTTTTCTAAAAACGTAGCTGAGAAACTCAAAAAATCTTTAGTCAAAGGCTCGATTTCTTGTGATATCTGTTGATCGGGATTGTTAATATCTGATTTAAAATTTATTTTATAATAGGCCCGCTTCTTGAAATATTTTGCTAAAATCTGGTCGTTAAGCCATTGATACCAATCTAGAGCTATTTTCTTTCTAACAAACTTAGAAATGCCTACTAAAAACGTTACCACAATGAGAGCAGCCCCATAAAGCAATAACAGTTCAGTGAATTTTTTGGCATCTTTGTCAACAGTAATCACATCTAGTAAATAGCGGCTAACAAAGCTATTAAAAACCGTGACCGCCACAAGCGCAACAATTAATATGATTAAGAGAGCGAGCATTCCCCATGTGCGAATCACATCTGAAAATGCGCGCTCGTTGGCATCTTTAGGATACCAATAGGGGCCGATGATCGTCTGGAAATTTTGCCAAAAATTATTAGCTTCCGTAGCAGAATTATCTTTCCCAGAGTTATTAATAAAAGTTGTAGCTTGCATTTGGATAAGGGTAAATTTATTTTTTCCTTTAGATAATAGATATCAATCAAATAATGCTAATAGATATGAGCCTGGTGTCAGCGTCAAAGCAAAGCTACACCAACAAAAATTTGACAAAATATCTCTATCAATACTCAAGGTTGACGAACTATTTAGGTGTTCGCCAACATTATCTTGAGTATTGAACTATGGGTAATTTTAAGTTGTCAATCAGCACAGTAGATTATTCAAAGATACCATCTTTCCATAGTTTTAAGACTTCGTTAGCTGTAAAATAGCGTTCTTGTTCTGCTGCCAGAGATTTGATTACAGAACGCATTTTCTCATACTTTTGTCTAGGTTGAGGATTTTGTAATTGCTTTTCAAATAGATATTGGAAATTACTGACTCCACTCCATTTCCCAAATACTACATCTATCTTGTTGTGAGGAAATATGGCATAGCTTTTGGGGTCACGAAACAAAGAATTGACATGGATACCTGATTCGTGACTTTGTGCAGTTTGAGAATAGGGTGGTGCAGGACGAATCCCCATTTGCTGAATATAGTTAGTCACTTTGGTAATTTCGTCGTAGTCGATCCCCTCTACCTCAATGCCAAACCGGACTCGCAACCCATCCAATACCTGCTCAAGCGCAACATTTCCGGCTCGTTCTCCCAAACCACAAAATGTCCCCGACACTAAAGTAGCTCCCGCCATCAGAGACTGGAGAGTATTTTCTAAAGCCAAGCCCATATCGTTGTGATAATGTACTCCCAACGCTACCCCTGCGGTAGATTGGAGTAAATCATTAATCCAGATATAACTTTTGTCTGGATTAAGTACCCCCACCGTATCGCACAGTAAGAAGTTTTCGATATAAGGACTGCACGAGCGAATACATTCTACTAAAAAGTCAAAATCGGCTCTAGAAGCATCTTCCGCCGCAAAATCTACTCTCATTCCAGCCACGTTTGTAGCGTAGTGGAGATTCTCTACAATCACATCAAGAGCATCTTGACGAATCTTATTGATGATGTGGGATGGGATATCGTCATCAATAGTTTTCCCTTGAAATTCACTCATGAGGCGAACTTGGGGATTGCGTAAAAACAGCAGTCGATCAGAAACTGCATGGAATAGAATCAGGCGTTTTACACCGTAGCTTTTTGCCTGATCAATGTGTTCTTTTCCCATCATCGTATCAGCCGTAATCAGCTCGTCCCATCCCTCTAATACTAAGGATTCGAGTAGCTCTGCTTCTTGTTCGCAGACACTCGGCATGATGGCAAATCCATCAACTCCTGTTTGTGCAATCAGACGGGCAAGTTTGTGTTTATTGGGATATGAGAAGAAAATGTCTACTTGTTGTTCTCCATCCCGCAGGGTTTCATCGTAAATTTTGATCGGAAGAGTTTGCATTTTTTTATACCAATTTAAATTTACAATTCAGCAAATTAGGTTAATGATTGTAGTTAATTGATAGGTTAATTAAGTGATCATTAACCGTAATTGCGAGGCTAAGATTTTTACATTCGGTTCATAAAGCATTCGACCGTGGTTTCCTGGTACAGATACGACTTTGACGGGGTTTTGAGTATATGCTTGCCATCCCCAATCCGATAGCTCGTAATTAGAAATAGCTCGGAGTTCTTGCAAAACAATTTCATGCACTTCTGAGGCGCGGAATAAAACAATTGGCGCAGCAATTTGATGACGAGGCTGATAATTTGCGTAATTAATTGTCAGCTGTATCATGACCTGCATATTGGTTTTGAGTAAATCAAGACTTGAGTATTCTGGTAAGACATTCTTTTTGTATAAATACTCTGCCGCTAAATCCCAACGGGCTTGGTCATCACTTTGAGCAGTTAAATCAGCGTATGTTATACCCAGAGGAATTCCCTTGACAGCTTCAACTCGTTGGATTAATTGCCAAATCCAATCAATCTCTGCCCTATTAGTTAAATATTCAGGGTGAATTACCAATCCAGAATCTAAGATAACTAGTAATTCTACCTTTTCACCTTGCTGTTCTAGTTGGGCAGCCATTTCAAAAGCGACAGCACAACCTGATGAATATCCTGCTAATATGTATGGACTTTTTGCTTGCTGCTGACGTAGTAATTTTAGGAGTTGACTAGCATGAAGCTCTACTGACTTTGGAACCTTATTAATTCCATCTCTCCCTGGAGTTTCTAGACTATAGACTGGATGATTTTCTAAGTTGACAGCCAAATCTTGAAAATAGAAACCATGTCCGTTAGCACCAGGTACACAAAATAGAGGAGTGGCATTTCCTTGAGGCTGGAGTGAAAGCAAATCGGAATGAGATTTTCGTACCTGACTATCAGAGAGTTGTTCGGCTAATTGAGCAATGGTTGGATTTTGAAATAAACTGCTTAAAGCCAGTTTTTGTCCAAATACTTCTTGAATATGATTAAGTAATTTGATGGCTAATAAAGAATGTCCACCCAAATCAAAAAAGTTATCATGAATACCAATTTTTTGACGTTCGAGTACAGCAGACCAAACCTTCTCTAATTGTTGTTCAACTGCGTTGCGTGGTGCTGTATGTAAATTCGTCACCGTAAAATGAGGAGTAGGTAAAGCTTTACGGTCTGTTTTGCCATTAGGAGTTAAAGGTAATTCATCTAAGACAATGATCTGAGTAGGAATCATGTATTCAGGTACTCTTGATTTGAGATATTTTTTCAAATCACTACAAAAATCATCATCAATTCCCATTACATAAGCAATTAAACTTTGGTTGCTCTCCGTTTTATATAAAGTGACAACCGCTTCTTCCACAGATGGATGTTGTAATAATAGTGACTCAATTTCACCTAATTCAATTCTAAAACCGCGTAATTTTACCTGCTCGTCAATGCGCCCCAGATATTCTAAATTGCCATCATCTCGCCATCTGGCTAAATCACCAGTTTTATAAATGCGCTCAACTTTACCGAATAATTCCACTTCCAGAAATTTTTGAGCAGTAGTTTGGGGACGATTTAGATAACCTCTGGCTAAACCAACTCCAGCAATGCACAATTCTCCTGGTATTCCTGGGGGTAAAGGTTGATTTTGTGCATCTAAAAGATAGATGCGAAGATTAGATAATGGTTTACCAATAAGCGGTTTTTTACCATTGGGTTGACAAAGAGCAATGCTGGCACAAACTGTAGATTCCGTAGGCCCGTAGCCATTGAAAAAACGCCGTTCTTTTGCCCATCGGGTAACTAATTCTGTAGGGCAAGTTTCACCCCCAGTCACCAAAACTTGCAAATCAGGTAAGGTGGCTTGGGGTAAGAGAGATAAAACTGAAGGGGGTAGAGTGACGTGGGAAATTTGGCACGCTTCTAAAAAGTTGACTAAGTCTTGACTAGGTGACAAGGTATATTTTTGGGCTAGATATAAACAAGCACCCGCACTCAAGGTAGTCGCAATTTCCCACATGGAAGCATCGAAACTGAAAGAAGCAAATTGCAGGACACGGCTTTGGGGTTGAATTTGCAAGACTTCATCAACTGCCAAAGTCAGATTTACCAATCCTCGATGCTCAATCATTACACCTTTAGGTCTACCCGTTGAACCAGAGGTGTAAATTACATAAGCTAAATGATCGGGCGTACTTTGAGGAGTGGGATTTGCTGTTGATTCTCCAGTAAAATTTTCTGCATCTAAACAAATTACTTGTAGGGAGTTGGTCAGTTCAGTTAATGGTAATTTGTGTAAGAGAAAGCTTTGGCTTAACAATATAGATATCCCAGAATCTTCTAACATGAACTGAATTCTTTCTGGGGGATAATTAGGGTCAATCGGTACATAAGCACCACCGGCTTTGAGGATACCCAATAACCCAATAATCATTTCTAAGGAACGCTCAACACTAATACCAATGAGGGTATCTGGTTGAATTTGGTGATTGTGAATTAAATAATGCGCGAGTTGGTTGGCTTTTTGATTTAGTTGCTGATAAGTGAGGCTTTGAGATGCAAAAACTAAAGCAATATGATGAGGATTTTTGGCAACTTGTTGTTCAAATAAGTCAATTAAAGTTTGATCTTCAGGATAATCAGTTTGAGTTTGATTCCAGCATTGTAGTTGTAGTAGTTCGGCTGCTGTCATCAAAGGCAAAGTATTGATTGATTGGTGCGGATGATCAAGAATGCCCTTGAGTAGCACTTCAAAGTGTTCTGCCATTCGTTGGATAGTAGCCCTGGCAAATAAGTCGGTAGCGTATTCCCAAGTGCAATTTAACTGGTTGTCAGACTCAGTGATCAATAGGGTTAAGTCAAACTTAGCGATCGCACCCTTGACTCCCAGCAATTCAATGTCTAACCCTGATAAATCCAAATCTGGACTTTCATTATTTTCTAGAGCCAACATCACTTGGAATAAGGGGTTATAGCTCATACTGCGTTCTGGACGTAACTTTTCTACCAACACCTCAAAGGGAACGTCTTGATGAGCATACGCATCTAAACAAGTTTGGCGAGTTTGCTGTAAGAACTCAATAAAATTTTGCTCTGGTTTGATTTGCTGACGCATTACCAAAGTATTGACAAAAAAGCCAATTAACCCTTCCGTTTGGCTATGGGTGCGGTTAGCAATGGGAGAACCAATACATAAGTCTTCTTGGCGACTGTAACGAGATAGTAAAATACTCAACGTAGCCAACAACGTCATATATAGACTTACGCCTTGTTGTTGACTAAAAGCATTAACGGCCGCAGTTAATTCCGGTGAGAGAGAGTAGCAATAGCGATCGCCTTGATAACTTTGCTGTGCAGGACGAGAATAATCAGTAGGTAATTCTAGTAATGGGGAAACGTCGCTGAGTTGCTGTTTCCAGTAATTAATCTGCTTTTCTAATACTTCCCCTTGTAACCAGTGGCGTTGCCAATGGGCATAGTCACTGTATTGAATCGGTAAGGGAGCCAGATTTGGCGTTTGACCTTGAGAATAAGCAGCGTAAGCTTGCCGTAACTCCCGCACAAATACACCCATTGACCAGCCATCACTGATAATGTGGTGCATATTAATTGCCAACACAGATTTTTCCCCTTCTAATTGCAGCAGTTTGGCTTTAAACAAAGGGCCAGTATTTAAGTCAAAGGGTTCTTGTGCATGAGCATCAATTAAATCTTGGATATTTGGACATTGTAAAAATTTCTCCCCAGCTTCTTCCCAGTCCCCAGTCCCTAGTACCCAGTCCCCAGTCCCTAAAGCTATTTGGGGTTCTCCTGCCACCGTAGGAAAATACATCCTCAGACTCTCATGGCGATTGAGCAGATAAGCCAGACTAGAGCGCAGGGCATCAATATCTAGTTTGCCGTTTAATTGGAGAGCGATCGGCATATTATAAATAGCTGATGAACCCTGGAGTTGTGCTAAGAGCCAGAGGCGTTGTTGTGCAAAGGAAAGCAGTTTGGGAGAGTCGGGACTTAAAGCCGGAATTTCTGCTGTTGAGACAACTTGCGTTTTAGCAGCTTTTAAGAAGGTGAGAATCTCGGCTTTGTGATTTTGAATTTCCTGCTTGAGTTCCGCCGTCAGGGCATTTTTGCTAGTACGAATCCGTAACTTATCATCTTCAGCCCAAATTCGACAGCCCAGATTCTGCAAACGAAGTATTAAAGAAACTACTTGTTGATTTTGTGTCATGGTCATAGTTCGATTTCCTCTTCGTCTGAATTTAAAGCTTCTATATCTGCTGTGGCAGAGTTCAGCCAGAGGCAGCTGTCTATATAATTTGCCAAGTCAATCAGGTTGGGAGTCTCAAAGACTTGACGCAGTGGCAGTTCTATATTGAAAGTGTCGCGGATGCGATAGCTCAGTTGGGTAGCCAGTAATGAATGTCCTCCCAAATTAAAGAAATGATCTTGTCGAGCTATGACTTCATATTTCAGTAGCTTTGCCCATATCTGCGCCAGGGATTTTTCTGTCTCCGTTAAGGGTAATTCAATATCTGTGGCTGCAACTTTTGTGTCTGGTGCAGGTAAGGCTTGACGGTCTATTTTGCCATTGGGTGTGAGTGGTAGTTTATCCAAAACCACAAAATGGCTAGGAATCATATAATCAGGCAGAGTGTTACTTATAAAATCGCGCCATTGTGCCAATAAAGCTGGATCAACTTGACTGCTGTGATCTTGGCAAGGTTGATTGGCGTAATCTGACCAAGGTTTCCATTGCCAAGCGTCTTTGGTAGCAAATCGCCCTGAGTCAGCGCGGTCTTGGAGGTCTCCCCCATGAGCGACTGACGAACCCCGAAGGGTAGTTTTTGCCTCTCCAGAGATATGCCGTTGAAAAACGACATGATAATCGGCGTATCCTGTGGAGCTATATTGAATAAATACCGTATATGGCAAATCTCGCGCTAAAGTACGAAATGCTTCGGGTTCTATGCCTGATTTGGTTTGGGCGATCGCAGTTTTTAAGTCGGCGACAGTACCATTTAATTGGGCAATTTGTTCTAACAACGCCATTTCTGAAGTGAGACGGGCATTAGGAATCTTTTTAATCCCTAATAAATCTGGTTGCTCAGTTGTTAAAATTCTGGCAATGGTTTCTATATGCAACTGTTGTTCGTGCCAATCTAACCATTCAGGTTCGGTTAAGGGAGCATCTACCTGATCTAAATGTAAAACTACGTCATAACGAAAACGGCTCATTTCCGTGTGGCTGTAACCCCGTTTCAATTGAATGTGAACGTGACTAATCCGAGGAAATCTTTGCTGGAGGGCGATAAAGAAATCAGGGTCAATTAATAATTCTTCTTCGGTGCGAATGCTTTTTTTAATCTGTTGGCGCAATTCCTGAATTGATAAGTCATCAGGGGCGCGATAAAATTCGGCGGCGGTGTGGAAAGCCTCTAATAAATGGAGATTTCGCACATCCCCAATAAATATTTTGCCTTGATTCTTGGTAGCGTTAATTGCCCCTGCAATGACTGACAACAAGTAATCCCAAGAGGGGAAATATTGAATTACAGAATTCATGATCACCAAATCAAAAGCATTGGCTGCAATGCCATCGAACTGGTGAGCAGAGCTATGTTTTAGGGTAACTTTGTCTTGGAGTGACTGCTGTTCTAGATGTTGTGCTATGTACTGCAATGCCTCCGCAGACAAATCTGTGCCAAGATAATGCTGACAATGCGGCGCGACTTTAAACAATAACATCCCTGAACCGCAACCAATTTCCCAGACTTTTTGGGGTGCCAGTTCGAGAATTTGCTCAACGGTTGTATCTCGCCATTCTTGCATCGCGCTTTGGGGAATGGGTTGGCCTGTGTAGCTATCATTCCAACCAACTATATTCAGGGTGGGATCAGGGGTGGGGGTAGATGACTGAGAGTAGCTATTGTTAAACACTTGTTCCCACAATTCTACTTGTTCACTTTGGCTAGTATTGTCTGTAGCTGTGGGAACAACATAAGCTACTAGCTGTCGATCGCGCTTGTCGTTAGGCGTGACGCAGGTATCGCTATCTTCCCGCACGATGACAACTGCTTCCTGAATTTGGGGATGTTTAACTAATGAAGCTTCTATTTCGCTTAATTCAATGCGAAAACCACGCAGTTTGACTTGGTGATCGATTCGTCCCAGATATTGCAGATTACCATCAGGTAGCCAACGCGCTAAATCGCCAGTTTTATAAATTCGCTCGCTTTTACCAAATAATTCTACTTGCAGAAATTTTTCGGCGGTAGTTTCAGGACGATGCCAATAACTCTGCGCTAAACCTGCGCCAGCAATGCAGAGTTCCCCTGGTATTCCTGGGGGCAGGGGTTGATTGTACTGATCTAAAATATAGATGCGAGTGTTGGCGATCGCCTTACCTATACTTGGCTCATCCTGGGCATTTTTGGCAACTTTTGTAAATGTCGAGTAAGTTGTATCTTCTGTAGGGCCGTAGAGGTTATAAATTTCTTTGACAGCTGTGGTTTGATATAAAGCCTGTACCAAACTATTTTTTAATGGTTCGCCAGCTAAATTAATTACCTGCACACTGGACGGAATCGTATTCATATGCAGCATTTCCGCCGCAGCACTCGGTACAGTATTAATCAAAGTTATTGGTATAGAACCGGTATTTGCTTGCTCAATGTAGAGTGCATTTTCTACTAAAATCACGCTACCACCTTGAGTCAAGGGAACAAAAATTTCAAAAATCGAGAGGTCGAAACAAATAGATGTGGATGCTAGAACACCTGCCAGTTGTTCTCCACTAAAGACTGAATGCGCCCATTTGACAAAGGCGACGGCACTAGAATGTGCGATCGCTACTCCTTTGGGTCTACCTGTAGAACCTGAAGTATAAATTACATAGGCTAAATCATGATCATCACTAGTTATTGGGGGATCATCGGTTGGTTGCCCACACCACGTTTTTTCATCCAGAAATACTACTTGAGTCGTATTTTTGAGCTTCTCTAAAGACAGTTGCTGTTTCAGGGATTTGGTTGTGAGTAATACCAGAGCCTTACTATCTTCCAGCATTAAATGTATGCGTTCTTGGGGATAGGTTGGATCAATTGGTACATAAGCCCCGCCAGCTTTGAGGATAGCAAATAACCCAATAAGCATTTCCAAAGAACGATCCAGACAAATCGCCATCAATGGTTGCTCAGACTGACTTGTCAGTTGTCGTAGATGATGCGCCAGTTGATTAGCTTTTTGATTGAGTTCTTGATAACTCAGGCTGTGATTAGCAAAGACGACTGCAATTTTATCGGGGGTTTTTGCTACTTGTGCTGCAAACAGAGTCGCCAGGGTATGATTTTGAGGATAATCTGCCTCTGTTTGATTCCAGAGTTGCAGTTGCTGGATTTCTCTGGTGGTGATTAAGGGCAGTGTACTGATAGCCTGTTGAGGATTTTGGGTGATTGCTGTGAGCAGAACTTCAAAATGTCCTGCCATGCGCTCAATTGTATCCGCCCTAAATAAATCGGTGGCATATCCCCACATACAGTCTAATTGACCGTCTTTGTCCCACAGGTCTAGTGTCAAATCAAACTTAGCAAAGGGATAGCTTTGTTTAAACTCTTGAATCTCCAGCCCGGTTAAATTAACGTGTTTCCCTGCACCTTCCAGGTTTTGCAACACTATCATCACTTGGAATAAGGGATTATAGCTCAGGCTGCGTTCTGGTTGCAGTTTTTCAACCAAATACTCAAAAGGAATGTCTTGATGAGCATAAGCTTCTAAGCAAGTTTGGCGGGTTTGTTGGAGTAGGTCAATAAATCCTTGCTCTGGCTTGATTTTGCTCCGCAATACCAAAGTATTGACAAAAAAGCCGATTAACCTTTCTGTGTCGCGATGGGTACGGTTGGCGATCGCTGTACCAACACATATATCTTCTACACGACTGTAACGCGATAATAAAATATTAAAGGCTGTCAATAGGGTCATAAACAAACTGACCCCTTGTTGTTGACTTAAAGCTTTGAGTTTATACGTCAGTTCACTGCTTAAACGCTGTTTATATCCCTTACCTTGATAACTTTGTTGGGCGGGTCTGGGATAATCGGTAGGTAAATCTAGTAAGCGCGGTGCGTCACTCAGTTGTTTTTGCCAGTAATTTTCCTGAGTAGCTAAAGTTTCTCCTTGTAACCAGCTACGTTGCCAGGCGGCAAAATCACTGTATTGAATTGGCAATGGTAACAAGTTTGGTTCAGAACCCCCAGCATAAGCATTGTATGCCTTTTCCCATTCCCGTTTAAACACACCCATTGACCAGCCATCACTGATAATGTGGTGCATATTAATTAGCAGGACATTTTTCTGGTCACTTAATTGTAGTAGTTTGGCTTTGAACAGGGGGCCAGTATTTAAGTCAAAGGGTTCTTGAGCATGGTAATCAGCTAATCTGCGTACAGCTGCTGCTTGCGTGTTGGGATCGAGTGCTTGTAAATCAGCAATTTCCAGAAATTCTATATCTGCTATATCTTTAACTACTATTTGCGGTTCTCCCTCTAAGGCTGGGAAATAAGTGCGTAAACTGGTATGTCGTTCTAGCAAATAGGTTAAACTTTGCCGCAGAGCCTCTACATTGAGTTGGCCTTCAAGTTGGAGTGCAAACGGCATATTGTAGGTAGCCGATGTTCCTTTACCTTCCAACTGGGCTAAAAACCAAAGTCTTGATTGGGCAAAAGATAGGGTTTTCGGCTCATTTTTTGGTTGGGGTGCGATCGCAGGTAGAATCACACTCGCAGATGCTTTATCAATTTCCCGTGCTAATTCCGATAAAATACTCTGCTCAAATACCTTACGTACAGGTAGTTCTACTTTGAAACTATCACGAATTCGGGTAACTAATTGCGTTGCTAATAAAGAATTTCCGCCCAGTTCAAAGAAGTTATCACCACGACTAATAGACTGAACCTTTAACAAACTTTGCCATAAACTAGCGAGTAATTCTTCAGTGGGAGTTACAGGTATTTCCAAATCAGCAGTATTACCTGTATTTGGTTCTGGTAAGGCTCGACGGTCTATCTTACCATTAGCAGTAAGTGGTAATTTTTCCAAAACCATAATCTGGCTAGGAATCATATAATTAGGCAAGCGATCTTTCAGGTAATCTCTAAGTTGACTTGCTAAACTTACTGATTTGTCGGCTGCTGTAATATAAGCAATTAATCTAGGGTTGCTGTCAGTTTTATATAAAATTACTACCGCTTCTTGAACTGATGGATGTTGTAACAATATTGCTTCAATTTCTCCTAGTTCAATTCTAAAGCCTCGCAATTTTACTTGCTCATCAATCCGTCCCAAATATTCTAAATTCCCGTCAGTGTTCCATCTGGCTAAATCGCCTGTTTTATAGATACGTTCAGTTCTACCAAATAAACTAATTTCAATAAATCTCTCGGCTGTAGTTTCGGGACGGTTGAGATAACCTCTTGCTAAACCCACTCCCGCCACAGATAATTCCCCTGGGATTCCAGGGGGTAAAAGTTGATTGTCTGCATCTAAAATATAAATCCGGAGATTGGGCGAAGGTTTACCAATTGATGGTTTTTTGCCATTAGGTTTACAAGGAGATATTGCTGCAATAACTGTGCATTCCGTCGGCCCATAGCAGTTATAAAAACGTCGTCCTGTTCCCCACTCACTCACTAATTCCGCCGGACAAGCCTCACCACCAACACCGATGGATTGTAAATTGCTGAGATTGGCTTTTGGTAATGTTGCTAAAGCCGATGGTGGTGAAAAAAGATGAGTAATTTTGTGTTCATTTAAAAAATCAACTAAGGTTTGACTAGGTAATAAAGTTTCTTGATGAGCTAGATATAAACAAGCACCTGCGGATAAAGCAGTAGCAATTTCACCAATAGACAAATCAAAACTAAAAGAACCGAATTGCAGCAAACGACTGTGGGGATGAAATTTAAATGTTTCCACCCAACCCAAGGCTAAATTCACAATGGCTTGATGCTCAATCATCACACCTTTTGGTTTTCCAGTAGAACCAGAAGTGTAGATAACATAAGCTAAATTATCAGGACGAACGTGATTTTTACTTAGTTCTCTGTGCTTTTTACTTTGCGTCTTTGCGTCTTCGCACGAAACATCATCTAAATAAACAACTTCAACAGGATTTTCTAAACTATCTAAATGTAATTTATCTACTAAAAAACTTTGAGTTAATAAAACCGATATTCCCGAATCTTCTAACATGAAGCGAATCCGTTCTTGGGGATAATTGGGGTCAATTGGTACATAAGCACCACCAGCTTTGAGAATACCAAGGACACCAATGATCATTTCTAATGATCGTTCAACAGAAATACCTATTAATGTATCTGGTTGAATTTGGTAATTTTCAATTAAATAATCAGCTAATTGCTCGGCTTTTTGATTTAATTGTTGATAAGTTAGACTTTCAGACTCAAACACCACAGCCAAATTATCAGGATTTTTGGCAACTTGTTCTTCAAATAAATCAACTAAAGTTTTATCTTGAGGATATTCTGTTTGAGTTTGATTCCAAATTTGTAGTTGCTGAATTTCATCTTCAGTCAGCAAGGATAGATGATTGATAGATTGATGAGGATTATCAATAATTTGCGTCAGCAGGACTTCAAAATGTCTCACCATCCCTTGGATAGTTTCAGCTGCAAATAAATCTGTTGCGTACTCCCATTCACCTGTTAAACCTTGGGGAGTTTCCCGGAAAATTAATGATAAATCAAATAGGGTGGTGGTGTTTTCCCACTCAAAGCGGGTGAGAGTTAAACCAGGAATTTCTAGTTTCTCTGGAGTTCCACTTTGTAAGCCAAAAGCGACTTGAAATAGAGGATGATGAGAAAGCGATCGCTCTAATCCTAACTCATCTACTAGTTTCTCAAAGGGTAAGTCTTGATGGTCGTAAGCATCGAGGGTTACTTGCTTCACCCTTTGCAGCAATTCTATAAAACTGGGATTTCCTTCTAGGTTGGTACGCAAAGCCAATGTATTGACAAAAAAGCCAATTAATGGTTCTATTTCTCTACGATTACGATTAGCGATCGCAGAACCAACGACAATATCCTTTTGTCTACTGTAGCGCGACAGTAATAGCGCAAATACCGCCAGTAAAGTCATAAACAAAGTAGTTCCTGACTCCTGACTTAACCGCTTTAATTTTTGTGTTAGTTCTTGATTGATTGCTAAAAACTCACTGCTTCCCCGAAAACTCTGGACTGAGGGACGCGGTTGATCTGTCGGTAATTCTAACAGTGGTGGGACATCGGCTAATTGTTTTTGCCAGTAATTGAGTTGATTTTGCAGTACCTCTCCCTGTAAGTATTGTCTTTGCCAGTGGGCGAAATCGGCGTATTGTAGAGACAACGCTGGTAAAGGAGACGATTCCCCAGCACAAAAAGCTTTGTAGAGAGTGAACAATTCTTGACGGAAAATATCCATTGACCAACCATCACAAACTATGTGATGAATGACCAATAGCAACAGATGAGATTTTTCACCTAGTTTTAACAGCTTGACTCGCAGTAAAGGCGGATTTGATAAATCAAAAGGCTGTTGTAATTCTGTTATTGCTAAATGTTGCGCCTTGCTTAACTGTTCTGCTTCTGGGACTTCTCGCCAGTCTATAACCTGTATTTTCACTTGGGGATGAGCATGAATTACCTGTATAGGTGACTCATCAACCATAGAAAAACTAGTGCGTAAAACCTCATGACGCTGGACAATTTCTAAAATGGCTTTTTCTAAAGCATTGATATTTAGTAAACCTTCAATTCGCCAGAAAAACGGAACATTATAGACACAATTTTCGCCCTCCAATTGGTCAATAAACCATAATCTTTGTTGAGCAAAAGACAAAGGAAGATTTTGTTCCCTTGATACCGATGTGAGTATGGGCGATCGCTGCTGCTTTTTGAGTTTTTGTAGAACTAATTCTCGTTTTTCTGGTGATAGGCTTTCAAGACGCTTTAGCAAATCGCTCATAATATCTATTGTGAAAATTTAATTTTTAAATGAACAATCAAGTATAGGAAACAAAGAGAATTTTAAAGTTATTGAGGATGGCTAATATATTTCTTATAACTTACACTGCTGGTCTAAAAAAGTAACTGCGTCGAGTTTTAAATTTACCATTTTCAAATGAATAAACATCCGCAAAACGCTCATTAATTTTTGAGCCATTTTTATGTGTACCAATAAAATTGCCCCAGCAAGCACCATAATTATTATCAATTGCAATATATTCAATGTGATGTTTTCCAGAGGCAATAATTCTCTCATACTGATAAAATCTGAGTAGTTTATCAAGCCCGATAAAAGGCTGATAACCAGGACGTTCGTAAATAATATTGTTGTCAAAACAATTTTTAAGTAAATTCCAGTCAGAGGAATCAACAGCAGAGAATAAAGTAACTATCAATTCCTTTTTGTCCGCAACATTCGATAATGTAATAGTCTGTGACATATTCTAAAATCCTGAGAATTTTGCATTTGTTAGATTAAATTTCTATAGCTAGTTGTTAAAACATTAATTGCTGTGTCACCTCATCTTCTGATAACTGATCTACCTCTGCCAAAATTCTCGCCAAATCGTCATTTTCTGCTTGCTCAATTTGTTGTTCCATCACTTTTTGAGCAAGTTCAGCAATAGTAGGATTGTCAAACAAATAACGCAAAGGGAAATCTAGATTAAAAACTTCTCTTAACCGAGAAATCGCTTGAGTAGCTAGTAAAGAATGTCCCCCTAACTCAAAAAAGTTATCGTGAATTCCTACCTGTTGTAATTTCAGCACTTCAGTCCAAATTGTGGCTAATTCTTTTTCGATTGGTGTGCTGGGAGCAATAAAATCAATCTCTAGATTTCTTTGCGTATAGTCAGGAATCGGTAAAGCGCGCCGATTAACTTTACTGTTAGAAGTTAGAGGTAAAGCTTCCAGAAAGACAAAAGCAGTCGGAATCATATAATCTGGAAGCTTTTCCTTGAGGAAATCTCGTAAACTCTTAGGAGTTGGTGTATTATCTTCAACCACTAAATAGGCTACTAATAATTTTTTCCCTGGTTCATCTTCCCGCGCCATTACTACAACTTGCTGAATGTCGGGATGCTGAATTAAAATCGCTTCAATTTCTGCTAATTCAATGCGAAAACCACGAATTTTTACTTGTGTATCAATTCGTCCAATAAATTCCAAATTTCCATCAGGTAAATGACGAACTAAATCCCCAGTTTTGTAAAGTGTATCTCCCGGAAGGAAAGGATTAGGAATAAATTTTTCACTAGTTAATTTTGGTTGATTTAAGTAACCTCTAGCAACACTCGCGCCACCTACATACAGTTCACCAACTACACCTACAGGAACTCTATGTAAATTTTTATCTAGGATGTAAGCTGTGCGATCGCCAATGGGTTTACCAATAGGAAGAGAGTTAATGTTTTCAGCCCGTTGTTGAGGAATAGGATAACAACAGGTAAACACTGTACATTCCGAAGGCCCATAAGCATGAACAATTTGGGTTTTCGGCAATAACTCTAAGGCTTTGCGAACATGAATTAGAGAAAATGATTCTCCTCCAAATATCAGTTGTTTAATTTCTGATAAACCTGCTGGCATGATATCAATCATCAGATTGAATAATGCTGTAGTGAGAAATAAAGTATTAACTTTTTCTCCTTGAATAATTTGACTTAAACCTTCTGGTGTGGGAATTTTTTCTGGATATAGAACACAGCGTCCACCATACAGCAGTGCTGGCCACATTTCTAGGGTGAGTCCATCCCAAGAAATTGATGAATGTTGTAGCCAAACCTGGTTTTCATCAAAGTGAATGTAATCCACTCCAAACATAAAACCGATGAAACTACGATGGGGAACTTCTGTCCCTTTTGGTGTTCCTGTTGAGCCAGAGGTGTAGATAATATATGCTAAATTTTCTGGAGTAACTTCAGTTAATAAATTATCTTGTGAATTTTGAGAGATAATTTCCCAATCTGTATCAAAATTCACTACAGTTTGATTATTAATTGGGAGTCTATTTTGTAAATCAGTTTGAGTGAGTAAGATTGGTGTTTGTGTATCTTCTAGAATTAAAGCTATTCTTTCAGTGGGATAAGCTGGATCTATGGGGACGTAAGCACCACCAGCTTTGAGAATTGCGAGGATTCCAATAACCATTTCCAAGGAACGCTCAACACAAATTCCCACTCGGATTTCTGGTTTAACTCCTAGTGATTTTAAATAATGAGCTAATTGATTAGCGCGGTGATTTAATTCTTGATAAGTTAAATTTTCTTGTTTATATGTTATTGCTATTGCATTAGGTGTTTTGTCTACCTGTTCTTCAAATAACACATGAAGACATTTGTAATCAAGAGCATCTGATTTTTGATGGTTCTCTAGCTGAATTAATTGCGCTTCTTCTTCTGCGCTGAGTAATGATAATTCAGCAATCTCTTGTTGTATATTAGCTACTATGTTTGTGAGCAATGTTTGGAAATGCCCAATCATCCGGTTAATAGTTTGCTCATCAAAGCAGCTAATATCGTAAACAATTCTGCCAGAGAATTGAGCAGCAGGATTAATTACTAAAGTCAGAGGGTAATTAGTCTGTTCAAAACAACTAATCAGCTTAACTTCTAAAGTTTTTTGGGTTGCTTGTTTAGAATCTACTGGATAATTTTCAAATACCAAAAGACTATCAAATAGTGACATTCCTGGGGGAATATCACTCATTTGTTGAATTTCTGCTAGAGAACAATAAGCATACTGTTCCTGTTCTAAAGCTTGGGTTTGTAATTGTTGGAGATAGGTTAATAATTCTGTCTTGGCTGTAATTTTTAATCGGACTGGTAGGGTATTAATTAATAGCCCTACCATTGCATCTACTTTTTCTAGGGTTGCAGGACGGCCGGATACAGTTGCACCAAAAACTACATCATTTTCCCCACTGTAGCGAGAAATTAATAATCCCCATGCGCCCTGCACTAAATTATTCAAAGTTAAATGGTGCTGTCTCGCTACAGATTGCAATTTTTCAGTTACCGATGGTGATAATTGAAAATGTTGCTCCTGATATATTCCGCTTTTTATGTTCCTTCCCAATAAACTAGGAACTTCTAAATCTTGAAGAGTTTTGCGCCAAAAGTTTTTCGCTTGCTCAATATCCTGTTGCTGTAACCACTCAATATATTCTCGATAGGGGCGAACTCCTGGGAGGCGTAAATCTTCACCTCGCTGATTAGCTTCATACAAAGCTAAGACTTCTTTGAGAACGATTTGCATTGACCAGCCATCAAAAAGAATGTGATGATGACTCCAAATAAATTGGTGAGTTTGCTCCCCTAATTGAATGATGGTAAAGCGCATCAGGGGGGCTTGATTAAGAGTAAATCCCTTTTGGCGATCGCTTTTTAACCACTCTTCTAACTGCTGCTGTTGTTCATCAGGTGCAAAATTCCGCCAGTCCAGCCTCTCCCACGGAAGATCCACCTGCTTACTCACCACTTGCAAGGGTTTTTCTATCTCTTCCCAATAAAAGGAACTGCGTAACACGGAATGTCTCGCCACAACCTGTTCCCAAGCTGTTTGGAACGCCGGAAAATTCAATTCCCCAGAGAGTATGCAAACTAATTGCTCAAAATAAACTTCTGACTCTGGTGCATAAAGGGTATGAAACAACATCCCTTGTTGCATAGGTGAAAGTTCATAAAGGTCTTCGATGTTTTGCATTATTACCTCTGGGTTGGGGACTTATCAATTCAAAATTCAAAATTCAAAATTAAAGAAGGATTGGGGACTGGGGAAAAGTAGACAAGGGGGACAAGGGGGAAAACTATTGACTATTGACTGTTGACTACTTCTTGCTAATTTTGGTGAGAAATTTGTCTAGTTGTTTTTGGTTGAGTTTAGCGGCGGAAAAATCGGAGGGGGTGTAGCTTTGGTTGTCTTTTGATTGACAGTGAAAGATGAGATTTTTTAGGGCTTCTATGAATTGTGAAGCTAATTTCTCAATGGTGTCTCGTTTGTGAATTTTCTCGCTATAACTCCAGGTCATTTCTAGTTTTCCTGCACGAATAAAGCCGCTTATTCCTAACAGGTGAGAGCGTGTATTGAGTGGGCTTTGTTCTGATTTGAAAACTTGGGCTGCACCCAAGTTTTCAGATGCTCTCAGCACTTGATCAAATTGACCAAGGTAGTTAAAACTAACTTGTGCTGGTGGTCGGAAGGCTAATTTTTCGCGGATGGTGGTGTTTGCGTGCAGATATCGCAATACGCCATAACCGATTCCTCGGTTGGGAATTTGTCGTAGTTGTTCTTTGACTGACTTTAAAGCGTCTCCTAAATTTTCATTGTCTTTGAGTTGTAACCCGACGGGAAATAAGGTGGTAAACCAGCCAATAGTCCGCGACAAGTCTACATCTTCAAATAAGTCTTCTCTTCCATGTCCTTCTAAATCGATGACTAAAGAATTTTCGCCTGTCCACTGAGCAAAACTCTGTACTAATGCTGTTAAAAGTACGTCGTTAATTTGTGTGTTGTAGGCAGAAGGTACATCTTGTAATAGGGCGCGGGTTTGTTCTTCAGTCAAAGCCAGTGATACAGATGCAGTAGCGGCGATGGTGTTATTTTCGTTATCAGATGGATAGTCTACTGGTAAGGGGTTTACAGGGATATCCGATTGATTGAGCCAATAATCCAACTGTTTAACGGCTTCGGTTTGGGCGTATGATGTTAGGCGATCGCTCCAATATTGCCATGATGTTGTCTTAGCTGGTAGTTTAATCGCCTCACCCCGGCTAATTTGTTGATACGCAGTAGCTAAGTCTTCCAGTAAAATCCGCCAGGAAACCCCGTCAACGGCTAAGTGATGGATAATGCAGAGTAAACGACTGGGGCGATCGCTTCCTAACTGGAATAAGGCGAATTGTGCGGTTTTTCCGGTGGTTAAATCCAAACTCGCCTGGAGTTCAGCATCTTGAGCTTTGATAGCAGCATCTTGTTCTGCTGGTGCAAGATCCGATAAATCAAAAATGCTCAGTGGTACAGTTTCCTGGGTGGTGTGAATTTGTTCCCAGGTTTCACCTTGCTGCACAAACCGCAGACGTAAAGCATCGTGATGTAATAACAGTTGTTCGATTACCTGCTGTAATAACTTAGGTTGTACGTCTGTTGGTACTTCCAGTAATGCTGACTGGTTAAAGTAATTGGTTTGGGGTAATTTCTGCTCGAAAAACCACTGTTGAATCGGTGTTAAGCCTACATCACCAGTTACTAATCCCTGTTGGGCGTTGATTTGGCGAGTGATACCCGCTACAGTAGCTAACTCAGCAATGGTTTGATATTTGAATAGCTGTTTAGCTGCAATTTGGATACCCGCCTGATTAGCTTTAGAAACTAACTGAATACTGAGAATTGAATCTCCACCCAGTTCAAAATAGTTATCGTGAATGCCAACATTTTCTATTCTGAGAACTTCCGACCAAATCGCTACTAATTTCTCTTCTATGAGTGTGCGGGGTGCTGCAAATTTATCTTCCGCACTACGAGAAAAGTCAGGTGTTGGTAAAGCACGATAATCTACCTTTTGGTTAGGAGTCATCGGAATACTTTCCAACAACATAAACGCCGCCGGAATCATGAAATGCGGGAGTTTCTGCTTGAGGAAATCACGCATTTCGTCAATGGTTGGTTTTGGTGCTTGTGGTACAACATAAGCCACAAGCCGCTTTTGTCCGGGAACTTCTTCATGAGCAATTACCACAGCTTGCGACACTTGGGGATGTTGTCTCAATACCGCTTCAATTTCTCCCAACTCAATGCGAAAGCCGCGAATCTTCACTTGGTTGTCAACTCGTCCCAAGTATTCTAAATTGCCATCTTTCCGCAGTCTGACTAAATCGCCGGTTTTGTAGAGTTTTAGGGGTTTGGGAGTGGAAAAATCTATGAATTTCTCGGCGGTGAGTTCAGGACGTTGCCAATAACCTCTGGCTAGTCCTGCTCCCCCAATATGCAGTTCCCCTGGGACTCCTATGGGTACGGGTTGCAGATATTGATCTAAAACATAAAGTTGAGCATTGCTAATTGGTTTACCAATGCTGACGGAGGTTAATTCTGGGGTGAGGCGTTCTAGGGTGGTGACGACTGTGGCTTCTGTTGGGCCGTAGCTGTTAAATAATTGGGGTGATGGGGAAATGTGAGCAATACTACTGTGCCAACGTTGCACTTTTTCTAGTTGGGCTTCTTCACCACCAATAATTACAGTCCTCAAACTGGCGGGAATACGTGAGTCTTGGGGTTGCAGTTCTGTGACTAATTGATGCCAATATGCTGTCGGTAAATCCAACACAGTCAACTGTGATGTTTGGCAACACCGCCAAAAGTCATCGCTAGAGTTGAGCATAACTTCGGTGCGTAAAACTAAGGTTGCACCAACACACAGACAGGGGAAGATTTCTTCAATGGATGTATCAAAGCACACAGATGCAAATTGCAGCACTTTATCTTGAGCATTGATACCATACTCTTCAATGGCAGTGAGAACAAAGTTTTGCAATGAACGATGTTCAATCATTACGCCCTTGGGTTTACCCGTAGAGCCAGAGGTATAAATAATGTAGGCTAGGTTATCCAGTTGAACATCACTAACTGGGTTAGCTGTGCTGTGGGTGGCGATCGCTTGCCAATCTGTGTCTAAACAAATTGTTTTGCCTGTGTAACCTGCTAATTTATCTTGGAATCGCGCCTGTGTGAGTACAATACCAAGCTGGGTATCTGTCACAATCTCAGTAATACGTTCTTGGGGATAAGCAGGGTCAATAGGAACATAAGCACCACCGGCTTTGAGAATTCCCAGTAAGCCTGCAATCATATCCAAGGAACGCTCAACGCATAGACCTACTAAGGTTTCTGGCTTCACTCCCAAACTTTGCAGATAGTGGGCGATTTGGTTGGCGCGATCGCTCAATTCGCGGTAAGTTAATTTCTGCCCATCTTGTTCTACAGCTACAGTATCGGGTGTTAATTGTACTTGCTGTTCAAATAACTTATAGATACAGTCTTTCTGTGTATATTCCCGATGTTTTTGCGTCCATTCTTCTATTAATTGCTGCTGAGATGGCGTAACCAGAGGTATTTGCCCAATTTGTTGCTCTGGGTTGGCCAGCATCTCAATGAGTACCTGTTGATACTGCTCTAACATCTCTTGCATGGTGTCAGCATCAAACAGGTCGCTGTTATATTCCAAAACTAAGGTAATTCCTTTAGCTCCGGTTTTCGCGCCGTGCTGTACGCTTTGTTCAAACCGTGGAATAACTAGGAAGTCAATATCAAACTTCGCAGATTTGTTACTCGCTGGTTCATGCAAGAAGAAGTCAAAGCCAGGGAATTTCAAATACGGCTTGGCGGAGTTATGGAAACTGAACATCACCTGAAACAAGGGATTATGGCTCAGGTTACGGACTGGTCTAATCGCCTCTACCACCTTATCGAAAGGTACGTCTTCGTTGGCGTAAGCTTCCATTGTCACTTGGCGCACACGGTCGAGTAATTCCCGCACGGTGGGATTACCTGATACATCGGTGCGTAACACCAAGTTATTGACAATCATCCCCATAATCTTCTCGATTTGGTGTATCCGGCGATTCGCAACCGCAGACCCGATAAAAATATCGTCTTGGCCAATGTATCGATGTAACAGGATGATGAAAGCTTCCAGCATCGTCATAAATAAGGTTGCACCTTCTTGATGACTGAAAACTCTCAGGTCTTCGCACAAATCGACGGGTAATTCCATCCTGACGTGATCGCCATTATAAGTTTGTTCTTTAGGACGTGGGCGATCGTAAGGTAATTCCAACAACGGCGGAATCCCTGCTAATTTTTGTTGCCAATAAGCCAACTGGGCTTGAGCTTCTGGGGTTTTCGCCCATTCACGCTGCCAAGTAGCAAAATCCGCAAACTGGTAACTTAATTCAGGTAGTGGGGAAGGTTTACCCGCCGAGAAAGCTTCATACAGTGCTACCAACTCACCCAAAAAGACGTTAAATGACCAACCATCATGAGCCATGTGATGCTCAACATGGGTCAATATATATTCCTGGTCGCTCAACTGAAATACAGCCCATTGAACTATAGGTAGTTGTGTCAGGTCTAAGTGTGTGAGAACTTCTGCTTCGACTAACTTTTGTGCTTCTACTTCCCTTTCAGGTTCAGGAATATCTCGCAGGTCAACGAATCTAAAAGCGGCTCCTGGATGGGGGTGAATTACTTGATATAGGCGACCATTCACTTCCTGATAAGTGGTGCGGAAGATTTCATGACGCTTGACAATCTCATCTAAAGAACGTTGTAGTGCTGCAATGTCCAAGACACCTTTAATATCCATCGTGGCTTGGAATTGGTAAGCACTATTTTCGGGTGCTAATTTATGAACAAAATAGATACGCTCTTGAGAGAAGGAAACTGGTACAAGTCCTTCATGAGAAATGCGTTGGATGACAGGACGTTGCCATTGTGATTCTTCCCCGCCTTGGGCTATGAGTTGAGCTACAGCAGCAATGGTAGGATTGGCGAATATCTGAGTAAAGGATATGTGAACTGAGAAAACTTCCCGCACACGAGACAGCATCTGAGTCACAATCAGAGAATGACCACCCAAACAGAAAAAGTTATCATTGATTCCTACTAGATCCAGTCCCAATAATTCCGCCCAAATAGAGGCTAACTTCTCTTCAATAGGGTTACGAGGTGCAACAAAAGCTTCTTCCAAATCGGGGCGTGTCCGCGCCGGGGCTGGAAGACTGCGGCGGTCTACCTTACCATTTGGGGTCAAAGGTAAGGAATCAAGCATCATCAAAGCTGCTGGAACCATATAGGTAGGCAACTTTTCTTCTAGAAAGTGTTTTACAGTTGTGGCGCTGACTGCTGATTCTGGCTGAGGAACAATATACCCAACCAACCGCTTATCACCAGGAACATCTTCGCGGACAATTACCACCGCTTGTTGTATATCTGGGTGTTGATGTAAAACTGCTTCGACTTCGCCTAATTCAATGCGGAAGCCGCGAATCTTCACTTGGTTATCGACTCGCCCGACAAACTCAATATTACCGTCTGGTAAATAACGAGCTAAATCTCCGGTTTTATATAATCTGGTTTCTCCTACCTCTGGCAACTGATGCAGAATAAATCTTTCTTCAGTCAACTCTGGACGGTTGAGGTAGCCTTTGGCTAAACCATCACCACCAATATAAATTTCCCCAGGAGTACCAACGGGAACAGGTTGTAGTTGGGAGTCTAGTATATAGATTTGTGTATTTGATATTGGGCGACCAATGGGTAAAGTTGTAGCCCCTTCTGGGACATCCTCAACTTGATACCAACAAGAGAACGTTGTATTTTCAGTTGGGCCATAAACGTGCAGCAAATGTTGTGGTGCGCCATTCTCCAGCACCGTTTTCACAGACTTGGGATCTACAGCCTCGCCACCAAATAGCAAGTAGCGCAAGTCTTGAAATGTTTGGGGCGCAATATTAGCTAACTGATTAAATAAAGCCGTAGTTAAAAATAATACGTTAATTTTGTGATCACGGATGTAGGCGGCAAAATCTAGGGGTGAGAGCAGAACATTCTGCGGAACACCCACTAAGGTCGCACCATGCAGCAATGAACCCCAAATCTCAAAGGTGGCTGCATCGAAGGAAGTGTTCGAGGCTTGGGCTGTGCGTTCAGCAGAGGTAAACTGCACATAATTGGTGTTGCATACGAGCCGATTTACAGCCCGATGGGGGACAGCAACGCCTTTGGGTGTGCCTGTGGAACCGGATGTATAAATTACATAAGCCAGATTTTCTGAGGTGACATCACTATGAGGATGATCTTGGCTTTGAGAATCAATTAATTCTCTATCCGTATCTAAACAGACAGTCTTTACATTACTTGCAGCAAATTGACCAACAAACTTTTGCTGAGTTAACAGCAATGGCGTTTGTGAGTCTGACAACATGAAAGACAGACGGTTTTGGGGATATGTCGGATCTAATGGTAAATATGCACCACCAGCCTTGAGGATTCCTAAGAGGCCAATGATCATTTCTAAGGAACGCTCAAGACAAATCCCGACTAATACTTCTGGTTTTACACCCAAAGATTGTAGATAATGAGCTACTTGGTTAGCTCGGTGATTCAACTGTTGATAGGTAAGTTGTTGACCTTCAAAGGCGATCGCAATATTATCTGGTGTTTTCTCTACTTGTGCGACAAATAATTCTTGTATGCACAAATGTTGAGGATAATCTACAGATGTATTATTCCATTCCACCAATATTTGATGTAGTTCTTGTGTTGTTAAATTAGTAAAATTCTCAAGGTTTATAGCAGATTCAGTTAGCATTTCTTCCATGATTTTTGTATAAAAAAATAAAAAATAGCAGCAATCAATATATACGAGTTTATTGTTCAGGATTATGATTTTGGTGAATACATTTAATTTACATTCATCTATTTATATTATTAAAAAGTTTTTTTAACTTGGAAAACAACGTCGAAAAAAATGCGATCGCCAACAAATTGAAACTCAAATACTACGGAAATGGCCTTTGAGAGATTAATCTAATGACATCAAACTCAGAGGCCATTTTGGAGTTTGGCAAGACTGCGTATGATTTCGCACTTACGGTATACAATTTTGTATTTAACCCGATTCCAAACTTATAAAAACAACTATTTAGCGGCATTTATGCTCAAATGTCACCAAATTTAACAGTGCAATTATTCTTCGACAATTTCCACTGTCCTTGGCTCTTCTACAGATTCGCTATTGGTCGTAGTGTCTGCATTGAGATGATCTTGCAGTTTGATTTTTAGCTCATCTGAAATTGGTAAATCTTGAATTTCTTTAAGCAACAATCTTAATGAATCGGTTTTTTTCCGTTCTGAATAGACACCCTTGAGAATGGCTTCTAGACCAATTCCTGAAAGGCTATCTCCTACAAGTCCTGTTAGACCGAGTAGACCAATACCGCCAAGGATGCCAAAAGGCCCGCCTGCTGATGTGAGAGCAGCAACAATTGCTGCATTACTACCTGCTGATGAAATTGCTAAGACTAACAGAACTATGCCAGGAAGACCTAATCCTGCTACTTTCTTAATGATGTCGTCGGTGTTCATGAACTTGACTCCTGATTTTTTTGGTACAAACTTTTTCACTGGTACGAGATTCGAGTCTTTCATATAAATTAAAAAACTAATCTCAGAGTCTAGACTAAGCGATATTACAGTCACTTCCACTCAGATAAAGCTAAATTTTTAACATTTTCCTCCTGATTCATTCGTAATCTACTTAGTGTCGTGTTTAATCTAAAAGGTGGCTAATTTTGCCTTTGACAGCTGATATCGCTACCGTTCTTGGGGAAGCTAAATAGTTTTTACCTGTGGGATCACCACTGCGGCCTTTAAAGTTGCGATTGGTGGCATAAATCCCAGCTTCTTCTTTGTCCAATACCCCAATTCCAGAGTTGATACAAGCTCCGCAACCTGACTTGAGAATCTGCGCCCCCGCTTGGGCAAAAATATCTAAATAGCCCAGAGCTTGCGCTTGTTCACGAATTTCTATAGAAGCAGGTACTATATATAAGTTCACGCCGTCTGCTAGTTGACGACCCTGTAATACTTCCGCCGCTTGAGCTAAATCGTAGAGTTTTCCGCCTGTACAAGAGCCGATAAAAGCTTTAGTAATGGGAGTATCTTCTAACTGACTAATGGGTACTACTTGGTCTGGTTTGGGAGGACGCGCCACTTGTGGTTCTAGGTGGCTGAGGTCAAATTGATAAACTTTTTCGTACTCCGCATCAGCATCGGCGATGATCTCTGTAAATTCCTGCTGAGAGCGACTGTTGACATAATTGCGGGTAATTTCATCAGGGACAATCAAACCACAAATAGCCCCGCATTCCACTGCCATATTAGCTAGAGTCAGACGCTCATCAAAGGGTAGTTGAGCGAGGATGGAGCCTCTAAACTCCATCACTTTACCCGTCGCCCCTGCACAACCAAGTTGCCCCAGGATAAACAAGATAATATCCTTAGCACTGATATGGGGTGGGAGATTTCCAGATAATTCAAACACTAGTGTGGATGGCACACGCATCCACATATCCCCCGTAGCATAGATATTGGCCATGTCTGTAGTGCCGACCCCTGTGGCAAAAGCTCCTAATGCTCCGTGGGTGCAAGTATGGGAATCTGTACCGGCGATGATCATTCCTGGGCGGACAAATCCCTTTTCTGGGAGTAAAACGTGACAAATCCCTGCGGCTTCACCAGGGGAAACCATGTCAAATAAATGACATCCTTGGTCTTGAGCAAACTGAATCATCTGCTCATACATCAGGTCAGCTCGGCGGTCATCACGGATATCATTGACTTGGATGAAGTGGTCGGCAACTAAAACTACCTTTTGTGCATCCCACAATTTTGCCCCTTCTCCATAGTTTTCATAGAATGTCTTAGCTACAGGCGCGGCTACGGCATCATGAGAGAGGGCTAAATCTACTTGGGCAAATACCACTTCTCCAGGTCGGACGTAGGAATTACCGGAGGCTTTAGCTAGGAGTTTCTCAACTAAAGTCATGGGTCTTGGGGGTGTGACGCTCTGAGGAACGGTAATTTTGCCCTGACGACGCATCTGATTAAAGGGTATCAGTCCACCTGCTTGAGCGATCGCATCAACTACCGGATTTTCTTGTTTTTCTCCGAGAATCTCTAAAGCTAGCCCAATATTGATACTATTTCTATAAAAAATTTCTGCAAAAGATTGTGCCTGAATCTTTTTAATACCGGCGGCTTTCAAGGCTATGGGGGCAATTTCTCGACTAGAGCCACAGCCGAAATTTTTCCCGGCGACAATCACGTTATATTTTTGTAATTCTCCTATGCCAATCACATGTTCTAAAGCATAGTTTTTGAGATTTTCTGGATCATATGTAGTAGCTCGATTGGCAGGAATAATATCATCAGTATTGATATCATCTCCTAGATATAAGATTTTATCTGTATGACTCATAAAGCACCCCGAATTCAGAATCTTGTGCGCGAGAAAGTTCTTCTAATAAAAGGTCAATTAGTTCTTCAGTATTGACTAATATTTCTGAGCCTTGAGGAGACAAATCAGCGGTTCGATATCCTTTCGCTAAAACTCTATCTTGTGCTGCGAGAATACGTTGGACAGCACCAGCTTCTCCCCATTGTTGCAGCATTAAAACACAAGCTCCCAATGTTCCCAAGGGATTAGCAATTCCTCTTCCTGCAATGTCTGGAGCTGTACCGTGGATGGCTTCGTATAGTCCAAAGCCATTTGCATTGAGACTCGCTGACCCTAATAAACCCACAGATCCAATTAATGCTCCGCCAATATCACTGAGAATATCCCCAAACAAATTACTAGCTAAAATCACATCAAATCTTTGGGGATTTAAAACCATTTGCATGGCTAGGTTGTCTACCAACATTGGCTCTACAATCACGCCAGGAAAGTTGCTAGCTTCTTCTTGTACTAGACGAGTCCAAGGTAAATGAGGTAAAGCATTTTCTTTGTGGGCGACAGTTAATAGTCCGCGACGTTTTTGGGCTTTTTGCAGGGCTTGTCGCGCAATCCGGCGAATTTCGTCATCGTAGTAGAGCATGGTGTGATATCCATAGGCTCCCCGCTCATCTACAGACCTCCCCGCAGGGCCAAAATAAATGCCACTGACTAATTCTCGAATCACGAGTATATCTAGATTTTGGACTTTTTCTGGCCGGAGGCTAGATTTATCCAGCAGACTGTCAAACATCCGAATTGGACGCAGATTACAAAATAAATCGTAGTGTTTTCGCAGTTCTAGCAGTCCACCTTGAGTAACTGCACCAAATACAATCCCGTCCGAGCCATCACATAAGTCAGCTGTGATTTTAGGAAAGTAACTCCCAAATTTGTCTAAGGCTGTTTTACCAAGCCAGCCGTAGTCTACTTGTAAGTTAAATTTCTCCAATTTAGCAACGTATTGCAAAACTTTGAGGGAGGCTTCTACAACCTCTGCTCCAATTCCTTCTCCATGAATGGCAACGATACGATAAGACGGTTTACTTAAAGAATTCATTTTTTTGCATTTGTTAACTTGGTGAGATTCAACTCATCCTGAACCAATAATTTTTACTCTGTATGACTAAGATAGTTTTTACTATTTACAAAATTATTCGATTTATTATGTTTTATTTGATATTTGAAAATAATGGTATTTTTTTACATAAATTTGGAATTTTGCCTTAGCATAATCCCATCTTTAATAAGGAAATGCAATAACATTTAGGACAGTTAAGATTTTACTTAAATAATTGTGTGGACAGTTAAGACATTTAATTAGAACCCAATACTGGTAGGGATCACAAAGAGTTTATTATTTGTAGCACAGAAGTTTCTTCAGCAATTATTATCAAAATCACAAGGCGATCGCACCCAGACTTGAATCTCAATCAGATGCGATCGCCTATTCATGATTTTGAGCTAAATTTTACAGTTTGACTTGCTGTAAATGACTCCGAGGATTATAAGTACGGATAGCCCGGATTTTCTCATAATATTCTCGTTCTTGTTGGCTCATGTCTTTTGGTGGTGCGATCGCCACTTTCACTAACTGGTCGCCTCTGCCACCTTTGGTTAAAGGCCAACCTTTACCCCGCAAACGCAAGGATTGACCAGAACGGACACCAGCCGGTAACTTCACATTTACACTACCGTCGGGAGTCGGAACATCAATTGACGCACCCAAAGCAGCTTCATCGGGTGTAATGGGGACTTCACAGACTAAATTATCCCCTTCAATTTGGAAAAATGAGTGTGGTTGTAATTCTACTTTTAAATACAAATCACCCCGTTGTTGAGTCATGGGGTTAAATTGACCTTTACCCTTTACCCGTAAACGATTACCAGGTTTTGCACCAGGAGGGATACGAACTTCTAAATTTTCATTACCCAGGCTAAAACGCTTTTGAGTACCTGCAAATGCTTCAGCAAAAGTTAAAGTAATCGTCGCTTCCGTATCTTGCGCGCCACCTGTGCCTACATCTTGAAACCCGAAGTCCCCAAAACCACCATAGCCACCCCCAGGTCGGCCGCCAGGGGTGCGATAGGAATAATTTTGCCTGCCTCCACCACGAGGCGCACCACCGCCAAAGCGTCCTAGTAATTCGTTGATAAATTCATCAAAAGTGCCGTATTGACTAAAGTCAAAGCCATTCATATCAACACCAGCACCACCAGGGAAGCCACCATCCCCTACCTGTCGCCAATATTGACCAAATTGGTCGTATTTTTTGCGTTTATCTGCATCTGATAACACTTCATAAGCTTCATTCACTTCTTTGAAGCTTGCTTCAGCCTGCTTATTACCAGGATTAACATCAGGGTGATACTTGCGGGCTAGTTTGCGAAACGCCTGTTTAATTTCTTCAGGACTGGCAGTTTTACTAACTCCCAAAATCGCGTAATAGTCCTTGAAGTCGGTTGCAGCCATCTACCAGCCTCCTGTAAAAATTATCTTTAAGTTTTTTTTCTAAGATGAGAGATTTTGTTTTTGCTAGGTATAGTCCCAAGCATAAATAATTATGATTTTAAATTAATAAACAATATCTATAGATACAGTAACCCTACCTGTTTTTTGAAAATAACCGTACATCTATAGCGATTCTGTTCTAACTTGAAAGTTCATAGCCTTGGCAGGAAACGGGGAATGGGGAATGAGGAATAGGGAATTGAGAGATAATTTATGTATTATTTTTCTTGATAGCTCTAGATTCTGATTGACAAAATCCCCCGCATCAGCTTGTACTAGATGCAGGGGATTCTAGAGTTAAATAGTCTGTATCTCTCGTTTAGAGAATGTCATCTCGGAAATTTGGCAATAAAAAAGGCAGGAAGACCTACCTTGTAACCCAAAAAAAGCATTTTGTAACCAAATACATTATTACTATGTCAGAGAGTTATGGCAGCAATATTACGACCATACGACAAGTATGTGAAGAATGAGGAAGGGTGAAGGAACTTACCTTGATGGCAAGGGGGGCAGGTATGAGGCAGGGGGACAGGGTGCAGGGTGCAGGGGGAAAGACAGTTGTTTGGAAGCAGATAAATTAGATAGTTTATTTTCTGGAAGCCCCAACAGTGTTGGCTGTTTACTAATGACTGTTTACTAATGACTAATGACTAATGACTTCTGACTATTGACTAATTTGCCGTCTTCCATATGTACAATGCGATCAGCAATGTCGAGGATGCGATTGTCATGAGTCACCATCAAGATAGTACAACCTTGTTCTTGAGCAAGTTTTTGCATCAGGTTGACTACATCTCGACCAGACTGGCTATCTAAAGCTGCTGTAGGTTCATCAGCTAAAACAATTTGGGGATGGCTGACTAAAGCGCGTGCGATCGCCACTCTTTGTTTTTGACCTCCAGACATTTGGCTGGGATAATAATGGAGGCGATTTCCTAACCCCACTTGTTCTAAAATCTGCACTGCACGAGTTTCTATTTCCTCAAGTTCAATATGCTGGTGTAACTCTAAGCCCATTTTGACGTTTTGTAGTGCTGTTAAACTACCGTGGAGGTTATGAGATTGAAATATATAGCCGTTATTGCGTCGCGCCTGGACTAATTTTTCCGCATCCGCACCACAGAGTTCTCGTCCTAACACTTGTAAACTCCCACACTGTGCAGAACGCAATCCACCCACTAAGGTTAATAATGTAGTTTTACCAGAACCAGACGGCCCGGTTAAAATTACAATTTCACCTTGATTAATTTCCAAGTTGATATTACATAAAACTTGCTTACGCAGTGAACCATTACCAAAGTAATGGTCAAGATTCCGAATAGAAATGGCAGTAAACATGATTAGGGAATGGGGAATTGGGAATGGGGCATTGGAAGGTAGACAAGGTGGACAAGGTAGACAAGGTAGACAAGGAAGAAGAAGTGTTAATAACTATTGACTGTTGACTATTGACTATTGACTATTGACTAAAACATATCTGCGGGGTCGGCGGCTTGTAGTTTACGTGTGGCGATCGCACCCGAAATTGCACACATAATAATAGTTAGTATCAATACCTGCAATGCGCGCATGATGGTCATGTAGATGGGTAAATTAGTGGCACTACGGGTTAATTGATAAAGTCCTAAAGATACTACTAACCCTGGGAAAAATCCTAATAAGGCTAAAATTACAGCTTCTTCAAAAATCACACCTAGCAGGTAATAATGACGATATCCTATGGCTTTAAAGGTGGCATATTCTTTCAGATGGGCATTCACATCTGTAGATAAAACCTGATAAACAATAATTACGCCTACTACAAAACCCATTGATACCCCAATGCTAAAAATGAATCCTATGGGAGAATTAGTCCGCCAAAAATTATTTTCAAATTCAATAAATTGCTGATGGGTTAACACTTTAACATCTTGTGATAGCCGTGATTGTAAAGCAGCTTGCACTTGTTGAATATTCGCCCCTGGTTTTAATTTAATTAAGCCTAAACTGACACTAGAAACTTGTTGTCGAGGAAAAAACCGCAGGAAATTTTCATCACTGGTAATTAACGTCCCATCAGCCCCAAAGGAAGCCCCTAATTTAAATAACCCACTAATAGTAACTGTCCGCCGTTCTAATTCTGTCTTGACGGTTTGACCCTGTTCTAATTGAGCAATGGTTGCTTGATAATCTCCCCTGGCTGCACGGTCGAATAAAACTGTATCTGGTAATTTGATTTCTGAACGCTTTTGGTTAACTTCAGGAAAATCAACAGCAGGTTTATCTGGATTAATCCCAATCACTAAAATCTCTGTATCACGGCGGGTTTGAGGGTTTTTCCACACCATATTACTCACATACATCGCCTCTGCTGACTTTACCCCCGGAACATCTAATGCTTGATATAATCGCCGTCGAGAAAAGGTAGAAATGCGTTGTAGGTTGCGAGTTTGTGAGCCGATGAGAATAATATCTGCTTGTAAGTTGCGATGTAGCTGAGTATTACTGTCATACAAAGCGGCTTGAAATCCTAGCTGCATAAACATCAGTAAGTCCGCAAAAGCAATACCTGATAATGCTACTAACAGCCGACTTTTTTCATGACTTAATTGCAGCCAACCTAAAGGTGTCCGCCGTCGTAGTTGTTGAAACATAATTTTGGGATTGGGGATTGGGAGTGAGTTTAGGGATGTAGAGGAAAGATATTTCACCTTTTACCTTTTGCCTTCTCATACCAATTCACTAAAGTCATAAAACAGATCCAAATTAAGAACCCCTTACAAAATAGGGATTTCTTAATTTTGAATTTTGAATTTTGAATTTTGAATTGGTATCACAACTCGATTACTGCTTTAACTTGCATATTGGTTAAATCAGCCGCTTGTTGACTAGAGGTGGTGTTGAGACGGATTTGGACTTCTACAACTCGGTTGTCAATGTTGCTTGTGGGGTCTGTGTTGACGACGTTTTGTCGCTTGATTTGTAAGCCTTTGCGTTCAACAGTACCTTGCATTTCTGCGGGTAGATAATCACCAATGATTCGCACTGACTGTCCAACTTTGACTTTGCTGATGTCGCTTTCGTAAACTTCGGCGATGACGTACATTTGACTAGTCTGTCCAATTTCAGCAATCCCACTACTGGAAACTATTTCTCCTGGTTGGGTGTGAATTGCTAAGACTTGTCCATCTTGGGGTGATCGCACGTAAGCTTGGTTAAGATTAACCTGGGCTTGATTCATCGCTGCTAAAGCACTATTGACTTCGGCTACTGCTGCTACTACGTCTACACCCCTAACTTCGGTGATTTGTGCTAAGTTAGCTTCGGCTTCTTGTAGTTTTTGCTGGCTGCTCATTTGCAGGCGTTGTAGCTGTGCTTGAGCTTCTTGCAGGTTCTTTTGGGCAGTTTCTAGGCGCAAGCGTTGGCTATCACTTTGGGAAGCAGAAATTGCCCCTTGTTGATACAGTGTTTGATAACGTTGATTTTCTATTAAAGCGTTCTGCACTTCGGCTTGTAATCTTGCTACCGTAGCAGTTTGTGCAGCTATGTCACCTTTAGCTTCTACTTGCAGACGAGCTATGATGGCTTGTTGGGCTGTCACTTCCCCTTTTTTCGCTCCGGCTTTAGTGCGGTCTAGATTAGCTTGTGCGACTTTTACCTTTTCTTTTGCTGCTTTTAAGGCAGCTTCTAACTTGTCGTGGCTGTCTAAAATCGCAATTACTTGTCCAGCTTTTACCCTGTCTCCCTCTTTTACCAATAATTGCTCTACCCGACTGCCTTCACTGGATGTAGTCGCCGAAAGTTGAATAACATTCCCCTTGGGTTCAATTCGTCCTAAAGCGGTTATTGTTTTTAGCTCTGTGAATAATGTTGTTGGTGCTTGTACCTTCTGACTGGACGCTTCCCTGATTCTAAATGCTGTAAAAACACTGATTCCTATGGATGTAAAAGATACAAAAATAGCTAAAAAAATGGCTCGCCGTAAAATCGGTTGAGGAGAAAATGAACGGTCTAGCTTTGAATTATGCACAATCGCATACCTTTGTAGCAATTTTAGTGCTGAGTGGTGTTAGCGGTAGCGCGGCGTTTAGCCGGTGCTGAGTAATGAGTAATGAGTAATGAGTAATGAGTGGTGTTAGTGGTAGCGCGGCGTTTAACTGGTGCTAAGTTAGGAAATCAATACTACCTTGTCTACCTTGTCTACCTTGTCCACCCAGTCCCCAATCCCCCAATCCCCAACTACTCACCCGTCCTGATAACTAATACAGATACTCTTATATGCTTAATGTCGGCTCAATATCTGAACTGAGATATACAAAACTAAACGGTTTAGTCTTATAATATGATTATACTAAACTGACTAGTTTAGTCAAGCGATGCCTATTTTATAAAGTCGCTACGCCACTCCAAAGGATTGAATCATATATGGCACGCCCAAAAGCTGGGGATACAGAACGCTCAAATTCTACCGAAAAGATTGAAAAAATTCTGCAAGGAGCGATGCAGGAATTTTTGGCGCATGGCTATGCGGCTACGAGTATGGATAAAGTTGCAGAGGCGGCGGGAGTTTCTAAAGCCACGGTTTACAGTCATTTTCAGGATAAAGAGGGACTATTTAGAGCCTTAATTGAGAAATTAGCGATCAAACGGTTTCATTCGATTTTGGGTACACAGCCTTTACAGGGAGAACCTTATATAGTGCTGCGACGACTAGCTAAAACGGCTTTAAATCAAATGGTCAATGACCCTGAATACCAATCATTTGAGCGTTTGTTGATGGGAGAGTCAGCACGATTTCCAGAGTTAGCACAGGTGTTTATTGGTAGTATTGCCAAACCAGCTATAGAAACTATTAGTAAATATCTTGCTTCCCGTTCTGAACTGAATATTCCTGACCCAGAAGCCACCGCCAGAATTTTGATTGGCTCATTAGTGCATTTTGTGATGACGCAAGAGATTATGCACGGTAAAGATATTATGCCAATGGAGAGCGATCGCTTGATTGATGCCTTGACTCATTTAATTATCAACTGTGCTGAATAAGGAAATAAGTAATTAATACTAGTTTCCTATCAAGTCAGTCGGGAAATAATTAACATAATTATATTAAGAAATGTAATGACGCTGAAAGTCACACTATAAAACAGTCGATAATCCATAAAATTTATCTAAATATAATCTATGCGAATTAATAAGACTTTGCTGATTTGTCTGATTATTCTGACTGCCGTTTCTCTGACGAAAGCTGAAATCTTGCCAGTTCAATCAAAAAAACTATTACAGCAAATTCATTCAGAAGCTCTAGCAACAGAGAATATTGCATCTATTGATGGCAGTAACATTAAAAAATTAAGAGGAATATTTGAAATCAGATGGATTCCAGCAGCTTCAATGGCAAATACCTTACAAGGTAGTCCACAGCAATGGCAAGCAGATTTTATCTTAATTGATAAGACGGTTTATGATAATGGACTCCCCAAACGAGGCGATATTATTATCTTTAAACCTACTGATAATTTAACAAAAGAAGGTTATACAGACCCGTTTATCAAGCGTATTATTGCTCTGCCTGGGGAAAAAGTAGAACTGAGAAAAGGTAAAGTATATATTAACAATCAGTTGCTTCCAGAAAGTTATATTGATTCTAAACAAGTAACAAATATTGATGTTTGTGCATCAGCTGAACAACCACCCTTTTTGTCTAAACCCCAAACTCTACCACCTAACTCATATTTAGTATTAGGTGATAACCGTCAAGAGAGTTATGATAGTCGCTGTTGGGGTTTAGTTACCAGAAAAAATATTATTGGTCAAGCAGTGAGAAGAGTTTGGCCGCTAGCAACCCAGATTAATTTAGATAAAAATCGCCATCAACAGCAGCATTATTTAGAAGAATTATTCCTGAAAAATGTAGGGTTTGTCATACCTCCTAATAACTTAAATGATGGAATTGCTTTTTTTCAAAAGCAGTTAGCTAATGCACGTAAAAATCAAGATGTGACTGGCGAAATTACAGCCTTAAGGCATCTTTCTATGTATAATATTATGCTGGGTACTAAAAATGAACAAGCGATGAATTATGCTCAACAACTTTTAAAAGTCGCTCGTCAGCATAAGATATCAGGCTCAGAAACTCAAGCCTTAGCTTATATGTCGCTTGCCGCTTTTGCCAAATTGGAGCCTAATTTAGCTATCGAGTACGGGCAGCAGGTATTACCATTAGCACAAAAAAACCAAGACCAGATAAGTGAATACATGGCTTTATGGAGTCTAGCGATCGCTAACGTATATTTTAATGATTGTTCTCAGGCTAAGATTTTTTATGATCGAAGTTCATCTATTTTAAATAGTCTTCCTGTATCAGAAAATAAAAACATGATAAAAGAACAAATCTCAGTGATTTTTAAGCAATTAAATCTCCAAAAATGTTCAGGAATATCAAATATATAAAATTACTCTAAAAGATTAATTTAATGTTTTTATAATAGATAAATGTTAAAAACGCAGTAGAAGGATACAGACATAACATCAGAATTTTAACTCTTAAGGATTGATAATTGTCTATAAATTCAGCAGTTTCTTGTACCTTTCACTTTTTAGGTTTTTCCTTCTTACCTGATCTCTCCTATGTCAAAATGAAAATAACTTACTACACAAAGGTGAGCGACGCTCGAAAAGCTAGATAAAGGATTGATCTAAGCAATGGCAGACGAAACCAATCAAAATCAGGCAGGAGATCAAATTCCCAGCACTGTTGACCAAAAAGCACCCACTGTCTCAGCAGCAAACGCTCCCAGCACTAGCGAACCAGTAGCGACAGATATTCCTACTGCTAACGCTCCAGACCCCAAAACAGCGAACCCCAAAACCAACCCCAACGCTGCTACTCAGACAGAAAAACCCGCCGCCGCTAAACCCGCCGCCGCCAAGAAAGAAAAAGCTCCAGCAGTAGAAGACAAACCCTTTGTCGAGTTCATGGAGCAAGAATACTTACCGGCATTGCAAAAAGCGATCGCAGCTGAAGGGGTAAAAGATTTACAATTAGCTTTTAAAAAGCAAAAGCTCCCCGTTGCTGGATTGCAATCAGCTGAAGAATGCTGGCAAATAGTTGGTAGTTGGCAAAACGGCCAGCGTCAGTTTAATGTATACTTTCCCGACGAAGATATCCAAGGAAAAAAAGGTTTTTCCTGCAACGAAGGTAAAAAGCCTAGTACCTTAGAATCATTTTTAATCGATGAGCGTAAAGTCACACTGGATATGCTAGTGTCCCGGTTAGTCTACCGCTTAAACGGTCAAAAGTGGCTAGGTAGAAATTAACTCAGTTATTCAGTGCTGAGTGCTGAGTAATGAGTGCTGAGTAATGAGTGCTGTTAGCGGAAGCGGGGCGTTTAGCCCGTGCTGTTAGCGGAAGCGGGGCGTTTAGTCGGTGCTGAGTACAAACCTAGTACCTAGTCAAGAGTTTCCAGTCTCTAGTCACTCTTTCATACAAGACTCGTGAAACAAGTTTCACCGAAACCGTCTTCTTAATATTGACTATTGACTGTTGACTGTTGACTATTGACTATCAACTATTGATCCAATTCATGAAAGTAGTAGGTAACGGCTCCAGAAATCGGGTCGTTATCTATTTTTACGTAACCAGATTTAAACATTTCTTTCAAAGCGGTTTCGACTTCTGCAAAGCTAGCACCTGTAGCTTTGACACCTTGCGTTACAGTTAAGCTACCACCCCTACTTTCTGCTACCTCAATGAGTCTAATCATCAAATCATTACCCTTTGGAACATGAACTTGGGTTGCAACTACTGGGGGATTAAGTGGTACACCAAAGGAAGAAATACCAGCTTGACTACGCAAATTGTGTTTGTATTCTTCTACCATTCCAGGTATCAAAAACAAATCTACAAACTGCCCGACGTAAAATAATCCAAAAGTAAACAACCATAAAAAGCCAGTACCAAACTTACCGTTATAGATACGGTGTAAGCCTCCTACGGGGAAGATAAACCCCAAACCACACAAGATATAAGAAATCGGCAACCGATTATTACCAGTAGGGTTAATCTGACGGTCTATATTAATAATCTCAGTGCTTAATGTATTAATTATTTTCGATATTTCCGAACCACCCTGATACGTATTGGGTGGTACGTAACTATTAAACAAAGGAGGTTTTGCTACACTTGGACTATTAATCATTTGTTGTACAAACTGTCCATAGACCTCCACATCAGTACGTTTACCTTGAAAACGATTACCGTGAGCTATTTCTTGACTCAATCTGTTAGCGTGGAGAATGTGACGGTAATCATCTGCACTCAAACCACGATAATGTTGCGTGAGTTCAAGCAACTCTTGCCATTGCACTTGTTGGGGGTTCTGCACCCTTTCCCGTTGTGCCAAATCAAGATAATTGTTATTTGCTAACCAGTAACGAAAATAATCTTCTAGCGCGCCATGAAAACTAACTAGGGCGTAACCCAATAACTCTGAGTCATTATCAGCTTTTTGTAATCGCTCCCAGCCCAGTTGCAGCTTATTAAAATGATCACTCATTAGCTTGCCATATCGCTTTTATAGCTTTATCTCAAAATTTTAACCAATAGTCATTAGTCATTAGTTATTAGTTATTTTTTTCTCCTCTGCTCCCTCTGCCCCCTGCCCCCTGACCTATTCCCAATGCCCCATATTGCTTACTAAATTCGGTAAATCTTGAACTATTGTTGCAACTCTTAACGTTTTGCCTACCAGTTTACCTCTACATCTTGGTAGACTGAGATTTATACAAATTCATTATTGTCGGCTGTTGTGCCTTGTGAGAGCATCTGCTTTAGTTCTCCAGGTTGTAGTCAAGATAATAAAAACACTCATTGCAATTAGGACATGGTAGATTCCCTAAAGAAGCCAGGCTTTGAAGAAATGCGGCCAGGGATTAAAGTCCCGGCAAAGGAAACTCTGTTAACACCTCGGTTTTACACCACCGATTTTGATGAGATGGCACGGATGGACATCTCTGTCAATGAAGACGAGTTGAGAGCCATTCTCGAAGAATTCCGTGCTGACTATAACCGTCATCACTTTGTACGGGATGCCGAGTTTGAACAATCCTGGGATCACATTGACGGGGACACTCGCCGCTTGTTCGTGGAATTTCTAGAACGGTCTTGTACAGCAGAATTTTCCGGCTTTCTGCTCTACAAAGAACTCGGTCGCCGTTTAAAAGATAAAAGCCCAGTTTTAGCAGAATGCTTTAACCTGATGTCGCGGGATGAAGCGCGTCATGCTGGCTTTTTGAACAAGGCAATGTCAGACTTTAACCTGTCTTTGGACTTAGGGTTTTTAACTAAGAGCCGCAATTACACCTTCTTTAAACCAAAATTTATTTTCTACGCCACCTATCTGTCTGAGAAGATTGGTTACTGGCGTTACATCACCATTTATCGTCATTTAGAAGCACATCCAGAAGACCGGATTTATCCTATTTTCCGGTTCTTTGAAAACTGGTGTCAGGATGAAAACCGTCACGGTGATTTCTTTGATGCCATTATGAAATCTCAGCCACAAATGCTCAACGACTGGAAAGCGAAACTGTGGAGTCGCTTCTTCCTGTTGTCAGTATTTGTCACAATGTATCTCAATGACATTCAGCGTCAAGATTTCTACGCTTCTATTGGTTTAGATGCGCGGGAATATGACATCTATGTCATTAAGAAGACCAACGAAACAGCAGGTAGAGTTTTCCCTGTAATTCTCGATGTAGATAGTCCAGAGTTTTATGAGCGTTTGGACATCTGTGTCAAGAATAACGAAAAACTGAGTGCGATCGCTAACTCTAATACTCCTAAATTCCTGCAATTCTTCCAAAAACTACCAATCCTCATCTCCAGTGGTTGGCAGTTACTCAAGCTGTACTTGATGAAGCCTATTGACGCTGCTTCTGCTCAAGGTGCAGCACGTTAATTAATCTAAATCTTAACTCCACAACAATAACCCTGGTTTTTTCCGAAAAACTGGGGTTATTTTGTGTTTTTAGAAGAGGTAAAAAGTGTCTTTTCAGTCAAAACCTTGAGATTTTCGGTAATGAACAAGTTATTGAGGAGTAAGCTACCGCTAATTTTAATCTTCTTTTTATTTAGCGGTTTGTTACCTGCTTCTAGCTCAGTTTTCTGTGCCGCCACAGCTAATGAACGATACGATGATGATCTCTACACCAACCAAGGTAGTTATAGCGGTGCTAGTGGACGACATGGTAGAAATGGCCGTGACGGTGAAAATAAAACTTTTGTAGCTGATGGTTCATCTGTCAGTTTTGATCTATCAGGTCAAGATGGGGAAGATGGAGAAGATGGGGGGAGTGGTTCTCGGCCTAAATGTCGCCACTCTGAACGTAATCCTAACAATGATATCAAAGCACCAGACGGTGCGAATGGTGGAAATGGTGGGAGGGGAGGAGACGGTGGCAATGGGGGAAATCTCACCGTTTACTACACAAATTTAGCAGATTTACAGAAAATACTTGTGCGTGCTAACCCTGGCGACCCTGGACGTGGGGGTCGGGGTGGTCGTGGTGTCAATGGTTGTCGATGTCGTAGGAGTAGTTGGGAGAGAGAAACCTGCACAGGAAAACCTGGAACTCCTGATTATAAATGTACAAAGAAAACCTATACATGTAAGAGTGGTAGGGATGGCTACAATGGTAGCGATGGTAGTGATGGGAAAAAAGGCAAGTTAGGCGTTTTGAGTATTGTTAAAAGCCAACAAACCTTACCTGAGGAAATCCCTAGCGTCACCCTACCAATATCTGAACTTGGTAGTAAACAAATTAACCTTTCCAAACACAAGTGGAAACTCCATCAAGGTGCAGCATCTCTTTTAGCACCTGGTTCAATAATTGCTGATGAATATCGGGAATTTGAGGAACGCTTAGAAACTGTTTTTCAATTAGTTTGGCAAGAAAGACAACCCATCAGCAGCTTTGGCAATGAAAAAGTTAAAGTTAGCCTCAATGACAATAAACAAGTAGAAGTTGAATTTCCTGATGATTTATGGGTTGCAGGTAGTAGCAGTAATGAGGCTAACTCTACTAAATTTACTGTTAACCACCTCATCCCCAGAAAAGATGTCACCAGATTAGCCGTAGCAGAATTTGCTGATGCAGGGGAAAACTTGAATTTAAAAATAGTAGATTTGGCAGCTAAGTCTGATGTCATTAACACTCAATTTCGGGTGAAATTTCGGGTTAAAGACAATAACGCTGGATTTGGCGACTATCAAACCCAGTATGAAGGTGAAATTCCTGCTAACCTCGTCACTCGTGATTACAACCGCTTTACCCTAGCTTTGGGTAAATTGAACATCAAACGGGAAAATTTACGCCCTGGTGTCAACGTAGATATTGAAGTTGTCGCAACTCGTTCCCTGGGAGAACGTTCAGCCAAGCAAACAATTACTTGGCAAAGTCCTATCCGCAAACCGCTTAAAAATCAAAGGTAAATATATTGGGGATTGGGGACGAATCAATTCAAAATTCAAAATTCAAAATTCAAAATTCAAAATTTAAGATTTTGTTCCTCGTTCCCTCTATATAAAAATTATTGATCATTGGGCTGTAATTTATACCAGCCGTACCAATGGCGCACTGCTAACCAAATTACGGATAATAAACCCGCGATGCTTAAAGTTAGACCACTAAAGGGAACTAATAAACCCAATACTGGTAAGATTGCACCTGTGATAGTACAGATAATGGCAGCGAGGGAAGCACTGCGACTATAACCTAAACCCCAAGATAACATCAGTAATATTGCGGACAACATAGTCCAAGCAAATACAGGATTCATGAATCGGCTGAGATAGGTTAAAGTCAACAGACAAGCAAAGAAAATACTAGCAGCGATCGCTACATTTCTCAAACTGATGGGGATAGATAAATACAGCAGCAATATCCACCATAAAAATAAAGCTGGTGCTAGTAACAACAGCCTGGGAAGAATTCCTGTTTGACGGATGGGGTCAGTGTTGGTGAACACACCAAAGGGATTTTTTACAGACACATTATCGTCAAATATCCAAGTAAACTGAGTGCTACGACCATCAGCTTTAGTCTCACTGGGGATAATCCCGCTAGCAAAGTCAGCACCAGCAAAGTTAGCGGTTGCTGTCAAACGAAAGTTAGAAAGTAACTGTCCGGTGGCGTTATAAACCCAACGTGGCCCCCCTTGTGCTTGATAAGTCACACGAAAGCTGGTTTCTTCCCCTGGTGGTAACTGAAAAGCAAAACTATAGTTTCCTGGTTCGACAGATTCTAGTCGGGTGCGATCGCGCTCTACTTTATAGTTAGAAAGTAGGGAATAGCCAATGGGTGGCTGTGCTTCAAAAAAGAACTTATCAATATTATTGAGGCGGTTAACTACTTTATATTCCGCACTGTAATCTACACGATAAACTGCACTGCGGTTTTGAACATCTGTGCTTTGATCTAATTTCACTTGGACTTGTGAACCAGCAAGGGAAAGTAAACGGTTTACTTCTCTTTTGTCGTTGACTTTAACTATTTTGCCATCTACCTGAGTCGTATAGGTAAATGGCTCTTGTGTCACATAGCGCACTTGCGGGACTATTTGCTCTAGTTTATCTCCAGCTACACTTTGAGCAACTTGAGCAACCTTAGCCTGTTCCCAATGGTGATAACGATTGCTCAAAGTAGAACACAGAAAAAACCCTGCAACTAACAATATTAGAACTAGAGTTAAATGTTGCAGACCCCATAACAGCTTGGAGTAATGAATAGTCCATTCTCCAACGACCATTTTTTGGTCTAAGGGATGGGCGCGTAACGCAAAACTGATGAGTGCGATCGCTACTCCCAAAGCTATGATTAAAAATACTAAAAATAAAAAAGCTGGAAGTAATTGAGAACCAATTTGAATTAGTTCTGTGGGATGTGTTAAATCAGGTAGTCCGGGAATTCCCTGGTTAGCAGAATACATTGCAGAATTTTTGCAGAATTTGCAATTTCTAGACTGTTAAAACGTTGCAAATGTTTCTGAAACAGTCATCATCTATTTATTCTGTCAATAAAAAATTTAGATGCCTCAAGAGTAACTATTTTGTCCTATTTGTTGCTACTCGACAAACAATTTCCATAGAGTTAGCATCAGCACTCCTGGGTTTGGGAAAGATTTCTTGTTCTGTTCTATCAACTCTAGCCAAATTGCCATTAGCCTCATAGATAGCCAATTTTTTAGAAAATAACTTACCTTGACCACAAGCTGCTCTTAATGTTCTTCTGACTATACTATTACCCTGTTGTTCTAACAGAGTATATTCAGTCCCTTGCACAGATGATAAATCCAAAACAATAGGATCACCATTCCTATTAGATCCTACTTGGAGATAAAAATTATTTTTTGTAGTTTCAGCCAATGCCACACTACTAAATGTTAGTGAAATAAGAGCAACAAGACCACCAATTTTTGTTAATCTCATAATTAATATTTTGTAAACTCATACTTTATTTTTATTCATAAAGTATTGTTTTAGCTGTGGTAAAACCACTGGAAAATCTTTACATAAAGATACAATAATCAATACAAATAATTAGTATTTTTATCAATTAGAAAAATAGTCTTTAATCTAAAATTATTAAATTTACTTAATTACTTACGTAAGATGCTTACATAATTAATGTGGAAATCTCATAGAAGCAATGATATTTACTCAGAAAAATCTCAAAAATCAATGATAAAATTTTTAAAGTGAAGAGAATAAGTAAATCTGCTTTCCGAAATTTTACTGATATTCATCGATAAGGGCAAGATTCCTGAAATTGAAAATTTATCAACCTATCTTAGTAAATAAGACGATGAAAGTGATCAGGTTAAAATTTAATTGTGTCCAACTTTCTATATTCTGTTTTAGCCTAGATAAATTGACAATAAAAAAACCGTAGGGGAACTCTACGGTTAGTTTAAGTGGAATACTGAACTCTAAACCTATTTAAAAATTTGGTGTCTTACAACTTCAGCTCTTTACCTTTCGGTAATCTCTTTATGAAGTAAAGTTTAACTACTTAAAAGAGATTTGTCATTACTGAATTCAGAAAAAGAAGATAGTGAAATATTCATCTACATTCACTATCTTTACTGCAATTGATGAAGTTCTTAAAAAGAGTTTGTATGTAAAAACACTGAATAAATCATTATGTGTTGATACTATAACTGTAATATATTGAGAGTTTTAGTTAAAAATATTACATTTATGTCAATTAAATAATTCGGTAATCAAGCAAAAATAAAATTTACTATATACTTCGGGTATCCGTTAGAGTTGCCGATTATAGTAGGCTAACACCAAAAAAATAGGTAATCAATCCATATAGGCACTTAACTGGGATTGGTAATTTTTTGGGGATCTGACAAAATTGACGACTAGCGTAGTAATTTTCTGATAGAGGAAGCAATGACTGATTACTTCCCATGCCCTCGTTACTGTCTCACACAGAAAAATGGCGGCGATTCCTTCTCTGGTGGGAAATTATGTGATTTTTGCTGGAACGAATATTGCTTTTGTTGGGCGGAGTATTGTCTAGATGGATGGCTAGAAGCTCAAGCAAATCGCACTCATTCCCAATCTCATCGCGAGACTAACAATAAAACGCAAGCGAGGTTGTCTTAACCTCGCTTTCTTTTAGCTATGGGTTCTCCAAATTCCCACTGAGACTATAGAAATTTAGCTCAGTTGACTACTTACACTCCTTAAGTAACTCTGGCATATGCTGTTCTAGTTTTTTCGCTGTTTGTTCTTCCTGCTGCAAGTTTTGCTGTAGTAATTTCACAGCGTCTTGTTTTCCTATCTGTTCAGCTACTTGAATCAAACCACGGTAGCAAGCAATTTCTAGTTGTTCTACCTTGGCTTGAGATCCGGCTAATCCCAAAGTGAGGATTTTCTGATTTTCCGCAGCTAGCAGCATGAATTTTTGACCATCACTGACTAAACCCGCAGCCGCATCACAGGTGATTCGCTTAGGTTGTTGTCCCAAAGTATTGAACACCTGTTCTAGATTTTGAATTTGTTGTTCTGTTTCCCGAATGTGAGTCTCGATCAAAGACTTTAACTGACCATTTTGACAACACTGTAACATCATCTGTTGTGCTTCCCAAAAGCGTTGTTCAGCGTCGTACATAGCACAAATTTCGTAAACGAATTTTTCTTGTAAGTTGGTGATTCTGGAGACAGGACGTTCAGTTAGTTGAACCATAGGTTTTCTCCTGGGATGTGAACACCAAGGTATTCGGTGTGTGTGTATCTTCCACCTACATTCGCCAATCAACTCCTTGTTCTCGTCATCCTAGAGGAACAACCGACTGTTAATTATCTTTGCTAAGTCAGATACAGGATTAGTCAATAGTCATTAGTCATTAGTCAATAGTCATTGGTTTTTTCTCTCCGGCTACCTTGTCTACCTTCCCATTCCCAATTCCCAATGCCCCACATGAGAGCTTGAGTAAAGTAAAGTAAAGATAGATTAAGAATTCGCTGATTACTACAATGACTGTTCCACACTTGCAGGAAATTTCTTCTCAGCTAGAAAGTCCGAATTTGCGCGATCGCATGGTAGCCTTAGCTAATTTGCGGGATGTACCTGCTGAAGATGCTGTGCCTCTGATTAAAAAAGTGTTGGATGATGAATCTTTACAACTGCGATCTATGGCAATTTTTGCTCTGGGTATCAAGCAAACAACTGAATGCTATGAAATTTTAATCAATATTCTCCAAAATGACCCAGATTATGGAATGCGTGCGGATGCGGCTGGGGCTTTGGGCTATTTAGGTGATATCAGGGCTTTTGAGATCCTATCTAGGGCTTTTTATGAAGATACTGATTGGTTAGTGCGCTTTAGTGCGGCTGTTTCTCTTGGTAATCTCAAAGATCCACGGGCGCGCAACATCTTGATTCAAGCTTTAGATAGTTCAGAAATGGTTTTGCAAGAAGCAGCAATCTCAGCCTTGGGAGAAATCAAAGATGTTGAGTCAGTAGATCATCTGCTGCGCTTTGCTCAATCTGATGATTGGTTAATCAGACAAAGGTTAGCAGAATCTTTAGGCAATCTGCCTACTGCTAAAAGTATCTCAGCTTTGAAATATTTAACCAAAGATAGTCATCCCAACGTGGCGGAAGCTGCGAGAATCGGTCTTAACAGACTTGAGCAAAGTGGTAATCAAGTTTAATATTAAAACCCCAGCTGCTTTTTAATAATAAGAAGTGGGATTTTCGTATTTTGATGCAGGGTAATTTTAATTATGAATATTGAAGAATTTTTTGAGTTGAGTGCTGGAAAATGGTTTTCCCATCGCAGCAGTCACAGTTTAGATGTGAAGCCATCGGAAGACGGTAAATCCAACCTGATTATTGAGACAATAGCAGCAGATCATCCAGAGGTGATCAAACTTTGTCAACAATACGAAATTTCTCCTAGTGCGGCTGTCTGTGCAGCAACTATTACCTGGAAAGACCCGATAAAATCGGAGAGAGAAAAACCAGCGTCTACTTTATTAGCTTGTGTGCCGGATGAAGATAATCCCTATGAAGGCAGATTACTGCAAGCAAAGGGAAATGCTCAACAAGAACTAACTATCGGCAGGTATAAAATTGGCACTGATGAAGCATTGACGATAACCACAGAATCCGCAAAAGTCCATTCAGAAGAACGTTTGTGGTTTGCTAGTCCCAATTTACGGATGCGAGTTAGTGTCTTTAAGGATGCTAGTGGATTTAGTATGGCTGCCTTTACTTCTGAGATTCGCATGGGTGGTGGTGCGCCAGCGAAGACAACTTCCGAAGTGGCTAAATCAGCAAGTTAAAAGATAGAGGAGACAGGGGAGGAAATATCGATTGAACTTGTTTGTTACTCAGCTAAAGCCCTCTTCCTCCCTAACTCCTGCCCACTGTAACTACAAATATTGACACCATTCTACTTCATCCCTTTGTGTTGCTAAATTTGTAATAAATTAGCGATCGCCTGGGGCATGGGCAGTATAATTACCACCAATAAAGCCATTGCCAGTAAACCGAGAATGTCACGTTTATTATCTAGTTCAGTGACATCATCTAAAGCAGGTTCATCAATTAAGGGGATGAACAAAAGAATAATTGCCCAGACAAAAAATTCTGCTTGCACTAAGGACAGCATGAGTAATAACAAACGGGCAATTTGACCAATTAACATGGCTGTGCGTTGTCCGAACATAGCATGGACAATATGCCCGCCATCAAGCTGTCCCACAGGCATCAAATTCAAAGCTGTGACGATTAACCCTAGAAAACCCGCCACTGCTACAGGATGTAAATCAATAGCCGATTTTGCCGTTAATGCGCTGCCTAGAGCGATTTTAGCGAGTATTGCTATAAGAATGGAGTATTTTGGGTTGAGGGCATCGGGGTTCAAAATACTGGTTTTGTCATTTAAAGGCACAATATCTGAGTGTGCTAAACCCCACATCACTAAAGGCAATGTCGCCAGAAAACCAGCAAGTGGCCCAGCAATACTGACATCAAATAAAGCCTTGCGGTTGGGAATAGGACTCTTCATTTGAATAAATGCCCCAAAAGTTCCCAAGAAAAAGGGCATAGGTATAAAGTAAGGCAGTGTAGAGCGAATTTTGTAGAATCTAGCAGTTAGATAATGTCCTAATTCGTGGATACCCAAAATAGTCATCAAAGCTAAAGCATAGGGTAATCCTTGTAAAAAAAGCAGTGGGTTTGATGATAAAGTTTTAGGACTAATATCAGCAATGTTCAGACCCACCCATGAGGTAGTGACTAAAGTAGCTAAAACTAGCAACAATGCTAATCCAGGCCTGGTTAATTGTTCTTGCTTGTTAGTGCTTCCAGCTCTTGCGGCTTGCGTATTAGGAACTAACACAAAGAAAGGCTTACCGTTAAAACCTTCTTGAAAGATAATCAAAAAGCGATCGCCAAATTGTGCTTCGATATTGGCTCTAATCTGCTGATAGGCTTGAATAGGCGTTGTTCTCAACTGACCACGACAGATAATTGCTTGGGGTCTATACTCAATGTTCTGAATGTAGTAAATAGACCAGGGAAAGCAATTTCTGAGTTGGGTTTCTTCCGTAGGTTCAATGGGACGCACAGGTGCTTGTTCTGCGGTAGGATGGATAGCCGATTGTGATTCTGGGGTTTGGTTTGTGGTTTGGGTTTGTTGATCCCTTGGTGGTTGCCGTCCCCACTGAAACAACAGCCAGTATAACAAAAGGCAGATGATTGCCGGCCAGATAATCAGTGATGGTGGTGGAGGTTGTTTGACCCCATACACTAAAGTCCAACCACTTAATAATAATGCAGGTGTCATTAATACCAACCATAGCAACCAAATTGGTGTGCGGGTGATATTGACAACACTACGCTGCACCATGAGATAAGTAGCTAATCCCAGTAGGAAGAGAAACCAAAATGTCATTTGCTTTTCATTAATTGAGAAAAAACAGCCTGCTAACAGAAGGCAACAGTAAAAGTACAAAAGTAAAAAGAAAGAACTTTTATTGTCTCAGCTTTTTACCTGTTGAATTTAACTTAGTCCCTACTCCCCACATTTGCTCATGTCCCCCGTACCTCAACCACCAAGCCCTACAACTAAATCCCCAAGGTTTGTCCTAGACAATATTTTTGCTTTTCCACCAAATCGGGACACACTAGGGGGAACATCTTATTTCATTGTAGGAAATGAAGGCAATATCCTCATAGATTGCCCATCATTAGACGAAGTAAGTCAAGATTTTTTGCGATCGCACGGTGGCGTGAAATGGTTATTTATCACCCATCGTGGTGCTATCGGCAAAACTTCAGAAATTCAGCAACATTTTGGTTGTGAGGTCATCATTCAAGAACAAGAAGCCTATTTACTACCAGGATTAACAGTTACTACTTTTACTCAAGAACTGACCTTAGATGCTACAACCCAATTAATTTGGACACCAGGACACTCCCCTGGTTCATCTTGCCTCTACTATAACAACTACGGAGGCGTGCTGTTTTCCGGTCGTCACCTGGTTCCTAACCTGCAAGGTGAACCAGTGCCAATGCGAACCTCAAAAACATTTCATTGGCGAAGACAAATTAAGAGCCTGCAAAAACTTATACAAATCTTTACACCAGAAACACTCCAGTACATTTGTCCTGGAGCCAACACCGGATTCTTACGGGGACAAAGAATTATAGACCAAGCTTACCAACACCTAACCGCAATTGATTTATCAGTGTTTTAGGGCATGGGTCATGGGGCAAGCAGGAGGTGTGGGAGGTGCGGGAGGTGTGGGAGGTGTGGGAAGAAATCTTTCCCCCCTCTCTCCCCACACTCCCCACACTTCCCCATCTTCCCAATCCCCAATCCCCAGTCCCTATCCTCTCGCCTCTACACCCGCTACCACAGCATTTTTACTCAACATTTCCACGGCTGCTTGATATTGCAAATCAACTTTAGAGCCGATTTGATCGCGGTTGAGGGGCGGTTGGGATATGACTTGATCTGGTTTAATGCCTAATTTATTAATGTCTCGATGATTAGGGGTTTCATATTTGGCAATGGTAACAGCAAGACCAGAACCATCGGAAAGTTCAAATAAAGATTGAATTAAACCTTTGCCGAAGGTAGTTTCACCCACTAATGTGGCACGATGATTATCTTGCAGTGCGCCGGCTAAAATTTCGCTGGCACTGGCTGTCCCCTGATTGACTAAAATAACTAGAGGATCTTTAGTTAAAGCTGGGCCAAAAGCATCAAAACTGCCTTGGATACCTTGGCGGTTGACTGTGTAAACGATGGTGCCGGCATCTAACCACAATCGGGCAATTTCAATGCCTGCTTGTAGTAAACCGCCGGGATTATTGCGTAAATCTAAAATGTAGGCATCTGCGCCTTTTTTTTCTAGACTAGTAATGGCGTGCGTCAACTCTGTAGAAGCGTTGGCATTGAACTGTGTTAGGCGTAAATAGCCGATAGACTTACCTTGAGGAGATGAGCGTAATTCAGCCACAACGGGATTAAGAGCAATGCGATCGCGCATAATTCTAACTTCCCTCTCGCCATCGCCTTCTCGCTCAATTAACAGTGTGACCGAACTACCAATCGGGCCGCGCATTCTGGCGGCGGCTTCGTCTAGAGTTAAATTGTCTGTGGAAGTCCCTTCAATTTTGAGAATGCGATCGCGGGGTCTAATTCCCGCCTTATCGGCTGGTGAACCCTCAATAGGGGATACCACCTCTAGTCTGCCAGTTTCGGGGTTAAGGGCAATTTGTAAGCCCACTCCAGTCAATTCTCCTGAAGTATTGACCTGCAAACTCCGGTACTGCTCAGGATCTAAAAACCTTGTAAAAGGATCATCAAGAGACTTGAGCATATTCTGAATGGCGACATAAGCAGCTTTTTGGTCTTTGAGAGGCTTTTCTAAAGCCTTCTGCCGCACAGCTGACCAGTTTTGATGATTAAACGTATCATCCAAATAAGCATGATTAACAATGCGCCAAACTTCTGAAACTAATTTCTGTTCCTCCGTCAATGCGTCGGCTGGTGGGATGAGTGTGCTGAACACCAAACCAAAAGCCACCAAGAAAGCAAATCCCAACCGAAAAAACTGTTTGTGCATGAACCCCATCTTCAAATTTCACCTCAACCCAAAATGCCTAGTAGAATTACCCAGTTGAACCCTTGTTGATGAAATCTATCTCTCGATTATGTTACTTTTTTTATAGAAGTGGTGCATTGTTCTCATCAAGTTGTTACAGGAACTATGCAAATAACCACCTCAACAAAAGATAAAATCTACTTTGTAACCATCATTATGGATGTTGGCTTGCAAAGGGAAAGCAATATATTCCATATTTACAGAGTGTTAAGTTTCTAAACTTTTAGCACTCTCGCAGTGCAGAAGCAAACGAACAAAATCCTCTTAAAAGAAAATCCCAAAACTGCTAATTGGGAGATTGAATCAACCGCAACCGATTTTTAGGAACTTGAGATTGTATGGCCAACGTTTACGACTGGTTTGAGGAACGCCTGGAAATTCAGGCCCTCGCTGATGATGTCACCAGCAAGTACGTCCCTCCCCACGTCAATATCTTTTACTGTCTAGGTGGCATTACCCTGGTTTGCTTCTTAATCCAGTTCGCCACAGGCTTTGCCATGACGTTCTACTACAAGCCAACAGTGGCCGAAGCTTACTCCTCAGTACAGTACATCATGAATGAGGTGAATTTCGGTTGGCTCATCCGTTCCATCCATCGCTGGTCTGCCAGCATGATGGTGCTGATGATGATTCTGCATGTCTTCCGGGTGTATCTGACTGGTGGTTTCAAAAAGCCCCGCGAATTAACCTGGGTAAGCGGTGTCATTCTAGCTGTGATCACCGTTTCCTTCGGCGTTACAGGCTACTCCCTACCTTGGGATCAAGTTGGTTACTGGGCGGTGAAAATTGTTAGTGGTGTACCAGAAGCAATCCCCGTAGTCGGCGTACTCATCTCCGACTTGCTGCGTGGTGGTTCTAGTGTTGGTCAAGCAACCTTGACACGCTACTACAGCGCACATACCTTTGTATTGCCCTGGTTAATTGCGGTCTTCATGCTGTTCCACTTCTTGATGATCCGTAAACAAGGTATTTCCGGCCCCTTGTAATGCTAATAGCCACAAAGTCAACAGACAACAACACTCACCACAGGCAAAATAAACTAGTCAATTCACTAGTGATTTAAAGTTTCCTTAAAGGTAAGTGTTTGTGATTCATACTTGAGGTAGGCTACCCAACAACACAACAAACAGGCTAGTTTACTGAAAAGTTAGTCTAGAGACTAAATGGCTTACCCTCAAAGCTTGAACTGAAATTTTCGCAGGAGAGCGCATTCTTCCTATGTCGATACAAAAGAAACCCGATCTGAGCGATCCTAATTTAAGAGCCAAACTTGCCAAAGGCATGGGTCACAACTACTATGGTGAACCTGCTTGGCCTAATGACCTACTGTATGTATTCCCAGTAGTAATCATGGGTTCATTCGCTTGTATTGTTGCTCTAGCAGTATTAGACCCTGCTATGACAGGCGAACCAGCTAATCCTTTCGCTACACCACTGGAAATTTTACCAGAGTGGTACTTGTACCCTGTATTCCAAATTTTGCGATCGCTCCCTAACAAATTGTTGGGAGTGCTAGCAATGGCTGCTGTACCCCTGGGACTGATTCTCATCCCCTTCATTGAGAGCGTCAACAAATTCCAAAACCCCTTCCGCCGTCCAGTTGCAACCACAGTTTTCTTGTTTGGAACTTTGGTTACTCTCTGGTTAGGTATTGGTGCTGCGTTACCCTTAGACAAATCCCTCACCTTGGGACTGTTCTAAGCTGAAACTGTCAGGCAACAAAACTCTTTGACGCTTGTAGTTTTCAATAGTGCATAACTAAAGTTATGATGTCTGATGACAAGCCGCCCTTGAGGTGACTACGACAAAATGGTCGTTCATTTCTCTAATATATGTACTATTGAAAACGACTTACAAGCGTCAATTTTAGTGAACAATTTCAGAACCTGAAATAGATTGAAGAACTCTAGATTACAAATATTCTCCTACATATTAAATTCGAGCCACGGTCAATGCTTGGCACTATGCAGCAAGACCATCTAAAAGTAAGAAGCGAACTCAGACTCCTCAACCAAGTTCAACAGTGGTTTGAGGACTTTTGTCTCAAACACCTGTTTCAACTAGGTTGGTCAGAAACTCAACTTTATCGCCTCAACTTGGCTTTAGCCGAGGGTTTTACCAATGCAGTTCGTCACGCCCATCACACTTTACCGCCTGATACAACCATAGAGATTGCAGTCAGTTTATGGGTTGACAAATTAGAAATCAGAATTTGGGATTATGGTAAACCCTTTAATCCAGACGCGATCGCAGAACCAGCACCAGGTACTTTACAAGTAGGAGGCTATGGTTGGTTTTTGCTGCGTCGTCTGACAGATAGTGTTGTCTATGAACGCAGTGATGATGGGAGAAATTGTCTAGTGATACTGAAGTATCTCAAAGATCCTTTGGAAACAGGAAGCAATTTACGATAAATTGACTGTAAGTTAACACTGTCAATTTATCCGTACTTATGTATTAAATAATATATTAGCTTATAGTAAAGTCAACTTATTTGACCCTACAGGGAGTCTGTTATAATTGGCGGTTAATTACTTCATATGTGAACTGCTATATGCCTATTTCGATGTCTTGGGCTAGCCAGAATATCTTCCAGCTAATTCTTTAAATTAAAAGTATAATAATATACAAAAAAGTGATGACTTTGAAGTCATCACTCAATCCCTTAGTGAGAATTCATACTTCTCAGTAAAGTGAAAAGAGGGTGAAGACTAATAACTAATGACTAATAACTTGAATTTGGGTGATAGTAACAATCAACAAGCAAACCATGTTTTCGTGTTCCTAGAAATTTTTGCACGAGAAGGTGGAATACAATCCTATGTCAAAGATATTTTCCGTGCTTATTTAGGTTTAGAAGCAGGTTATCAAGCCGAAGTATTTTTATTGAGAGATAATCCTGATTGTTTGAATCCGTTTGAGTGCGATCGCCTAAAGTTTAATTACTTTCAGAATAAATCGCCTCAAATGGGTAGAGTCACAATGGCTGGGGCATTATTCAAATATTTATTGCAAAAACGCCCCCAAAGAGTTTTTTGTGGTCACATCAGATTAGCTGTACTCATTCAAACCCTCTGTCAACCATTAGGAATTCCTTACACCATCCTTACCTATGGGAAAGAAGTCTGGCATCCACTCACCAGACGGGAACAACGGGCTTTAGCAGTAGCAAAAGACATTTGGACAATTAGCCGCTATAGTCGTGATCAAGCCTGTGCTGCTAATAGGATAGAGCCTCACAAAGTGAAAATGTTACCCTGTGCTATTGATGGTGATCAATTTACCCCTGGTGCCAAGTCAGCAGAACTATTAATTAAGTACGGTTTAGCAGATAGCAAAGTAATTATGACCGTAGCGCGATTATGGTCAGGAGATATCTACAAAGGTGTAGATGTCACAATTCGCGCCCTACCGAAAATATTGCAGGCTTTCCCAGAGGTCAAATATTTAGTTATTGGTCGTGGTGATGATCAGCCAAGATTAGCACAATTGGCACAAGATTTAGGAGTCAGCGATCGCGTAGTTTTCGCTGGTTTTGTCCCTACAGAACAATTAATTGCCCACTATCACCTTGCCGATGCTTACATCATGCCTTCACAAGAAGGTTTTGGCATAGTTTATCTAGAAGCGATGGCTTGCGGTATACCAGTATTATCCGGTGACAATGATGGGTCTGCCGACCCCCTCCAAGATGGGAAAGTAGGTTGGCAAGTCCCTCACCGCGACCCCGAAGCCGTAGCCGCAGCTTGTATAGAAATTCTCCAAGGCGAAGATCAGCGTTGTCATGGACAATGGTTAAGAGAGCAAGCGATCGCTAATTTTGGTCAAGCTGCTTTACAACGGCAACTTTTATCGCTATTAGAATCTTGAAGGACTGGGGATTGGGGATTGGGGACTGGGGACTGGGGACTGGGAGAAAGGAGACAAGGTAGCAGGGAAAAAACTATTGACTATTGACTATTGACTATTGACTATTGACCCTTGACTCCCCCCCAAACTCGTTATCCTAGATAAAGAGCATAGATAGTATTTAAAAATGCGGCTTAACAATTCTCAACTGAATCTTTTGAATCTTCGTCCCTTGCTAACAGTGTTAGCAGTTACTTGGTTGCTGGCTTCTTTGGGTTTGGGTTGGTTAGTAAATTCTTTAGTTATTCTCTTTGGATTGCTATTGCTTGCACCTGTGGTGGCGTTTTTTGGCTTGCGTTGGTGGTTGGAACGTAATCTAGTAACGGATCAATGTCCTGTCTGTGGATATGAATTTGCTGGCTTAAACAATAGTCAAACCCAATGTCCTAACTGTGGAGAGGGACTGACAGTCAACAAAGGACATTTTCAACGCTTTGCACCGGAAGGGACAATCGATGTCTCAGCCGTGGAAATACCCTCTCAGCAATTAGAAGATTAATAGTGTGGGATTTTAGATTGGTGTTCAATCTAAAATCCCCTCCCTATTTTCTAATTAGCAGTAGCCAATTGACTCTCAATCTCTGATACTTGGATTGCACCAGAGTAATTTTGACCATTCATGACAAAAAATGGTGTGCCTGGAATTCCCAATGTTTTGGCTAGTTGTATATCCTGCTTGATATCAGCATCAGCAAGTAGGCGATCGCGGTTAAACTTATCCATATCTAGATTCAGTTTTTTGGCGACATCTATATATAAACTCTCACCTAGTTGTTTTTGATTGGTGAATAGCTGATCATGATACTGCCAAAACTTACCTTGTTGATTTGCTGCCCAAGCGGCTTTTGCTGCTGGCACAGCTTCAGCATGAGAAGGTAAGGGAAAATGTTTGTAAACTAAAGTGACATCCTGTTGATGCTTAGATAACAAATCTCGCAACTTTTGATGGGCTTCAGCACAATAGGGGCATTGAAAGTCCGAAAATTCTATCAATACGGTTTTTGCGGCTATGGTTCCCGTTGTTGGGGAATTGGCAATTATCGCTTGTGGATTTACTTTTAAATCCTGTAAAAATACTTCTCTTGATTGATTGATTTGCTGCTGCTGCTGTTGCTGATATCCTTGGACAGATTCAATGATTGCCTCTGGGTGTTTACGAAGAACTTCTAAAACCTGCTGTTCTAGTTGAGGGCTGGGATAGATGGCTGCTTGTGCAGGAAATGACCAGCCTAAAACTAGACAAAACCAGCTAATTACAAAGTAGACGCTTAGATAACCAAATAATTTAGGCATAGCAGAATACTAGAGAGATAAACGTTTCCCTAGTATTCCCTAGAATTAGAAATAATACCAAATTTGTAATTCTTAATGAAGAGATGCGGAGAACAGATGATTTAGACTGTAAAAAGCCACTCACACAAAAGACGCTATTCTTTTTACTTTCTGGACTCTGAAGTCAGCACTATTAAGAACCGGTAGCGACTGCTTGCGGTTGCAAATAAACAATTAAATCTTGAATGCCTTTTTGCAAGTATCGGGTAACTGTCATGGGGCTAGTGCCAATACTTTTAGCTGCATCCTTGCGAGAAAGTTCTTTTAGGAATACCATTTCCACTGCTTGGCGGGGCTTGTCGTCTAGCATATTGATTGCCCCTTGCAATTGTTGCCGTTCTTCGTTTTGTTGTTGCAAAGCTGTGGAACGGGGACAAGGAAGTGCTTCACCCAAAGTGATTTGGCAATCAACATAATGAACTGCCGTCGCGTCTAAACTCAATGGCATCCGATTTTGGGCTGCTAACTTAGTTTCTTGCCATTCCTGCACAGATACTTTGAGTTCTTTAGCAATTTCTGTATCTTTGGGCGGACGACCTAAAGAGATTGCTAATTCTTTGCGGACTTTCTGCCCCTCATTATATAATTCTTGCCAACGACGGGGAATTTTTAACAGGGTACTGCGATCGCGCAAGAAATGCAGCATTTCACCGCGAATATACGGAACAGCAAAGGAACTAAAAGCATATCCCTGGCTGGGATCAAAACGCTCAATCGCCCTAATTAAACCAAAATAACCTATTTGTTCTAAATCTTCATAAGGTTCATTACATTGATGACTAAATTTATGAGCCATCTTCCTGACTAATCCAGTATGTAACTGTACCAGTTGATTACGAAGTTTAATAGAAGGATTTTGGTGGTATAAGTGTAATAACTCCATACCATCAATTTGCATAGAGGACTCACTTGCAGCCATATAAAAATTCCTTTGTTGTAACTCCTTTTTTGGCAAAATGGAGTTGCGTATCTCTTTAAATCTGTAATTATTTTCCTCAGATGATACTTATTAAGCCATCGTCGTTCTACTGAACTTATTGGCGGGACATCTCTCTGATTCAGTATTTCTACGCATGATTTTTATTGCCGTTTTCTGGCAGCTACTTATGTTTTTCTAATAGAAAATACTCTTTAGATAAAGTTTATTCTTCGCAACAAAACTAGCTATTTATCCTGAGAAATGCTTAATTAATCTCTAGCTGCAAGTCTAAGGTTAGAATCCAAAACTTTCTAGACTGAAACTGAGTCTCAAAAGATAAATTTGATTAATACTCCAGTTAAATTAGCAAATTACTTGAACGCTTGACTCAATTTGTTTTGTCCCTAATTGGTGTTTACACACCCACTTTGCCCCGTACATACCGCAATGACCAATATCTACCTGCGGTTTTATCGATGTATTTAACGTACATCAATTTGTTTATCTTCATTCTGCATTTGCTAATTGCCCTCAACCGTCGTTAGGTAAATATCTTCAGGACTTACGCAAAAATAACGTAAAACTCCTTCTTACGAAAGATAGCGTTCACAAAGTTTTCCCGCAGGGAAGCAATCTCAGTGTCAGGTGAGATTACTTCCCTAAACTTCGTTCCGGTCGCAATAACATTATTGGCGTTGCGTAAGTCCTAATCTTCAGTGCAACAACTTAAATACTGATTAACCGTAGTAACAGCATAAGCAACTACGGTTTTTTGTAGCTGTGAGACGTTGCAACTAGTTTTTGTAATACAATGTGTATTAGCATCTCGTCACAAATCGGCAAAGCTATGCTAGAACTCGAAAGTATTAAAAGCAAAGTAAAAAGTTTATCGAATATTTTAGGCAAAGCTGAAGACTGTCTTTGACCTGCGAGAACTGCACAACAGAATTGAAAAATTAGCTCAGGTAATTGCTCAACCAAATTTTTGGGCAAATCCCCATCCTGCTTACGAAACCTTGCAAGAAATTGAATACACCATATTCTACATTCACAAGCAATATCAGCGATGGTGTTCAATTCTAGAAGAAATAAAAACTGCCTTGGAATTATTAGCAACATCCCCAGATGAACAACTACTGCAAGAGGCACAAGCGAATTTAGCCCAACTCCAACAGGAATTGGAAACAGCAGAAATCAGAGCATTATTAACTAATTCTGATGACCAAAAAGGAGCATTTCTGACGATCAAGGCTGAGTCTGATGACGCAGATGGTCAAGAATGGGCATATATCTTGCTTAAGATGTATTACCAATGGGCAAACAAGCACAATTACCAAATACATTTGCTAGAAGAATCTGGTGGTGATGTCAGTGGTATTAAATCTGCTACTTGCGAAATTACTGGGCTTTATGCTTATGGTTTCCTGAAATCAGAATTAGGAATACATCAACTACAGCGATTATCACCTTTTGAAACTAGTGGAAACTTGCGGACAAGTTTAGCTAGGGTAGAGGTTTCCCCAATTTTAGATGAGTCTATTGATCTAGTAATTCCAGATCAGGATTTGCAAATAACTAGATGGCAATGGCATGGTCAAAATATCAACCATCCAGAAATATGGGTGCGGGTTGTACATATTCCCAGTGGTATTACTGTTTTTTGTGAGCAGGAACGCAGTCAGCTAGAAAACAAAAAGCAAGCCCTAGCTATACTTAAGAGTAAACTAGTGGCGATCGCACTAGCTCAAGGTGTCAAATCAATTGCGGATATTCAACCTGGGGAAATCAAATCTCTATCCAGCCAGATCATTCGTGAATATGTCTTACATCCCTACACCAAGGTGAAAGATTTACGTACTAAAGTCGAAACAACAAATGTTCAAGACGTATGGAACGGCGATATTGATTTTTTGATCAAAGCCTATCTGCAACAGCAAAGTTACATGACTGTGGAAAAATCATCGTGAGTGGTGCAAGAATTTCACCAATTACAGCTAAAATCAGAAAGTCAAATACAATAAATACCAATCCCGCAAAATTTATTCGCAGCGATTTATTTCAAGCTAGCAAAATGGACGTATTAGAACTCAAACGCGAAATCGAAATGTTGTCTAGTCGCCTGGGTAAGACCCAGGACTATCTTTGACGTACCTGCACTGACAGCAAAAATTCAAGACTTAGAACAAATAGCGGCACAGCCAGAATTTTGGGATGATCAAAACACTGCCCAAAAAACACTGCAAGAACTCAACGAGCTGAAAGCCCACTTAGAACAGTATCATCAGTGGCACGCGAGTTTGGAAGATACGAAAGCTGTAGTTGAGCTTTTGGAATTGGAAACCGACGCAGCACTTTTACAAGAAGCTGACTCTACCATTACCAAGCTAAATCGTGAACTTGACCAATGGGAATTACAGCAGTTGTTGTCTGGCCCTTATGATGCCGAAGGGGCAGTGTTAACTATAAATGCTGGGGCTGGTGGTACTGATGCTCAAGACTGGGCATTTATGCTGCTGAGAATGTATACCCGTTGGGCGGAAGCACATGGTTATAAAGTAACTTTGGCGGAAGAGTCAGAAGGTGACGAAGCAGGGATTAAATCAGCCACCTTAGAAATCACCGGTCGTTATGCCTACGGTTATTTGCGTTCGGAAACAGGTACACATCGCCTGGTGCGAATTTCACCTTTTAACGCCAATGGGAAACGCCAAACCAGTTTTGCTGGGGTGGAAGTAATGCCGCAAATAGATGATTCTGTACACTTGGATATTCCCGAAAAGGATTTAGAAATCACTACATCCCGTTCTGGTGGTAAAGGTGGGCAGAATGTCAACAAAGTGGAAACAGCAGTGAGGGTAGTTCACTTACCTACAGGGTTGGCTGTGCGTTGTACAGAAGAACGTTCTCAGTTGCAAAACAAAGAGAAAGCCTTAGCACGCCTGAAAGCCAAGCTGCTAGTAATTGCCCAAGAACAACGCGCCCAAGAAATTGCCGATATTCGGGGCGATATGGTAGAAGCCTCTTGGGGAAACCAAATCCGTAACTATGTCTTTCATCCTTACCAGATGGTAAAGGATTTGCGTACCAATGCAGAAACAACTGCGATCGCTGACATCATGAACGGCGACCTTGATATGTTCATCCAAGCCTATCTGCGTCAGGAAAACCAACTCGTAGAGTCGGCGTAGTGGGGGACTGGGGATTGGGGATTAGGGACTGGGGATTGGGAATTGCAAGGTAGACAAGGTAGACAAGGTGAATTTTTGCTTACTTCTTGTCCCATTCCCTATGCCCCATTTCCCACTCCCTATGCCCCAAGTAGAAGAGACTTGATCAATTTGGCAATATAAATTATAGGAAACTGTTACATTTATATATAAAAGCACTTGTTATTTAATTATGAGTAACTCGCCTTCAAAAGAAACTCAACCCAGCTACGTCAAGTTGGCTATGCGAAATATGGTGCGAAAGGGTGGTACTTCATTGAAGCATTTCCTCCTAACTACAGTGGGATTGTTAGCCGTTTTTGTAGGCTTGGCTTACCTAACTCGCTAAATACCTAGCTGAAGAGTGCTGAGTGCTGAGTGCTGAGTGAGTGGGGAGTAATGAGTAATGAGTAATGAGTAATGAGTAATGAGTGAGTGCTAAGAGAGAGAGAAATAAATACTCCCTTGTCTCCCTTGTCTCCTTTCCCAATCCCCAGTCCCCAGTCCCCAGCCCCCATTCAACTTGGAGCGACTTTTCTGCTAACCTCTGCGTTAAAATTTCTCTCTGCGATTTGCCACGATACTCGACTCTGTTAAACTTAAAATTCCTCATAGTGGTGTAAGGAGATTTGGCAATTGGTGGAAGTTGAACTAGATGTACAAGATATTTTTTGTGAGTCTTCTTCGGAAGCGACTCTAAAATCTTGTTACCTGGAAGACCAAATCACGCCTGAAACTTGGGAAAAGTGGTTTCATCACTGGTTGGAAATTTTGCACCCTCACCTTCCAGCCGCGTCTAGTTATGAAATTAGCCTACGGTTAACTGATGATACGGAAATTCAAGAACTCAACAGCCAGTATCGTCACCAAGATAAAGCTACAGATGTCCTCTCTTTTGCAGCCTTAGAGGTGGATTTTCCATATGTGGCGGAAATGTCTCTTGCACCTTTGTATTTAGGAGATATAGTTGTTTCAGTAAATACGGCACAGCGTCAAGCCCAACAACAGGAACATAGTTTATCTACTGAGTTGGCTTGGTTGGTGGCTCATGGTTTACTACACTTACTCGGCTGGGATCACCCTGATGAGGAGAGTTTAATGCAAATGCTCAAACAACAGGTAACTTTACTAGAGTCTGTTGGTATTGGCATAAACATAGAATATTAAATACTTATGTGTTTATAGATTTGAAATTTAGAGCATCCTTTTATAATACTTCTGTGAAAAGCTGCATTAAAGTTTATAGCAATAGTAAAATCATCGCAGGTTCTCAGTAAATATACCGCACTGTACTAAATTTTAGCCTATGTCTCAGCAAATCTCACCGCCACCAACACAAAATCAATTATTTACCGTAGTCAAAAAAGAACGGGAATTTTCTTGGCAAGTGGCTTCTAGTTTACTAGTGAGTTTTAAGTATGCCTGGGCTGGAATTAGTTACAGTTTTCAGACTCAACGCAATTTCCGTATTCATATAGCGGCTTGTACTTTGGCGATCGCTTTAAGTGTATTTTTACATTTATCTGCCGTGGAAATTGCCATTATCGGCATTACTAGTGGTTTAGTCTTGGCACTAGAGTTGTTAAACACGGCGATTGAGTCTTTAGTAGATTTAACTGTAAAGCAGACCTACCATGAATTAGCAAAAATCGCGAAGGATTGCGCGGCTGGTGCGGTGTTAGTGTCGGCTTTAGTGGCTGTATTTGTCGCAGGTGTATTGCTGCTACCGCCGTTGTTCACTTTGATAATTTCGGTGTTTTAGAGTGCTGAGTAGTGAGTGCTGTTAGCGGTAGCGCGGCGTTTAGCCGGTGCTGAGTAATAAGTAATGAGTAATGAGTTGTGAGTGGTGAGTGCTGACGCTTACAGCAATTTTTTGCTGATGATGGGTTTACAATGGCGCAAATCTGGTGACAATTAACATGGTGAGAGTAGAAGCCAGGAGCTATTACACACTGTGATTATAGTCATCGATAATTACGACAGTTTCACTTACAATTTAGTACAGTATCTCGGAGAACTGGCGGCTGAATTTCCCGTGGCATCGGATATTCAGGTTTTCCGTAACGACAAGATATCTTTAGACGAAATTCAGCAGTTCAAACCTGATGCGATCGTGATTTCTCCTGGGCCTGGTCGTCCAGAAGATGCGGGAATATCCTTAGATTTAATTAAAGAGTTAGGCTCTAATTTACCTATCCTGGGTGTTTGCTTAGGACATCAAAGTATTGGTCAAGTCTTTGGTGGTAATATTATCTCTGCTCCAGAATTAATGCACGGTAAAACTTCTCAGGTAACTCATACTGGGGTAGGTGTTTTCCACGGGCTAGAAAATCCTATGACTGCCACCAGATATCATAGTCTGGTGATTGAACGGGAAACTTGTCCAGAAGTTTTAGAAATCACCGCCTGGGTAGAAGATGGCACAATCATGGGAGTGAGACACCGGAACTATCCTCACATTCAAGGTGTCCAATTTCATCCAGAGAGTGTTCTGACATCTTCAGGCAAACAATTACTCAGAAATTTTCTGCAACAGTTACAAGAGAATCATTAATGAAACGACGAAATTTTATTGGCTATGCTGGGGCAGGATTATCCACAGCTATATTTTCTACTTTAGTTTCCCATGTTGAAGCTAACGCCCAATCTAGCGGGGTTTCCGTACAGTGGTTAGGTCACACCTGCTTTTTATTTACAGGTGGGGGGAAAAGAATCCTCGTTAACCCCTTCCGCACCGTCGGCTGTACTGCTAAATACCGTCCCCCAAGGGTGACAGCAGATTTGGTGCTAATCAGCAGTCAGTTGCTAGATGAGGGTGCAGTTGATGGTTTACCTGGAAATCCCAAGTTAGTGTTTACACCAGGCGCGTATGAATTCCAGGGCATGAAGTTACAAGGAATTGCAACTGACCACGATCGCAAAGGTGGTAAGCAATTTGGTGTGAATACAGTTTGGAAGTGGATGCAAGGCGGAGTTAACATTTTACATTTAGGGGGAGCAGCCGCACCGATTTCCATTGAACAAAAAATTCTTATGGGACGGCCGGATGTATTGTTAATTCCCGTGGGTGGTAGCGATAAGGCTTATACTGCCGAAGAAGCAAAACAGGCGATCGCAGTCTTAAATCCCAAGTTGGTCATTCCTACCCACTACCGCACACAAGCTGCTGATCCTCAAACCTGTAATATCACACCAGTAGACGACTTTTTGACCTTGATGCAGGGTACACCTGTGCGTCGTAGTAGTAGTGACACTATCAGTATTAAATCTGGAGATTTGTCTGATAGTACAGCAATTCAGGTATTAACTTATAAGTTTTGATTCCATATTCATGGGAATTGGGAATAGGGAATGGGGCATAGAAGAGGAATTGGAGCAGGGTGCAGGGTGCAGGGGGGAGAAGAATTTCCCCATTTCCCCCTGCACCCTGCCCCCCTGCCTCCTTTATCCCAGTCCCCAGTCCCCAATCCCTAATCTCCACTCTTAGTAGCTTCTAAGATGCGGGAGAAGTAAAAACTAGTTTTGGTAAATGCTTTTCTTTGAATAGTAAAGCCGTTGCTTTCTAGAATTTTGATGATATCGGCTTCACGGTGTTGATAGGCACGAGTGGTTTTACTAGGCCCTGGAAATAAACTGCCGATTTTTTTGAGTAATACCAAAAAGCAAGTCTTCGGTGCAAAACTGAGAATAATTCTGGACTCAGACAAAGAACAAAGGTGAGAAATCATCTCATCGGCTTTATCTTGGGGGTAATGAATCAGGACATCTAAACAGATGACGGTGTGATAACTACCTGTCAAAGATTCTAGATCCTGAACGGCAAAGGTGGGATTTTCAGCAGTTCCCAAGGCGGCTACGGCTCTTTGTTTGCCTTCCTCTACCATTTTTTCGGAAATATCGCTGGCGTAAACCTTCGCACCTGCCGTAGCTAGGGGAATGCTGAGACTGCCCACACCACAACCAGCATCACATATTGACAAGTCTGCTAAATTACCATCATCTTTGAGCCAGCCGATGACGGTATCCACGGTTTTTTGGTGGCCATTGCGGATATCTAGCTGGACTTTGTTAACTTCACCATCGCCATAGATCCGTCTCCATCTGTCAAACCCTGTGGAGTTGAAATACTCACGAACAATAGTTTTATCGTCGGCTGCGTTCATAAACTTCGATTTTTAAGGCTTCCCGATTCTTAAAATTATCATTGATAGCCAACATTCAGAACACTCTTCCAGATTTTTCTGGAATTATGTCTAGTGCAACATTACGGTGGGGCGGAAATAAAGCTACGATTACTGATCAGCTGTTTGGTAAATTGTGTGGGTCAATACAGTGTTGTGAGGTTATGGCAGGTAAATATTGTGTTTAGGCACAATGAATTGCGTTGATACATCATGATTGAGACTGTATTTTCTCTAGGTTTACAGGTGAGAAATTTTTAATGGCGATCGCCCCTGTAAAATCTCATTAATACTAAATTTCTGGGAATAAAGCTAGATTTGTTTATATTTGAATCAAATTATCATAAAAGTGCCATAATAGCCTACGACTGAAACACCACGTAGGAGTTGATATCCAAAAATTACAGTTTATCCGATTCAATTTTCCATAGATAGCCAATTTATCAAGTCTCGCCAATAATGTTTTATTAGTTATATTTTAACCTTTAAACAACAATCATCATATATGGGTTCTAATTTAATAGTTGATACTCCTATTATTGCTTTTACAATTCTCCTAACGGTTATTTTTACTGTTCCGCCGATATTTGAACGGTTAAAGTTACCTGGACTAGTCGGACTACTTCTAGCAGGTGTAATCTTAGGCCAAAATGGTTTAAAGCTTTTAAATTCCAATTCTGAAACCGTGAAATTACTCTCAGATATCGGCAAAGTTTATTTAATGTTTGTCGCTGGCTTAGAAGTTGATATTGAGCAGTTTCGGAGGACAAAAAATCGCTCGATGGGCTTTGGCTTCCTGACTTTTATAGTGCCAATGCTCGCCGGAATTTTAGTTGGACGTATCTTTAATTTTAGCTGGAATAGCTCTGTTTTAATAGGTTCTTTACTGGCTTCTCACACTCTTTTGGCATATCCCATTGTGAGCCGTCTAGGAGTGGTAATGAATGAAGCTGTCACAGTAACAATTGGTGCCACAATTTTTACTGATACGGGTGCTTTACTCGTTCTAGCTATTTGTGTAGGGATTCACAGTGGTGATTTTACAACTTTCAGTCTCTTAACTTTATTAGGTGGGTTGGCGATTTACTCGATTACGGTACTGTTTGGTTTTGATTGGTTGGGTAAGGAATTCTTTCGGCGTTCTGGAGACGAGCAAAGTAACCAGTTTTTGTTCATTTTACTAGCATTATTTTTAGCTTCTGTAGGCGCGCAAGTCATTGGCGTAGAGAAGATTGTAGGCGCGTTTCTCGCAGGTTTAGCTGTTAATGATGTTTTGGGACGTAGCCCTGTTAAAGAAAAGGTCGAATTTATTGGTAGTGCCTTATTTATTCCTTGCTTTTTTGTGGATATGGGATTGTTGATTAACATCCCAGCTTTTATCAAAACTCTTTCTTCTTTTTGGTTAACTTTGTTTATTGTCGTAGCGTTAATTGGGAGTAAATTTTTAGCTGCATTGTTCGCCAAATTCATTTACCGTTATAACAATGCAGAACTGATTACCATGTGGTCTTTATCATTACCACAGGTAGCAGCTACATTAGCAGCTACATTAGTAGCCTACCAAAGTATAAATGCGGCAGGGCAAAGGTTAGTGGATGAAGGTGTTTTAAATAGTGTTATTGTCTTGATGCTAGTCACATCAATTATTGGGCCGATTATTACTGCTAAATCTGCAACTTTATTACAGCTTCCACAAGCAGAATTAGATACAGATAGTTTAGCAATTTGGTGGGGAAATTCTGAGGAACAACTATTAGAAGAAAATCATTATCCTTTTACAGTTTTAGTACCAATATATAATCCCCAAACCCAGCGATATCTCATAGAAATGGCGGCAATTTTAGCTCATCACGAAACTGGGCGGATTGTGCCATTAGCTATTGCTAAATCTCATGTGCATATGGATGATCCCCAATTAGGAATAGCACTAGAACAAAGTCAACAAAGACTGAGATTAGCTAAAGATATCGGTCAAGAATTTAGCGTGGAAGTACAACCTGCTATTCGCATTGATGATGATGTGGCTTTAGGAATCAGCCGCGCGAGTCGAGAACAAAATGCTAGCTTAGTGGTGATGGGTTGGTCTAGAACTACGGGTTTACGTGCCAGATTATTTGGTAACGTCATTGATAGTGTTTTCTGGTCTTCTCATTGTCCAGTAGCGGTAACACGCTTGTTAAATAATCCTCGTACTATCCGCAAAATTTTAGTCCCTGTTGGTGATTTAATGCCCCAAACCGTAGGTGCTTTGAGGCTGGCTCAAATTATGGCTGACAGTAATCAAGGTGAGGTAGTGTTACTGCACGTATGCGGGCTGAGTACCCCAGAACCGCTACTAGAACAATTTGCGACTCAGTTGTCTGAGATTGTGGCTAATAGTCAAGTGCAAGCGCGAACCGAGATTAAGATAGTTAGAGATGATAATGTTGCTAGAGTGATCATCCAAGAAGCCGCAGCTTTTGATTTAGCAATTTTGCGTGCTGTTCGTTATCGAACTACAGGTGGATTTGCCGTTAGCGAGGTCACAACCCAAGTTATTAATGAATTGAGTTGTTCGATTGTCTTATTGGGTGCGCCTCATTCATAAGCTACTGGGGGGCTTTTTCCTTCAATTGTTCTGTTTGTAATTTGATGGAATATGTATTTCCCCGAAAGCTTAATTTACAGTCTGTTGATGGTGTATCTAGTGTGGCGTTAGGATCATTGCCATCAGCGCAAACTGAGTAAATACCCCCCCTGTAGTGTAGTTTATGAGTAATTGGAGATGTTTTGACTTCATCAGATTTATGATGGTTGTCAGCGTGATATATAGCACCACGATAAATTAATTTATCTTCTGGTTCGTTCAGCAATATGGGTGTTTGTGCTGCTTCTGTCTCTATAGAAACACGATTGTTCATGTAGTATTCGTAACTTGTACTGATAACTACAGGAATCAATAGTAAAAGTAGGAATTGCCAGGGAGCTAAGATTAAGATGGCAATTAAGCTGAGGATCGCAAATATACCTACTAAATATGCAATTTCTCTGTGATTGTTTTTTAACAAAAAACAGGCAGACATTAAACCAGCACACAACAAAATCAAAAAGTAGAGTGCCATTTTTACTTAACTTTTTCTACTAAAGAAGTTGATTGATAACCCTGATGTCACACCAATTCACAATACCCTTATGAGAAGGCTTGTGCCTGCAAAATTGAAAATTCAAAAAGTGATACTCTGCAAAACTTTTGGCGTTTGCATCTTAATCAAACTTTTTTATGAATTGGTATAAATTGCTGGGAAAGTATCGTTTATTCTAACGCTAATTAAGATTTAAAGTGAAAAGCTATTGCTAAAGAAATGTAAAAATTAATGCAATATTCGCATAACCTGAAGTTCTTGAGTGGTCTTATTGTGATGCCAGCGTAAGCAGTTAGCGGCTTGCTTAGGGGAAATTCCAGGTAAACCGATCGCCTTTCGGGGTGCATCGGTGGCGAGGGCGATCGCTGTTTCTATGTCACAAATTCCCCATTTGACTAAGTTTTGTACTCCCACTAATAAAGGGAGAGTTGTCCCCGATAATGTGCCGTCAGGTAGTCGTGCAGTGCCGTTTTTTACCTCTATCTCCCGACTATCCCAGGGATACACACCATCAGGTAATCCCAGAGGTGACAGGGCATCACTAACTAAAAATAAGCCTGGGCAAGCAAGGAGGAGAATTTTTAACATTGTGGGTTTAATATGTTGCCCATCAGCAATAAAGCCACACATAACACCAGGGTGAGTCATTGCTGCACCTAATAACCCTGGTTCGCGGTGGTGGAGGGGTGGCATAGCGTTGAAAGCGTGAGTTACCATCGTTGCGCCTAGTTCAAAGGCTTGTTTTGCCTGGGCTTCCGTGGCTTGGGAATGTCCTAGACTGACGGTGATACCTAAAGAACGCAAATAGGGGATGACTTCCCCTGTGGTATCTAACTCTGGTGCTAAGGTGATCACTTTCACAACATGGGCATAATCACCCAATACCCGCTTGACTTCAGCGATGGTGAGCGGCAATAAATACTCGGCTGGGTGTGCGCCACGCTTGTGATAGTTTAAAAACGGCCCTTCTAAGTGGACACCGAGAACTTGCGCTGTAGTTTGGGGAGTAGAAAGTAAATCTGCAATTACAGCCAGCGATCGCTGTATATTCTCTACAGAAGTAGTTACTAGTGTCGGTAAATAAGCATCAACTCCCACATTCCAGAGATATTGGGAAATTTTCGCCATTAAATGGGAGTTTTCAGCAGCTAAATCAGGAAAAGCCAAACCTAAAGCCCCGTTAATTTGTAAATCAACCCCTCCTAAAGAAATCCAATCGCCAGCTACGTCTAATATTTGCAAATCTGGTGGCGGAACTCGCTTAAATACTGTTCCCATTGGCAGAATTTGCTCAATTATGCCCTGAGAGTTGACTAAAAGAATTTGTAAACCCTGATAGCCAGGAATTCTAGCGTTGATAATGTCTATAGGTTGGGAATGGGGCATAGGGAATCAGGCAAGGGGGCAGGGGGCAGGGGGAAAAACTGTTGACTGTTGACTTTTGACTGTTGACTATTGACTAATGACTAATGACTAAATTATGAGATGATATTTGGACTTCACCTTCTGGTGTGGCTAAATTTTGAAGTTTGAATTTTTAATTATTATGTCTGTTGTTGTCGGCATTATTATGGGCAGTGATTCAGATTTGCCTACGATGAAAGATGCGATCGCTGTTTGTGATCAATTTGGTGTAGAAAGTGAAGTGGCGATCGTCTCTGCCCATCGTACCCCAGAAAGGATGGTAGAGTACGCTAAATCTGCCCATCAACGCGGAATTAAAGTCATTATTGCTGGGGCTGGTGGTGCGGCTCATCTTCCTGGTATGGTAGCTGCTTTAACACCTTTGCCTGTAATTGGTGTTCCTGTTGCTACTCGTAATTTACAAGGTGTGGACTCTTTGTATTCTATCGTCCAAATGCCAGCCGGGATTCCCGTGGCGACGGTTGCTATAGGTAATGCAAAAAATGCTGGACTTTTAGCGGTGCAAATTCTGGCGACTCATCAACCGGAGTTATTAGAAAAGGTGCAGAATTATCGTCAAAGTCTATGTGATATGGTGATGGATAAGCAAGCTAAACTAGAACAGCTAGGATATCAGCAATATCTGCAACAAGAACTTTGATTTATTTTAGTTAGAAACTTCTTTGTGGACACACAGATAATTTTTAGAGGCGCAATGATTTGCGCTTCAATCAATTTGTGTTTTTACCCACTTCCTAAATAATCTGATTAACAAATTAGATTTAATAGTTAAGTATTATTCTGTGATTGCAACAATAAGCATAGAGTCTATCTTATTATGAATAAAGCAAAATTTTCTTTAAATGAATCTGAATATTTCTAAATGTTGTACGATAATATACTTGTTTGTCTGGGTGATGGAGATAATATAGGCAATGCGATTGAATTTTATTTACTAGAAGAAAGTCTTGAAGCTGCTAGCCAGTTTTCCTCTCATGTAGAAAATGCTATTAACAATATAGCAGAGCTTGTAGAAACTCAGCTGAATGGTTTTGTAGTTTATGTAGCTGGTGACGATATATGTTTTGTCGTTTCAGCAGAAAAAAATATTAAAGAATATTTAGACAGTTATGCAAATTTGTTTTTACAAATAACGGGAAAAACTATCTCATTTGGGGTAGGTAGAAACTCTTTAGAGGCATTAATTTGTCTTAGAAAAGCTAAAGTTTCAGGCAAGAGTCGCATAGTTATATTTAGAGGTGAAGATTGAAAGAATTATACATTTTTGTAACGACTGACCGGCCAGATCAATATTTAAATCCAATTGCACACTGCATATTAAGTGGGACAAATCGTATTATATTTGTTCAGATTGAAGACTCCAGGGTCAACCAAGTTCAACTTAATATACTACGTGCAAATGTTTTTGATTTAATTAAAAATCTGACCACAGGAAAATACAAATACTATACAGGTAATTTAAAAGATACTGTTGTCAATTTAGATGCCTATTATAATACGAGCGAAATAGCAAAAATAGAAGCAAAATATATGCCCATTTTAACGGATAATATAAAATGGGATATTGAAAGAGTAAAATACCTGGAATTACGCAAGTATATTTCTTATTTAAAAAGTAAAAAATCAGAAAATGTAATTATTGATGTTACTTCAGTAAGCAAAAGCTATATTGGTGATATACTAGCTTGTTGTTTATTAGAAAACTTTGATAAGATTTACAGTTTTGAATTGTTAATAACCCCAAATTATGATAAGCCTTGGCAAATACTATTTCATGACTTAGAGGAAGGAAAGCAATATAGATACCTAAATATAGTTGAAACACCTATATTTCAGACCAGTTGTAAAGATATATTAATTCGTACTACTCCTTTATTATTGTCAATAGTTGGCACAGCCTTATTTGTATTATTGACACTAGCCGCTACCTTTATGCTAGGTAATAATAGTTCGATTACACAAGCTATTAGTGCTGTTGGAACAGCTTTAGGTATAATTTCATTTTTCTTAATTTACTTTCCGGTTAGAGGTAATTAGAAAATTATTGAAATTGTAAATATTGTTAGGTCATATTATTTCTAATAGTTTTAATAAACTCCTACTGCCATGAGCGATCGCCATTTTACAAAGTATTGTGTATATTATTCAGTTTAGTGTTTTAGTGTTGTCAACAAGAAAATGGAGTGACAATTACTGCCACTCCATGATTCAAAATAGAGGAGACATTGAGTAAATCGAAACTATTTGCTGTTACCGTTTGCACCGTTACCGTTGCTAGCAAGAACACGTTCAGCAAGTTTTTCTGGGACTTCTTGAAGATGATCATATTCCCAGTGGAAATAACCAACGCCCAAAGTGAGCGATCGCAGCTCTACAATAAAGTCTTGCATCTCGGCTTGGGGTAAGTAAGCAGAGATATTATCCCAACCTTGCCAATCGTCTCTACCTTCATAGCCTAAAATTTGACCTCTGCGTCCACTCAACAGTTGCAGCACTTTAGAGGTAAATTCGCTGGGTGTGGTGACTTGTATCCGCAAAATTGGTTCTAAAAGCGTAGGTTGTGCTTGAGGTATACCTGTTTGCATTGCTAACCGCGCCGCTTGCTTAAAGGCTTGTTCGGAACTATCAACGTTATGATATGAACCATTAGTCAGTGTTACCGCCACATCGACTACAGGGAAACCCAAAGGCCCGTGAGACAGAAATTCTCTGACTCCCATTTCTACGCCAGGAATGTATTGTCTAGGAACTACACCACCAACGATAGTTTCTTTAAAGTTAAAGCCTTCACCCCGTGGTAAGGGTTTAATATCTAGAAAAACATCGCCAAATTGACCATGACCGCCGCTTTGGTGTTTGTAGCGTCCATGTACTGAATTTACGGTTTTGCGGATGGTTTCTTTATAGGGTACTTGGGGTAAGTGGGTAGACATCGGTAAGTTATATTTGCGGCGTAGTCTATCTAAGGCGACTTGCAAATGTATTTCACCTTGTCCCCAGAGAATCACCTCATGGGTATCTCCGTGTTGTTCCCAAGCTAAAGAGGGGTCTTCTTCTAGTAACTTAGTAATGGCCGCACTGAGTTTAACTTCATCGTTGCGCTTTTCTGGGGTGATGGCTAGTGCATACACTGGTTCTAACTGTTCAACCTTTGATAGTGCGATCGCTTGTCCTGTGGAAAGAATATCCCCAGTTTTAATTCCTTCTAATCTACTTAAGGCAACAATTTCACCTGCGCCAACTTCGTTGACTGAGTGTTGTTGTTGTCCCATGAGGCGATAGATTCCACCAGCGCGCACACCATTGAGAACAATACCATCGGTTAATTTGCCTTGCCAAACCCGCACGAGAGAGAGTTTACCACCTTGGGGAGTGTAATAGGTTTTGAGGACTTGGGCTAGGGGTGTATTGCTGGCTTTACTATCTTTGAGGCGACGTTGTGCAGTTGATTCTGGTTCTGGTGCTTCCCGTAGTAGTGCTTCTAATAAAGGTCTGACACCATAATCTTGTTCGGCTACACCAAAGAATACAGGAACTACTAAATCAGCCCCTAATTCCATTTTTAAATCTGAGAGAATTTCTTCTTGGGGAGGTTCGATGTCTTCTAAAAGTTCTTCAAGTAAATGATCATCAAAGTTGGCTAAAGCTTCTAACATTTCGGCTCTAGCTGTATGTTCTTCTGCTTTTAAATGTTCAGGAAAAGGAATAGGATCAGCTGGCGCGCCTGGATGATATTGATAGGCTTGTTCGCTCACCATATCAATAAAACCAGTCAATTCTTCCCCTTGCATGATGGGGTATTGATGCGCTACTAATGGACGACTAGAAACAGCTTTGAGGGCGTGTAATGTTTCTAAAACATGAATATTAGCTCGATCCATTTTATTCACAAAGACTAGATGGGGAATTTCCCAGTCGTCTAGGAATTTAAATAGAGGAGCTAGGGTTAAAACTCGATCGCGGATAGGTTCGCAGACTACAATTGCTGCATCAACACCAATTAAAGCGTTATAAGTTTCTTGGGCAAATTCTACACTACCAGGACAGTCAATAAAAGTAAAACGTGTGTTGTTATACTCTGTGCTAGCTGCACTCACTTCGACACTCATCCGGCGATCGCGTGCTTCTCCCGCACTATCACCGATTGTGTTACCATCCTTAACGCTACCTTTGCGAGAAATCGCACCGGTCACAAATAACAAACTTTCTAATAATGTGGTTTTTCCACTCAAATAAGGGCCGACAATAGCAACGTTCCGCGAACCTGATATAACTTTTTCGCTCATAAAACCTCCCTTGCAGTAACTCTCTCTTACCGCATAGCCCTGTTGTTTTCAGGGATGAATAATTGTTCTCTTGCTGGAGAATTATCCCCCCTTTAACTTGTAATTATCTCTTGTTTAACTAAAGGCAAAAAAAATTGTAGCCTGTCGTAAGATTTACCTTAAGAAAGGTTAAGCAAAACTAACTTTAATACCAAAGCTAAAAGTTTTGTTAAAACCTAATTGTTTAAAAAACTTTTTATGAATAACAGTGACGAAAATTAGCTAGAGACAATACATCAATGAAATTATCTATCTATAACTATCCGCTAATTGCAATACTGGGGTTAACAGTATCCTGGGGAATAATTGTGCCAGTCTCAGCAAAATCCCCCACTACCCAAGCTTTTAACTTAGATACTCACAATTTCAGCTTACAAGAAAACCCCCACACCCCTAAACTCTTTGCACAGACTAGCCTACCCACAGCCACAGCCTTATTAAATCAAGGCTTACAAGCAATTCAGGCGGGAAGGGTGCAAGATGCGATCGCAGCTTTTCAAAGCGCATCACAATTAGATCCCAATTTAGCCGCAGCCCATTACAATTTGGGGTTAGCATTGCGACAAACCGGACAATTACAGCCAGCAGCTAACGCCTTTTATCGTGCAACTCAAGCTGATCCTAACTTTTCTCTTGCCTTTGCGAATTTAGGAGGAGCATTGTTAGAAGGAAATAATTTACCACAAGCAACCGAATATTTACAACGCGCTTTAGAAATAGATCCACAACTAGGATTTGCCCACTATAACTTAGGATTAGTCAAACAACAGCAGCAAGATTGGGAAGGAGCGATCGCATCTTTTCAAAAAGCGATGATTTATAGTAAAAATGCGCCAGAACCTCACTATCATGTCGGTTTATGTTATCTGCAACAAGGTAAAATTAGTCAAGCTCAAGCTGCCTTTGAACAAGCCATTAAAATTAATCCTCGATATCCCGACGTGCATTATAATCTTGGCGTAATTTGGTTTAATCAAGGTAAATTACAAGAAGCTTTAGACTCCTTTAGAAAATCAGCAGAAGCTAACCCTAATTATCCCAATGCTTATTATGGTGCAGGTTTAGCATTTATGCAGTTAAATCAATATGGTGAAGCGGTAAAAGTGCTTACCCATGCCAAAAACTTATATAATTCACAGGGTAATATACAGTGGTCAAAAAATGCTGAAGTATTGTTGCAACAAGCACAAAAGTCTCAACAATAAATAGTGATAAATGAACATTTATTTATACGGAATAATGATGTTTATTTGTAAAAAAAATGAAAAGTAATAGTTAGCAAACAATAACTCTTAAATTATCATTTGTGCTGATGCAAAAGCAGTTGATATTCGGTAACAATGGGAATATGGCATAAATTAGCATTACTGCTATTAAGTAAATGTGAGTTCGACTAATTTTAAAAACCCCTCTCCAAAGACGCGAAGCGGCTTCTCGTCAGAGTACCTCTCCCCTGCAAGGAAAGAGGCTTCAACATCCTCATTTTTTGTTAAATTTTCAACATATTTAAGCCCCTCTCCGCGTCGGAGCGAAAAGTCTGAGCGGAGGTTTCCTCCGTAGACGCGTAAGCGGCTTGCCGCAGGCATCAGAACTTTTCAAGAGAGAGAGGTTTGGGGAGAGGTCGTCGAATTCAAATTAATTCACCATTGAAAACCGGAAATTTACATGAAAAAGCGCATCAAGAGCAGATTTTTATTTTGCGATCGCTGGTTAGACCGTCACGCAATCGTGCGTCATATGGAAGCATTCCAGGACTTATTGGTTATAGTTTTATGTTTAGCTTTGTTTAGTTTTATGGTTATAGAATTATGGGGAATATTTATTGCGATCGCCCAACCCCTAAACTATAAAAATATTACAGCGAAAATCCTCTTTGTCTTAATTTTAGTAGAGTTATTTCGCCTATTAATGGTTTATCTCCAAGAACACAGCATTGCTGTAGGAGTAGCCGTAGAAGTAGCGATTGTTTCCGTCCTCAGAGAAGTAGTAGTTCACGGAATCTTAGAAATTTCGTGGCTACAAACAGCCGCAATTTGTGGGTTGTTATTTATTTTAGGTGGATTACTCATAGTGTGTGCCAAAACACCACACATGGATTGTATGAGCGCGAACACAAAACTTTGCCCCATAGTTTACCAAAGAACCAGAGACACAGAAAATGAACTCGAATTAAATTACTTACATACCCGTGACCAATAACTATTGACTATTGACTAATAACTAAATCCCCAACCTCAACTCCCAACTCATGAGTTTACCAACATCTTGAGGTGCATAATCTACAAGCCATAACTGCCAACTACCTTTAGTAGACTGAGAGATTAACTGTTTGAGTAAAGGCTGCGATCGCAGTGTATAAGTTGTTTTTAGCTCAGTGCGACATCCTAAAGTCCGGTTCTGTAATAGCACTTGCTGATTATTAGGTGCAATTAAGTAAATTTCTAAATCACCTAAAAAAGTATGGGTGAGATTGACAGTAACTTGAATATCTTTGATCGTACTCGCTTCAGAAATCGCGATCGCACTCTTCACCCCTTGAAGATTACCGTCAGGAATTTCGACTGGATTAGAATTACTCCCCTGAATTTGCTGGCTTGGATTGATATTATCAGCCCGCATTTGTAAAGCAGCTTGCACCGCCTTAGCTGCATTCACCTTCCCATAACCAAACCATTGAGAATGGCCATTGGTATCATAAGTCCCGCCATACAGTCCCAATTGCGGGTCAGCTTCATTGTCTACAATTTTATCTGCCGTCGTTTCTAAAATGCGTTTTACTTGCTGCGCTGTCAAATTAGGATTAGCTGATAACACCAAAGCCGCCACCCCAGCCACTACAGGTGTCGCACTAGAGGTTCCACCGAAATTACTAGTAAAATTGCCTACATCGTAACCTGCTGCCCCTATCTGGTCAGTGGTCAACATTCCCCTACCCATGATAGAAGTCTTAATTGTGGGCTGTGTGTATAAAAAACCCTTCCCTGGAAATGACATTCCCGGCGGTGCATTGTTACTGGGAGCGCACACAGAAATATTCGTCCCCCAATTACTGTAAGCAGCCTTCTTCCCCATGCTAGTCGATGCGGAAACCGTAATCACATCAGGATGGACGGCAAAACCACCGAGCCAATCTGTCAGACCTTGCAAAACATTATTAGGCCAACCCTGTTCATATACAGTTCCACTCACAGGACGGTTAGCATTACCAGCCGCAAACAAAACAACGCAACCTTTACCATTGCGTCCCTGTGTCACAGCCCTAGTAATAGCCGCTTTTTGGCGCAAAGATAAAGGAAAATAAACCGCCGAAGCTCCCCAACTACAAGAAATTACACTAGCACCCTTTTCTATTGCCCAGTTAAATATCTGTTCAATGGATTCATCATCTAAAAATCCAGTGGTACGAATCGGCATGAAAGCACAACCAGGGGCGACTCCCACAATTCCCGTACCGTTTTCTTCCGCTACCACTAACCCAGCACAAGCTGTACCATGACTACTACCCTTGCCATCCGGTAAAGGTAAAAAGTCATTGTCCCTTAAATCCCTGGGTGCAACCACCTTACCACTACCTTGAAAGTCTGGGTGATTCAAATCAAAAGAATCATCAACTACTGCCACAACCACAGACCGCACCCCACGGGTAACATCCCAAGCCTGTTCTACCGCAATATGAGAACCAAGGGATAAGTCACTGCCGCCATTATGGTTGAGATACCACTGCTGACTATACAATGTGTCGCTGGGCTTATAATTTGGTTCACTTTCAATTAACACATTAGCTTCAGCCGCTAATACCTCCGGTATTTTTTGCAATTGGTTAGCAATTTTGAGGGGATTTTCCGTAGCTTGTTTGCTCACCAAAAATACAAAAGCATTGGGTAGTCCAGGTATAGGTTTATCTAGAACTAGCTGAAATTGGGCAGCGATGAGATTGATTTTAACGCTATCTACCCCATCAGCAAACTGAATCGTCATTTGGTCAGCCAAATAAACATAAGTTTCAGGATTATTTTGGACGGTGTAGACATGACTAGCAAAAACTACATTATCGTCATGACGTGCTTGGGCGATCGCAGTTTCTATCTGTTCTGGCGTAGTTTGAAATAGTTCTAATTTGGCTTGAATAATACTATGCTGCCAAATAGCCCAACTAACCTGAGATAATTGTTGCACAGGAAAGTCGGTGACAAAACGGACGGTGAAGCGGTCTAAAGCTTTCGCCAAGATTAATTCTTCACCTCCCCGTTGCAGAACTAATCCCATACTGCTGGCTGGTTCACCGTTATTTGTGGAATCAGAAGATAGATTGCGATTGTTCATAGGGGCGATTGTGGTTGATGCAAGGGCAATGGGAACTCTGTGAAACCGATTTTCAGTCTAAATCAAAGAAACTACGTACTTAGCTGCGTTTTGTTAAAAACGAAAACAGAGTTAAGATACCCGAAGTTTGCCTACCTTGTTCGATTTCTTAATAGTTGTTGCACAAATTGACCCCATGAAAGTTGCTGCTCCTGCTTCCTTAATTCGTCTGACTACTCTAGCGGTGTTAGCAACCCTAGCCCTGGTTGCACCTGCTCAAGCTCAAAATCAACCAAAGCCTATTGATCCTAATAGCCCCAACAATTTACGTCCTACAGCCCAAAATAATAGCCTGTTGAGCATAGAAGGTGGCGATCGCTTAATGAAAGAGGCAGAGCAAGCTGTAGCTGCCCAAAACTACACCCTCGCCGCCAAAAAACTCCAAGAAGCCCGTCAAGTCTACAATCAGCTATCCAATTTTTATCAAGAGTTAAACTCTAGCTTTTCTGGTATAGACCTGCGTGTCTCTGACTCCCAACGTCAAAAAGCCCTACTCACAGCCCAAAAACGCGACGAAGCCACCTATCAACTAGCCCTCGTACATCGCGCCCAAAATCAACCAGAATTCGCCGTACCTTTATTAGTGCAAATCATTAAAAGCCAAAACCCCACACGCGATCTAGGCAAAAAAGCCTATCAACAACTGTTTGAATTAGGTTTTGTTGACACTCCCTACCCCAGACAAGGCGGCAGTTCTTCCTCATCCCAGAAGTAGGAATCACAGGAAGCGCAGGAAGCAGGGGGGCAGGGGAAGAAAATACAATCCCCAATCCCCAGTCCCCAATCCCCAATCCCATAGACTCCCACCAATGCCAGGGGAGTAAAAAACCAATGTTGAAATCAAACTGCCATAACCGCAATTTGGCAGAGTTAACCATGCCATATCTGTTAATAATATATAAGTAGGTTTTTCAGGAATTGCGATGATTACTCCGCAGCAAGTTGAAGCAATGATTAAAGCGGAAATGCCAGATGCTCAAGTGCAAATACAAGACTTGACCGGTGGCGGCGACCATTATCAGGTGACAGTAGTTTCATCGCAGTTTGCGGGTAAAGGACTAGTGCAGCAGCATCAGTTAGTTTATGGAGCTTTGCGCCAAGCTATGTCCACTGAAGCTATCCATGCCCTGGCATTAAAAACATATACTCCAGAAGCTTGGCAAGGGACTGCTTCTTAAATAAATAGTCAATAGTCCACACTCATCATTCCATTTCTGCTTTTTATTCAGTCTCAAGACCAATCAGCATCAGAGCGAACACCAAAAGCAGAAAAACTAATGACCAATGACTAATGATTAATAACTATTAACTATCAACAAAGCTAGGGAAAAAACCATGACACCAGAACTTCAAGAAAAAATCGATAACTTAGTAAAACAAAATAAAATCTTAGTTTTCATGAAGGGAACTAAGTTAATGCCCCAATGTGGCTTCTCTAACAACGTTGTGCAAATTTTCAATAGTTTCGGTGTTCCCTTTGAAACCGTTAACGTTTTAGACGATTACGAAATTCGCCAAGGCATTAAAGAATACTCTAATTGGCCGACAATTCCCCAGGTTTATATTAACGGTGAATTTATCGGCGGTTCTGATATTATGATTGAACTTTACCAACAAGGTAAATTGCAACAAATGGTAGAAATCGCACTAGCTTCTTAATCAATTCTGCATCAGTGAGAAATAAAATTTAAATTAGCTTTATTTGGGTTGCAACAAAGCATCCCTTTTTTTTAATCCAAAATACAACGCCATCATTAAAACTCCGCGCCCCTCTGCGTCAACCCCCGCGATACTTTGCGTTTATTTTCCAGCCAACCTTAATTAAATACCCCTCAAAGGTTGAGGGGTGATTTTTGTAATTACAAGATTCCCAAAGTTAACATGAATACAGTTGTTGACATTACCAGATAATGTGCTATGATTATCTGCGTTGCTTTATGGCCACTATGAATAGCTTTTGAATTAGTAATAATCATGCTGTGGCTGTGGTTGTGGCATAACAAAATTTGACGCATCGTACAAGTAACGACTAGCTTCTTCCTCCAAACGATGGATCAGGAATGGTTCAATAACGTTGCCATTTCGCAGTGCGGCTAGATAGCCATCCAAATACATCCGCATATCATCCGAGCGATACCCGCGATTCCATAACTCGACGAAGGCGTCAGTAATTTTTTGGTAATGGCGGATGGTTTGTGTGTCTTGGAGCATAACTGCTATGTTGATCTCTTTGGAATGAGAATTTTAATTGATTCCGACTAAAAAGTGAAGGGGGTCTGTTTCCGGCTCTGCTCTCAAAAGCTCTAATATTGACTGGTGGCAATGCCTCCAGCAACTACAACATAGTTACATCCTATTCCAGAAAACATCGATTAGATAGTCTCATCAGCTATTTTTATACTTTTTTAGGATGGTAGCTGGTTGCGAAACATCACATCGCCCGGACTTAAATCTTGTGTTGTCTTACGAGAAATCTTCATCTTTGGGTGAGGGTTGTGCTGCTATTAGTTAGCTAGTATAGGTAATTGCAACCATTAAATCGGTGAGGAACATCAAACACCGACGGTATGATTGTCAGTTTTGTGTGTCAATTGGATTTTGGCCACTTTGGCTATTGTGATTAATTCTTGACTGGAAAATAGCGAACAGGATAATTGGCAGGAAAAATTTTAATAATCATAACAAAAATTTAATAAAAATCCTAATTTATCTCTGGAACAGGCAAAAAATAAACATTTGGCCAATTTTTGTATTGAGGAAATATAAAGGGAATTATTAAGGGAGTAACAAAGACTACAAAACCTTGAGCATGGGCTTGTTACTTTGAAATTCATCAGACGCTAAGGGGTCTAGCCGCCGTGGGTTCGGTTTGTATTGAAATCGTTGAGGGGAATCCCCATCTTAGGTCGTTGCTTGGTTGGCACTTGCAACAATTGGAATATAGAGTTCATCAAGCTGCTAGCATTTATCAAGCTAGAGAAGCTTTCTTGAGCCATCAGCCAACTTTGGTGATTCTCGATGCAGATTTGCCAGATGGAGACGGTATTGAGTTTTGTCGGTGGTTGCATCGTCAGCAACAGCCGTTAATCTTAATGCTGTCGGCTCGTAGCAATGAGGCTGATGTAGTTGCTGGCTTGAAAGCGGGAGCTGATGACTACTTGAGTAAACCCTTTGGAATGCAGGAGTTTTTAGCGAGGGTAGAAGCACTAATTCGGCGTAAGCGCACACCAACTGCACCTGCTTACCTGGACTATGGTACTTTGCAAATTGACCTAGTACAGCGTCGTGTACGCTTCCAAGGGGAGTTTATTGACCTCACACCCCAGGAATTTAGCTTGCTGTACGTGCTAGCACAAGCTGGTGGTGTACCATTGAGTCGGTCTGAGTTGTTGCGCCGTGCTTGGCCTGATGCGATTGACAACCCCCGTACCATTGATACTCATGTGCTATCGCTACGCAAAAAAGTTGAACTTGATCCCCGTCAACCAAGTTTGATTCAAACTATTCGGAATGTGGGATACAGATTCAACATGGAAATTTTGAATGCTAATCTTCCCCAAACACAACCAAAGTTACCAAAGGAGAGATTTAGCAATCAACGCTCAACACTAAGTGGACAACTATCATAGGTCAATTTCCCATCAACAAAATGCTGAGGATGTAAACCAGTAGATTGTTAAATTGCACTTCATGGTGTTAGCTCCATTCTTCACTGATTTGAGCTTCAGTGTGCAGTAACCTTTCGCGTATATTAACCCAGTCGATATGAGAGGCTGTTTGATCAGATAACAAACTTCCTTGCTGGAGATTTAACAACCGGGTGCAAAATATCTGGGTTAAATCTAATTGATTATTGACCATCAAAATTGTAGTTTGATGAGTTTGATTGAGTTTAATTAAAACTTCCATTAAATGGGTAGCTTTGCCACTATCTAGACTAGAGGTTGGCTCATCTAACAGCAGAATCGGCGGTTGAATGATTAAAGCACGCGCAACTGCTACTAACTGTCTTTGTCCAACCGAAAGCTGTAATTCAGTGCGTCCTAACCAATCATTGGGAATTTGTAGTTCTTCTACCCAATAATTCACTCTCTCCTGAATTATTTGTTTAGGTAATTTTCGTAAAACTAAAGGATAAGCCAAGGCTTGCTGGACTGTCATCCCCAAAAGCCTTGGCTCTTGTAATACCAGTGTGAGCATCTGGCGCAGTTTGATAATCGGAATGTGACGATAATCTTGATTATCAAGATAGATTTTGCCGCTAGCAGGTTCAGTTAAGCGGTTAATTAAGCGTAATAGCGAAGTTTTACCAGCACCAGAAGCACCAATAATAGCTAAACGTTCTCCAGGGGACACAGTAAAAGAAATATCCCGCAAAATGGGGTATCCCTGAAGCTGCGTTTTCAGCTTGGCAAACAGATTAACTTGTTCTAGCCGGAGTTGGTGCATTAGAGGTGTAGGGGTGTAAGGATGTGGGGTTGTAAGGGTATGAGGGTAGGATAGAGCTTTTCCCAGTCCCCAGTCCCCATTCCCTATTCCCATATCTAAATAGCTAAGGCTGTGGTAATAGTCCAGCCATCAATTAACAATAATAGGACTGTACAACCGAATAAAATCATATACATCCAAGGTTGTGCTAAAGGACGTACATCTGTGGTGTCTATCCCCGTTTTAGCTTGAACTATATTTACTAAACGGGCAAATCCGACTACGCGCATTGGGAGTAGATAAGCTTTGCCATCTTGACTGAGAAAATAATAAACTAAACCGCCTTGACCTGTAGTGCGGGGTTTGATCTGTTGAATTTCTGACCAAGCTAAAGACCAACCTTTACGCCAGAAGCGAGAGACCCAAGCGGGGTAAGTGACTTGTATGGTTTGGTCGTCTACGATAACTCTTTCGGTTAATACCGCATATAAACCAATAAAGCCAACACAAATTCCTACCCACAACAAAGCAGGGGGAGTAGGTGCGGCGGTAGCTTTGGCTAAAAAAGGTAAAGGTAAAGTGAGTGCAAGATAAAGACTCAACAGTGTGATCCGAATTAGGGGAGATAAACGGAAAATCGACGCTGAAGTATTAGCTGAATTTGTGGTCACAGTTCAATCAATCATCAATTATGGGCTGTTTATTTTAGTCTAACTGAACTGGAGATTGGGGAATATAATAGCGAAAGGTAAAAGGCACACTTCCAACAGAGAAAAACTGTACATCATCATACAGAATTGATATTAGCTTTTACTTTTTACCATTCCCTGAGATTTGAGTCCGCCCCCAGGGTTGATTTATAATTTAGCTGGATAGTTAAAAGGTAGCAGGCATGACCATTCAAGTGAATTTGAAGCCAGAAATGGAAGCACATTTGATTGCCCAAGCTACTATGCAGGGAATCTCCGTTGATCGTTATTTAGAATTGCTGATTGAACGCCATTTAGCTACATCGCAAGAATCTGAATGGAAATTAATCCTTGATCAATTGGGCAGAAGTCCTTCTCTGGCGAAAGCATTGCCACTATCAGATGAAGCAATCAGCCGAGAGAGCATCTACCAAGAACGAGAAGAACAGCAGTTATGAGTTATTTGGTCGATTCAAATGTACTGCTGCGTTTGGTATATCGACTTGATCCTATGCACAAGGATGCTGAGAAGGCTTACGTGTTGCTGCGGCGGAGCAATGAGTCACTTTATGTTGTGTCACAGAACTTGATTGAGTTTTGGGCAGTAGCAACAAGACCTACAAGTGCAAATGGATTAGGGTTAACAATAGAAGAAGTAGCTCATGAAAGTTCGCTTTTGAAGAGTCTTTTTGCTTTAAAATCCGATACTCCTGAAATCTATACAACTTGGGAGCAGTTGGTAATTAAGTACCAAGTTAGAGGAAAGCAAGTTCACGATACACGACTGGTAGCTGCGATGATTGTTCATCAAATCAGTCATTTGCTTACCTTCAATACAGATGATTTTAAACGATTCACTGAAATTACTGCGATCGCCCCCCAGCATCTTTGAAATATTAAGATTATGGTAAATATTTCTGTACTACACTCCAACCTGTGAGTGATACCCAGGTAAAGCCGAAAAATAAAATAATATTCACAGTAATATGTAAAGTTCTAACCCAAGGTCTTTGGCTATTAATTTGTGTGGCACTAAAAGCTGAGATGAAAACTAATCCTACTACTGCTAATCCTGCCCATAGGTGGGAAGAGTGTCCTAGTGAACCAAAGTGACCTAAAGTACCGACTATACCAATCGCCAAAAGTAACAGCACTAAACTAACCATGCTGATACCTATTGTATAGTGGAGCGATCGCCACACCCTCAAAGTATCCCAATTACCCAACCAAAAATCTGGAACATCCTCACCATTTCGCACCCGCCACATCCAAAAACCTGTAACAGCCAAAAATAAATAAGCCACTATCGATAATCCCATCGACCAAGCAGCTATTTTCCACAACCAGAGAAAAGAAGGTAGGTGCATAAATGGGGAATAGGGAATGGGGAATAGGGAATGGGGAATGGGGAATGGGGACTGGGAGACAAGGTAGATTTTACCCCAATGCCCAATAACTAATAACTAATGACTAATGACTAATGACTAATGACCAAAAATAAAAAGGCTGCTGCAATCAGCAACCTTTGAAGTTTTAAATTTGTTTTTTTTATCAATTGATGCTTAACCGGAAACTGTTAAAGGTTTTGTTGTATCACTAGATTTTGTATTATTTGGTTGCACAATTGCCTTTGTACTAATAGGGTCTGCACCGGTTGAGTTTGTATCTGATTCACTGTTGCTGTGTTCGATCACGGCCAAGCGATCGCACGGTATTGTATCCGATAAAATCGCACTCGCCATCATACCTGTATGAATCTCCATGTGAGCATCTAAAGGAGCTTCAAACACGAGGCGTTGTCCAGGAAAAACCACCCTTTCAAAATACCAATTGGGAATGTTGGTGATGCGGGCTACCTGAATTTTGCTCGTGGCATTGATGTAACAGCAGAGAACTTTCCCCAATTGCTCAGGTGGTAGAGGATCTAATATTTGAGCCATAACTGCCGAGGAGCTTTACGCCACAATTTTACATTACACCAGCAAAGTTAACACTTGCTGATCCCTATATGCTGTAACTCCGACTACCAACTGGAATTTTCTACGTTATTTCTATCTAAAGTTATGTTCAAGTTATGAACTTTTGATAAAAATTTTACAACCTACATAATTTTACACTACAAATGAAATTTTTTGAGTTTTTACCTAAATTAATTAATCTTGATCATCGCAATACTGTTTACTTTCGGCACTCTTGAATATTAAGTGTGGGTAATTTCTGTCTTCATCCGCTTTGGGCAATGGCGATAGGGATCACAGGTTAATGATTAATACTCTGCGTGCCTCAAGCTGACACCAAAATTTTCCTCTCCATTCATCAAATCACGTCAACGGAGAGCAACTTTCTGAGAAACTCAATGTTATGGTAAAGATATATGAAAATTTTCTTCATAAAACTTGATCCATACTCTGCAATACTAAGCAAACTCATTTATCAAGAATCTGCTTAAATGTCAAGTATGATTGCTAGTTAAATGCTTACTCAAGTAGCACATAAGAAATTAATAGTTTCTCTGACTTTTCCCCAAAACCGGCAAGATGATGGAAAATCGAATTTTGTATGTTCGCCTTCCTTGTAACCCTATCTTTCCCATAGGGGTTGTTTACTTAAGTGATCACGTCCACAAGGTTTTTCCCCACATCGAACAACGCATTTTTGACTTGGGAACAGTCCCACCTCTAGACTATGCTTTAGCGTTAGATCGTTGTATCGATGAATTTCAGCCCACACTATTGGTATTTTCTTGGCGGGATATTCAAATCTACGCCCCAGTCGGTGGACGTGGTGGGAATCCACTACAAAACGCCTTTGAGTTTTACTACGCGACAAATCCCTTCATTAAATTGCGTGGTGCTTTGGGCGGTTTACGCATCTTCATTGCTTACTATGTGGAGTTATGGCGTAACCAGGGACTAATCAAACGGGGTTTAAAACGCGCCAGACAATATTATTCTCAAGCTCGTGCTGTCGTTGGTGGTGGTGCAGTTAGCGTATTTTACGAACAGCTAGGAAAAAGCTTACCCCCAGGCACAATTATTTCTGTGGGCGAAGGGGAAACCTTGCTGGAAAAATTTCTTAGTGGTAAAGAATTTCGTGATGAACGTTGTTATGTAGTCGGGGAAGCCAAACCAAGACAACGACTCATTCACGAACAACCCACGCCTTTAGAAAAAACCGCCTGTAACTATGACTATATAGAAACTATTTGGCCAGAGTTTAATTATTACCTCCAAGAACAGGACTTTTACATTGGTGTACAGACTAAACGAGGTTGTCCCCACAACTGCTGTTATTGTGTCTACACCGTGGTTGAAGGGAAACAGGTAAGAATTAACCCCGCCGAAGAAATAGTGGCAGAAATGCGCCAACTATATAATCGTGGTGTGCGTAATTTCTGGTTTACAGATGCCCAATTTATCCCGGCGCGGCGATTTATTGACGATGCTGTAGAACTCTTACAGAAAATCGTTGATTCTGGGATGACAGATATTCACTGGGCAGCATACATCCGAGCCGACAACCTCACACCAGAGTTGTGCGATTTGATGGCGAAAACAGGGATGAATTACTTTGAAATCGGTATTACTAGTGGTTCTCAAGAACTCGTGCGGAAAATGCGGATGGGTTACAACTTGCGGACTGTGCTGCAAAATTGCCGTGATTTAAAAGCAGCTGGTTTTAACGATTTAGTCTCTGTTAACTATTCCTTTAACGTTATTGATGAACGTCCCGAAACCATCCGCCAAACCATTGCATACCACCGAGAACTAGAAAAGATTTTCGGTGCTGATAAAGTTGAACCTGCAATTTTCTTTATTGGTTTACAACCCCATACTCACCTAGAAGAATATGCCTTGAAACAAGGTGTTCTCAAACCAGGGTATAATCCCATGAGTTTAATGCCGTGGACTGCTAAAAAACTACTATGGAATCCTGAACCCCTTGGTTCATTCTTTGGTGAAGTTTGTTTACAAGCCTGGCAAAGAAACCCCAACGATTTCGGACGAGAAGTCATGAACATCTTAGAAGAAAGGTTGGGTTGTGCCGATTTAGAAGCAGCACTATCTGCACCGATAGAAACGAAAGAGAAACAGTTAGTGAGTGCTGAGTTGTGAGTGCTGAGTAATGAGTGCTGAGTAATGAGTAATGAGTAATGAGTAATGAGTAATGAGTAATGAGTAATGAGTGCTGAATGACTCATTAGTTTTTCTTCTCTGCTTCCCCTGCCCCCCTGCTTCCCCTGCCCCCCTGCCCCCCTGCCCCCTGCCCTCTGCCCCCCTGCCTATGCTAGAAGGTTCCATTCTCCAACTACTAGAAACCGCCCATCGCTCGACTACTAGGCCGATTCACTTCGGGGTGTATTATAAAAATACGCTGGTGGCTTTGTGCCATGCGCTGGAAGACCACATATTAAGCGATGACAGCACACCCCTAGTCATCACAGCTTTTCAACGAGGTAAGTGGTATTTACAGGAGGCGGAAAGATACGCAGACATTGCCAAAAATAGCCGCCAAATCGTGATTATGGCTGCACCAGATACAGGCTTTGCGGAACATCCTACTAGTCAATTGTCGAATGTGGACTTGGTAGCATTGGATGAAACTGATCCAGTGGCGCAGGAATGGCATTTGATTATTTTATCGCCCAAGTACACAGCAATGGTACTTTGTCAAGAGTTATCAGATGCTGATTATGGTGCTAGAGGATTACCTGCTACCGATTTAGAACGCAAGTTTTATGGGTTGTGGACATTTGAGCCGACGTTGGTGAGTGAGACAACAGAATTAGCGATCGCTCACATTCAAAAGTACAATCCAGAATTAGCACAGAAACTCTCGGCACATCAACAAGCTATTCCCCCAGCCATCATCAACCCAGAAGACTTAAGTACAGTTGTCTCCCGTGTTGTAGATTATCTACAGACAGGACAGGAACAATTATCGATTCCTACAGCAATGCGTCAGCAAGCCTTAGATAACAACTTGCTATCTAACGAAGTGCAAGCATTTTTGCGGATGGCGCAGCTGATGGAATTAGGGGATATTAATAATCCTATGGCCGCCACGGAAGTGAGTGCGATCGCGGAAACAATGGCGCAACTTCTGGATCTCCCTGCATGGCAAATCAAAAGGCTAAAACTAGCAGCATTATTACATCGCATAGATCCATTCCGCACAGCACCCAGCGTCCTCACCAGCAGTCATACTACAAATCAGCAAGAAACCGCACCTAGTTGTCCACTAGTTCCAGGCGCGCAAGTATTACGAAAAATGCCAAGGTTAAGGGCAGTAGCCCAAATTATCACACACCAAACCGAACATTGGGATGGTACAGGAGAACCAGCCGGATTAGCAGGTGATGCGATTCCTTTAGAGTCCAGAATTTTGGCTTTAGTTGCTGAATTTCAATGGCGAGTCAATCAACAAAAATCTTCCCAACAGCCACGGGAAGAAATATTTACTCAAGCCTTAGCCGAATGTAGACAACAATCTCACCGCTTTGACCCTAAATTATTAGATGCACTCACTTTGTTAGTTATGGGCTTACAACAGGGTTTAGACTTACCCCTAATGACACCCAAAGCTAGCACAGGTATGTGGTTACTCGATTCCCGATGGCAAAGTCAAAACCAGACCAGTGAAGATATTAAAATTTACCCATGATGAATATTGAAGCCATTAAACAAGGACAACTGAAACATCTTCCAGGGGTAAATTTAGAAGATGAGGAACTCTCTCAACTGGATTTAAGCCGCATTAATTTAGCCGGTGCTACCCTCGTCGGGACTAATTTTACAGGTTCTAAACTTGAAGGTGGACATTTAGAAGGCGCAAATTTAATGGGTGCTAACCTCCAAGCCACCGACTTACGGGCTAATCTGATGGGGGCTAACCTCATGCAAGCAGATTTAACTGGTGCTGACTTACGAGGTAGTAACTTGCGTGGTGCTAGCTTGATGGGCGCAAGACTGAGTGATGTGTCCCTAGCTGGTGCTTTTTTAAGTGGTGCTAATTTGATGAACGTTAATTTGCAAGGCGTTGATTTACGCGGTGCTGATTTGCGGGGTGCTAACTTGACGGGTGCAAATCTCAAAGGCGCAGACTTAAGCCGTGCTGACTTGCAAGGGGCGTTATTGAGTGAAGCCAATTTAGAAGAAGCTGATTTACGAGGGGCGAATTTAGCCGGAGCAAATTTCATCGGGGCTAACTTGCTTTGTGCTGAGTTGGAAGGCGCGAATTTAAATGGTGTGAATTTAGAGAAAGCTTGTTTAGTCGGTACTTTAATGGAGAAAGTTTCATGAAAATTTGAGGACAGTATCCTCATTTTTTACCCTTTAAAAAAACTACAAATCATTTCACCAGGACTATTCTCAGTAAATGGAATTACAGTCCTGTCTTTTTGTAATTTAAACTTACCTCGACAATTGTAAATTTCTACAGGTGTTTTAACTCCATCAACACTTACAGATGCTTGATATTCCCAATATTTTTTTGCACTACGTTTGATACTGAGAATGCAAATTTCATGTCCTTCATAGTTGCGGCAGACTATAGCCCAAGTAGGAGATGCCCAAGAAAAAGATACTATTAATATTAATAAAATCACACCGTATTTCTTCATCATTAACCTTTCACACTCCGCCGCCACATCCATATTGCTAAGATACTCATAAAAAATACCCCCATTAATCCTTGCAAGGGATTATTATTAACCCCAGTTACCCAGTTGGGAACTCGACCAGAATATTGACTTAATCCCCCCACATTAATAATGTAGTAACCACCTACTAAACCACTATGTAACCCTATAGGTAAGCCCAAAAGTCCCCGCCGCCAACGCTTTCCCAATACCTGCGTTAAACCTAACAAGACTAAAGCGGGAAACTGTGGCAATGTTTCAATAATTGCTGCTAGTGGTTTGATAAAGTGTAAAGCTGCAAAGATGAGTGCATCTATCCACAATGCTACACGTTGAGTGTAGTCTCTTTGCAACTCATCTAATAACCAGCCACGAAATAATAATTCTTCCGCAAACCCTACACCTATACCCACAAGTAACCCTTCTAAAATTAACCTTGGCAAAAATATTTTCGGTGATTGCCAAACTAGCCAACCTAAAATACTTTGCGCTCCAAATAAAATAAAAATATTAATTATGCCTAAGATAAAGCCACAAAGTAGTTCTACACCATTACGTCGTGTGAATTTCAATCCATACAGCTTTAATATTTGTGGTTGCTGATAGACTTTTTGACCCCAGAATCTCAATAGGAAAATAAACTCTACATACAGCACCACCATTGTGATGATGCTGACTCTATTAGAATCATCTACTAGTAAATAAATTGGTGCAGCTATAGGCAACCACAGCAATAATAGAACCAAAATAAAACAACCCAGCCGAATGGGGGCGGGGCGTTGAGCTAAGTTCATCAAATTAATTTTCATATCTAATTGAGTCCAAAGTCACAACTTGATCATTTCAGATTATGACTAATGACTCACAACTATTCTTCAGGTTCTATGGTACTACTAAGTCCATGACTTTTGAGAGTTTCACAATAAAACTCGGCGTGTTCTTGCGCGCAGGTAATGACTAAAGCTAGCCCATTGGTGTGGGCTTCCATCATAATGCTGACAGCTTGGGGCTGAGTCAGGCTGGGTACTGTAGTGAGTAGCACTTGTACCACATACTCCATAGGGTTGTAGTCGTCATTATGGAGCAAAACGCGATACCGAGGCGCAAGCTTGCGGGATGTAGAACGCTTCTCAATGGTTTCGACTGACACGACTTTTGCTCTTCTAATTTGCTGGTTTACTACAACAGGGTTCTGTTTAGGCGATCGCTTAACAGTTATTCACTTATTCTAGGGCATTTTTACCAAAACCTGATATTTGATCAAAAGTTCACCGCCGAAAAGTTAGAAGATAGAAGGGAAGAGGGTTTTCAGGTGTCGGGTTCTCCCCATCATTCTACTGAGCTTGACGGTAATTCGTGCCTTTCACTTCTAAAATAAAGTTAGAAGAAACCATCAACTAATCCGTGCTACTGCCCTAAATTAAGTAATTATGGACATGATTTTTGATTTTCAACCAGGACAAATAGTGTCTTTAGAGCATGATGATCAAAATCTGTATGCGGAAGTAATTCAAGTTGTGGTTTCCCGTCAGCTATGCTGGGTACGTCCCTTACTCCTAGTGACACACACCCCAGAAATACCCATAATTACTGACTTGCGGGATGGTGCTGACCTGTTGTGGCCTGGTGAATTGTTTCGTCCCGCCCTAGATACAGAAGTTATCACCTTTTTAGGTCAACTTTTGGCTAAAGAACCAAAATCAGAACTAGACACAACAGCTAAAAGCAAACTCCATCAGTTTATTCACCAACTTTGGCAAGCTTATCAGGAGAGAGTGAGGAGTGCTGAGTGAGGAGTGCTGTTAGCGGAAGCGGGGCGTTTAGCCCGTGCTGTTAGCGGTAGCGCGGCGTTTAGCCGGTGCTGAGTGAGGAGTGTTGAGTTAGAAGTGTTTAGTAGTGAGTGGGGTGAGACTATAGTTCTGTCAGGTGTTATGCCAAATTGTGACAAGTAGTATGGTTTCAAGATTCTGGAATAGGCTATGAATCTAAGCTTTTAATCCAAAATCCAAAATCCAAAATCCAAAATTGGTGTACTCGCCATCAACTGTAGCGAATTCCCGCATCTCGCATCCGTTCTATTGCTGCTTGTAACCGTTCATCAGGGATAGTCAAGGCAATTCTAATGTAACCTTCCCCTGATGCACCGTAGCCGTTACCTGGAGGGACTAAGATACCGCATTTATCTAAGAGGAGGTTGGCAAATTCAATAGAAGAATATCCTGAAGGTACTGGTACCCAAACGTAGAGAGTGGCTTTTGGTGGTTCAATAGGCCAGCCTAAAGATTGTAGTCCTTGAATAACTATGTCACGGCGATTTTGATACACCGACATTAAGCTAGTTAATTCAGCTTCATCAGTATTGTAAGCTGCGATCGCTGCCTGTTGAATAGCTTTAAACACCCCAGAATCAACGTTGGTTTTGACTTGGCTTAAAGCTTTAATCCCGTTGACATTGCCCACTACAAAACCAATCCGCCAGCCTGTCATATTGTAAGACTTAGACAGACTGTGGAATTCAATAGCCACATCTTTAGCCCCTGGTACTTGCAACACACTCGGCGGCTTGTAACCGTCATAAGCCATTTCGGAATAAGCATGATCATGACATAGTAGAATCTCATGCTGCCGACAAAACGCCACCAATTCGGCAAAAAACTCTAGGCTAGCTAAAGCCCCAGTGGGATTATTCGGGTAATTAATCCACAATAGTTTTGCTTTTCGGGCTACAGTTTCTGGAATAAGACTGAGGTCAGGTAAAAATTTATTTTCTGCCTTGAGAGGCATAGTAAATGGCTCACCCCCAGCAAAAATTGTGGCAGTTCGATACACTGGATAACCAGGATCTGGTATTAATACATAGTCTCCCGTTTCCACAAAGGCTAAGAAAGTATTATGTATCGCTTCCTTAGAACCAATAGAAGATATAACCTCTTTGTTCGGGTTTAATCCTTCAACGCCAAACCGCCTTTTCATCCACTCCACTGCTGCTTCCCGAAAAGCTGGCATACCATCATAGGGTGGATAATTATGATTACTCGCTTGATCAATTGCTGTGTGCATGGCCTGGAGAATATGAGCAGGAGTTGGCTTATCAGGATCACCCACTGCCATATTAATGATGTCAACTCCTTGGGCGACAAGTTCTTCCCGTTTGCGGTTAATCTCAGCAAATAGATAAGGAGGAATTTTTTCTAAACGTTTAGCAGGCTGCATGGCGACTTTTTACTAATGCACAAGTGAAGACTCACTAGCACAGTTTACGCCACACCAGGTAAATAAATAGTAAATATCGTGTAGAAGCAGCAGGTTTTCTAGATGGTTTTGATCAATAACATTTCAGGGAGGAAAATCATCAAGCTATCACTGATGAAATTTAATATCCCAGACTCGGCACTAACTGAATACGCCCAGCATCCATTTCGGTCATTAACAATTCCAAAGCTTCGTAATCTACATCCGATATGTAACCTTGTTGGGTCAATTCGGAGTTAATTTCATTCTCTATCTCTGGAGTTAATTTCTTGATATCGAGGGCTTTCTGTACTAACTGACGAATTACGTATCTAGTTCTCATAGGTAATGAACCCAATATAAAGTGATACTAAATTATCCAGGATGAAGCTCAGTATAAAATGTGATTGTCACACTATTGTACTAGTGATTTAAATCACACTTAATTCAAGTAGATAGTTCCTGATTAAACTTAACAGTTGCCACAAATATCATCAACAGCAAATGCCCTTCAAACCTGGCTATATCACAGTTCAATTTGCTGTATTTCTAAAGACGGGCATCACTTTTCCGCACAATTATGGATGACTGTTTTGCCGTCTTTTGCTTTGTGGTTATCTATGTTGATTTTTTTGGCAACTCATCAGAAAAAAAGTATTCATATATACTTTTTACTCCGAAATTATGACAACTTTAAACAGACACAGGAAAAAAATAAAGATTCAGCAAAGAGATGTAAGACATCTGGTCGATGTATGAGCAAACAGTTTATGTTCAAATAAATTCAAGCTTCATGGTTAAATAACTCTGATTAGGATGCCTATATGCAAGCACTACTAAAGAGTCAAAAAGTAGCAGTTATTCGTCCCCATAGCTGCCTCAATGCAACTAATGCGCTGGAGTTTGAGCGAGAATTGTCCACAATGCTAGCCCAAGAAGACATTGCTGGGTTATTAGTAGACCTAGCAGCAGTGGAGTCTTGTGACAGTTCTGGACTGATGGCTTTAGTATCTGCGCTGAAGTCAGCTCAGAATCTAGGCAAAGGCTTTCAGCTTGATTCCGTATCCCCAGCGATCAAAATAGTTTTAGAGTTAACTCAACTTGATCAGGTTTTTGAGATATCTCAGGGATAAATTCCAGCACACAGTCTGGCTAGAGTAACACAAGCTACGCCTTTGAGCAACTAAGTGTAAAACAGTTGTAACTTGCTACAACAAAAGCCACCCAAATAGCTAATCAATGCTAATGTTGGAGGGAAGACATAGCTGTAATTCGAGTAGCTCAAAGTTGGCAAAGTGGCTATTGCATTTGAACAATTAATCACATCTGATATCTTAAAACCAGCCCGTTACTTGGGTAATGAACAACTGGCGGTACATAAGCCTTGGAATCAGGCAGTTATACGCTGGGTTTTGACTTATCCAGAGGTATACGAAGTTGGTGCATCTAATCTGGGGCATATCATCCTGTATAACATTTTGAATGCCCAACCCCGACAGTTATGCGATCGCGCTTACCTACCAGGTACAGACTTAGCCGACAAACTCAGGGCGACAAATACCCCCTTGTTTGCGGTTGAGTCGAAGCGAGAGCTAAAAGAATTTGATATTTTAGGTTTTAGTCTCAGTTATGAATTAGGAGCAACCAACATTCTCGAAATGTTGGACTTAGCGGGAATTCCCCTAACATGGCAAGCAAGATTGCAGGGGGATTATCCGCTTATCTTCGCAGGAGGGCAAACAGCAACATCCAATCCTGAACCCTACGCCGACTTTTTTGACTTTTTCGCCTTGGGAGATGGTGAAGAACTTCTGCCAGAAATCGGCTTAGTTTTAGAAGAAGGAAAACAAGCCGGATTAAGTCGGGAAAGTTTACTCCTAGACTTGGCGCAAATCCCTGGGGTGTACGTACCGCAGTTTTACGCACCAGATAAAGACGGTTCCGTCAAACCAGTCCTTCCAGATGTACCCCAACGGATTTTGCGGCGAGTCGCTACCCCCATCCCCGCCTATTCCATTGGACTAGTACCATACGTCCAAACTGTACATGACCGCTTGACAATAGAAATCCGTCGTGGTTGCACCCGTGGTTGTCGCTTCTGTCAACCAGGAATGCTGACTCGACCCGCTAGGGATGTCGAACCAGAACAGGTGGTAGAAGCCATTGAACAAGGCATGAGAGCCACTGGTTATAATGAGTTTTCCCTCTTGTCTTTGAGTTGTTCTGATTATTTATCCCTACCATCTGTGGGGATGGAAATTAAAAATCGATTAAGAAATGAAAATATTTCCCTGTCGCTCCCTAGCCAGCGTGTAGATAGATTTGATGAAAACATCGCCAATATTCTTGGTGGTACACGCCAAGGCGGCATCACCTTTGCCCCCGAAGCTGGCACACAGAGAATGCGTGATATCGTCAATAAAGGTTTAACTAACGAAGAACTATTACGAGGTGTCAAAACTGCCTGGGAACAAGGCTGGGATAAAATCAAGTTATATTTTATGATCGGCTTACCTGGCGAAACAGATGCTGACGTTTTAGGTATTGCCGAAACAGTCAGTTGGTTACAAAGGGAATGTCGGGGTAAAGGTAGAAGACCACTTAACTTCAACCTGACAATTTCCAACTTCACCCCCAAACCCCATACACCATTTCAATGGCACTCAGTTTCTACAGCAGAATTTCGCCGGAAGCAAGATCTACTACGGCAAGCTTTCCGTCGTATTCGGGGGGTAAAAGTCAATTTTACGGATGTGCGAATTTCCGCAATGGAAGACTTTATTGGTAGAGGCGATCGCTCTTTAGGTAAAGTCCTGCAACGTGCTTGGGAATTAGGCGCAGGGATGGATTCTTGGTATGACAGCCTAGATAAAGCTTTTGCCGCCTGGGGAGAAGCGATCGCAGAAGCTGGTCTAGATTGGAAATACCGCCAGGTAGAAAACGGAGAATGGAATCTGTTTGCAGACGAGGAGGAGGGTAGAGGAGACAAGGTAGACAAGGTAGAATTACCTCCCAATACCCAGTCCCCAATCCCCAGTCCCCAGTCCCTCGAAAACCCACTCCCCTGGGATCATATAGATACCGGCATTGACAAAAAGTGGCTGATTGAGGACTTACAACGCGCCCTCGCAGCTGCTGTTGTTCCAGACTGTTCTTTTGATGGTTGTTCCCATTGTGGTGTATGTGGCACGGATTTTGGCCATAACATCGTTATCGAACCACCTGCTATTCCAGAATTCGCCGGTGAATTTGTCCCTAACATTAACAAAGCCCAACGCCTGCGCGTTTGGTTTGGTAAACAAGGTGACATGGCCTTGCTGAGTCACTTAGATTTAATGCGGTTGCTGGATCGAGTGGTGCGGCGCGCTAGTTTACCAGTGGCTTACACTAACGGTTTCCATCCCAGTCCTAAAATTGCTGTCGCCAGTGCCTTAGCTTTAGGGGCTACTAGTAGCGGTGAAATAGTTGATTTTGAGTTAACTGAACCTGTAGATTTGGCAGGATTTCAACAAAAACTGGCTCAAGAACTGCCCCCAGATATCCCAGTGTATCGTGTGGCAGAAGTAGACTTAAAAGCTCCCGCCGCGAATAAATTATTGGAACAAGCAGAGTATTTAATTACTATTGCTGCCCCCAGTGAAGTCACACCAGCACAATGGCAAGAGTGGATAGCCGCAATCGAGCAGCAAACAGAAATTTTGTGTGAGCAAACAACTAAATCTGGCAAGACTCAGATGATAAATCTGCGCTCACGGTTGTTTGAGTTGGAATTAATTTCTACCAGCAGTACGGAAACTGAAGCGATCGCCGTTATCCGCTATGTGGGTAGCTGTCGCCAAGATGGTTTTTTATTGCGTCCAGAACAAATTCTGTCTATGCTAGAAATAGTCTCAGGGGAAAACTCAGACAACCTGAGAACAGACTTCACAAAATTTCATCTTCTGCATATTCACCGCAATCAGCTCATCTTAGCGGTATAATCCTAGAGGGCAACTGGCTAGTAGTTGCCCCCAGTCGCAATCATAGGAATTGATTTTTAGCAAGGTTGCGTTAGAATGAAATGAAGAGAAATTTTCTGACGCTGCATTGAAGAAACTGGTTCACAACTACCCTGGTCGTCAGGGAGCAAACGAGCAAGATATCAGAGTGAAGCTTCTTGGATTTTATCCCAGACAAACTAAGGCAGATTAAAGAACACTCTCTCTATAGCTACCTTGTGAATCAGTAATTAACAGCAGATTCCAGTCAACTTCTCTATCTATGCTTTTTAAAACACCTGCTGAATGCCCAATCCCTAGAGGGTGAAGGTATCGCATCAGAAATCAACCACGGACGGTTGATTTATTTGCTTAAACAGTATGCAGCCGTTCTGGAATAATCAGGCGTGTGAACGCAATTCCTTAGCCAATAGCTCTTTAATTTTGAAGTTCGACTTCACAATTTTTATTACTAACAGCGTCTTTGGAGGCTGGCAGGGGCGAGAGGCATAACAAACCTCCAAGCCCGTTGACGCTGCCGATTTTTGAGGAAATTGAATGCCAAAACAAATTATTATCGCGGAGCAGCATCAAATCGCTGCCGTGTTTTCGGAAGATCAAATACAAGAGTTAGTTGTAGCCACAGGGCATCATCAAATCGGTGACATCTACTTAGGTGTAGTAGAAAACGTCTTACCTGGAATTGACGCGGCCTTTGTCAATATTGGTGATCCAGAACGTAACGGTTTTATTCACGTAACAGATTTAGGCCCACTGCGAATCAAGCGCACAGCAGCAGCAATTACAGAATTATTAGCACCACAACAAAAAGTTTTGGTGCAGGTAATGAAAGAGCCAACAGGCACAAAAGGGCCAAGACTGACAGGTAATATTACTTTACCAGGACGCTATGTAGTATTGATGCCCTATGGCAGAGGTGTCAACTTATCTCGACGCATTAAAAGCGAAAATGAGCGTAATCGATTACGGGCATTAGCAATTTTAATTAAACCCGCAGGTATGGGTTTACTAGTGCGGACAGAAGCCGAAGGAAAACCAGAAGAAGCTATCATCGAAGATTTGGAAGTGCTGCAAAAGCAGTGGGAAGCGATTCAACAAGAAGCTCAATCTACCCGTGCGCCAGCTCTATTAAATCGAGACGATGATTTTATTCAGCGTGTATTGCGGGATATGTACGGTGCGGATGTCAACCGGATTGTGGTGGATTCCAGCACCGGATTAAAGCGAGTCAAGCAATATTTACAAAACTGGAGTGGAGGTCAAACACCGCAAGGATTATTAATTGACCACCACCGCGATCGCTCCCCAATTTTAGAATATTTCCGCATTAACGCTGCTATTCGCGAAGCCCTCAAGCCCAGGGTAGACTTACCTTCTGGTGGGTATATTATTATTGAGCCAACGGAAGCCCTAACTGTTATAGATGTTAACTCTGGTTCCTTCACGCGATCGGCAACAGCCAGAGAAACCGTATTGTGGACAAACTGCGAAGCCGCCACAGAAATTGCCCGTCAACTACGTTTAAGAAATATTGCAGGGGTAATCGTCGTAGACTTCATTGATATGGAATCACGGCGTGACCAACTACAAGTTTTAGAACACTTTAACAAAGCCCTGAGAGCAGATAAAGCTCGTCCCCAAATTGCTCAACTGACTGAGCTAGGTTTAGTAGAACTGACTCGCAAACGCCAAGGTCAAAATATTTACGAATTATTTGGTGAAACTTGCTCTACTTGCGGTGGTTTAGGACATACAGTCCGCTTACCAGGAGAAACTGAAAGCCGCTTACCTACCCCAGTAGACGTACCAGATAGATTTATACCTTTACCCCAAAGAGAAACTCAAAGAGAAACCCCAAGAGAAACCCAAAGAGAACCTCGTTTACCCGTGACTCGCCTCACAGATATGCGGGACACTTACGATGGGTTTAATGAAGGATTTGATAATGATGGTGACTTGGGATCTTTCAATCTAATGAATCATCCCAGCTATCAAGAACTCAATGATCACAACAAACGGCGTACCCGCACCCGCCGGAGTCGCATTGGTATCAATGGAGCCAATGGTAAAGATGAAAATCGCATTTCCCACAATTCTCTAGGTTATATCAACGAGTCAGATTTAGATTTAGATAACGACACAGAACTGGGAACAACACCAGAATTACCCTCACCAAATTTGGGTAAATCTGGTTGGGTAGAAAGGGGAGACAGGACGAAAGTCAGTAAAGCAGAGCCGATTAAGCCTGTGGTAGAACCGCCGGAAATTCGCACTGTGGAAATGACACAACCGGAGCAAGATATCTTTGCTTTAATGGGAGTTTCGCCGCTAATTAAATTAGAACAAGAGGTGAAAAATCCTAAATCGGTCATCATTAATATTGTGCAACCAGGACAACCATCAACGCCGCCCCCAGAAGAAACCCCTAAAGCGACTGTTGTTGAGCCAACATCCTCAGAATTTACCCCGCCCAAACTCAAGTCAGAACCCAAGCCAGAACCTAAATCATCCCCTGTCACCGTACCTGAGCCAACGGTAACAGCCGTCAGCACGGAAGAAAATGAAACCTCAATGGCTGCTACTCCCAACCGTCGCCGTCGTCGTCGCTCCTCTGCGGCGGAATCTGATAGTGACGAAATTTAAAGAGCCAATATGGTAGAGAGGAGAAAGCAGATTGTTCAGGTATCGCACTCATCACCAACGGTAGACACAACCCCAACCACTCACCAGGAAATTCATTGGCTAGAGTTTTCTTCCACCTTGGCCAATGTTTCTGGGTTAATAGCAGGAGTGGATGAAGTAGGTAGAGGCTGTTTGTTTGGCCCTGTAGTCGCAGCAGCAGTCATCTTACCTAACCATGCTTTACCCGAACTGATAGCGGCTGGGGTTAGAGATAGTAAAAAACTATCTAGTGTTCGCAGATGTCAGCTAGCGCAGCAAATTTGTACGCTAGCGACAGATTGGAAAATTGGTTATGCTGCCACGGCAGAAATTGACCAAATTAATATTTTGCAGGCGACACTGTTGGCGATGAAGCGGGCTGTACAAAAACTTCAGGTACAGCCTGCAATTTGCTTGATAGATGGCAATCAGTTGGTCAAAGATTTAGCGATACCACAACAAACTATCATCAAAGGGGATGAGCGATCGCTCTCCATTGCGGCTGCTAGTATTGTGGCTAAAGTTTGGCGCGATGATTTAATCATGCGTTTAGCTGCCAAATATCCCATGTATGATTTAGCAAATAACAAGGGTTATGGCAGTAAGAAACATTTATCAGCACTGCAAAAGTATGGCTCTTCCCCGCTACACCGTAAGTCTTTTAGTCCTTGTCAGGATAGGGGTTTAGGGGTTTAGGGGTGTGGGGGTGTAAGGGAAAGAATTATAGATGATTCTTCCCCTACTACGCCCTTTATTCTGGATTGAGGAAGGGTAAGTTAGGATCATCGCGTCTCAGACTCTGGTTATGAGTTTGAGACACTACCCATTGACGATAGTCTACTAACAGTTGATGTGTTAATCGCTGTTTAACTGTTAATAAGACACTCTTGAGTAAACCATTACCTGTGGTTTCTAGAATGGGTTTTGGTGTAAAAGAAAACGGTGGGGGTAATTCCACTTGCACTTCTAAATCAGCTTGACCCCGCAGACGTGTGTCTTCACCCTGTATGAATGGAGACAAATACCCCCTCAAATTCAAGGAAAAACGCTGATTAATATACTCAAAACCCAGAATTTCACAGCCTAGCGATCGCAAGTAAATTGTGCCATTTGATTCTGCCCAGATTCTCATGTCTACAGTAGGTTGAATACTTAAGGACATAAAACTCAAAGGCCGCATTTTTAACCGAAATACTTCCTCAGAAAGCTGCTGAATGCGTCTTTGATCAACCAAAGCATGAACGAGACGTTGCGGCTGACGCAAGTAGTGCTGAATAGGAATAGTTTGCTGTTCCACAGCAATTTCTACCGATTGGGAGGCAGTAAACCTGGTAGCCATGAATTAAAGACAGTAATTGTTTAATAATTTTATTATTGATTAATTTACGAATTAATTGTTTTTCATTCGTAAAAGATTATTGAGAAAATCTCATTGCTCAGACAAGATATATTTGCTTATAGTTGACCTTGGATATTTCAATGCTTGATGAGATTTTTGGCGATTAAAAACGTAAAGTTATAACTTAAATATTGCAGAATATCTCACAATAATTTCTAATACTCTCAGCAAATTAAAAATCATAGTTATATTGATAACCGATTATTATCATCAATACGGATAGCTCTCACCCCACTTTTGCAATTTGGAAGTCCTGGATGAAGACTCACGCTCACCTATTATTGTTAATGCTATGGGTCGTTATCGGCACTAGTTTACGTTTTTTTCATCTGGATTCCTTGCCACCTTGGACTGATGAGTGTGCCACGATGGTATTTAGCTTGGGGAATAGTTTTCGGACAGTACCACTCAATCAACTAATTAGTGCAGATATTTTGTTACAGCCACTCCAACTAACATCAGTAACTGGTATCAGCACAGTCATGCAAAATTTATTACAAGATAGTACCCATCCCCCTGTATATTTTGTCTTGGCTCATGTGTGGATGAAGTTGTTTTCACCTGTTGGGGAAGTTGCATCTGTCTTCACAGCGCGATCGCTCAGTGCTTTACTGGGAGTAATATCAATTCCCGCCATGTTCTGCTTTGGCTATTTGACCTTTCGCTCTAAATTAGTTGGTCAGTTAGCAGCTGCAATGATGGCCGTTTCCCCTTACACAATCTTTTTAGCTAGAGAAGCCCGTCATTACAGTTTAGTGATGTTGCTGGTGATTGCTTCTTTATGTTGTCTCGTCACGACTATGCACAAAATCCGTCGTCAGCAATCTTTACCTCTATGGTTATTGTTGACTTGGATAGTGATTAATGGTCTTGGGGTAGCCACTCATTATTTTTTCATGTTGACCCTGGGTGCAGAAGGTGTAGTTGTACTCAGACAACTTTGGCGGCTTCAAAATCAGCAGATCAATTGGTGGCAGTTGGGGATAGTTGCTTTGGGTACTGCTATCGGCTGTCTAGTTTGGATACCTAACCTACAAAATATTCCTGGGAGTGATTTAACCAGTTGGGTAGCCGCTAGTAGTCCCCATAGTAGATGGTTAGAACCGTTGGCGCGCTTACTACTGTGGCTGATGAGTATGCTGTTGTTGTTACCATCGGCACTCACAACTTTACCCCTAACGGTGGTAATTACTTCTGGTGTGGTGACTTTGGTGTTTTTACTATGGAGTCTGCCACAAATAATTCATGGACTGAAAAGTTATCAAGGTGATGCTGATACAAATCTGACTCTGCAAATTTTAATTGATTATGTCTTGGCTGCGATCGCTTTAACTTTGCTATTGACTTATGGCTTAGGGAAGGATTTGACTTTAGCAGCGCGTTTCCAGTTTTTTTATGCACCAGCAGTCATTTTACTTTTGGGTGTGGCTTTAGCAAGCTGTTGGCATGAAGTGGCGAAATCAGGACTATTTACACATAGTAAAGTTGCAGTCAGTATCATTTTATTGATGGCAACTCTGGGAGGCGTGATAGTTACGGGAAATTGGGGTTACTTGCAAAACCAACGTCCTGATGTGCTGGCCGCAATCATTGAAAAAGCTTCAGGGAACAATGTATTGATTGCTACAACACATATCCATCATGGTCAAACTGGCAGAATGATGGGTTTAGCATGGGAATTGCAAAATCAACCCAACCAGAATCTACAATTTTTCCTAGCTGCTCAAGATCCCAATACTCATACCTATACTCAAAGTCAACAAATTTTGGTACAAAAACTCACTCAACTTCCCCGACCTCTAGATTTATGGTTAGTGGAGTATCGCAATCCAGTTGATTTAGTATCTCAAAACTGCACTTTGGATAAGCAATATGGCAGCTTTGCTGGTGAATATAGTTATAAACTTTATCGTTGTCTAGCTTCAGAAACTTCTAGTTAAAAATAGACTGATTTTGCTTATGATACAGTCTATCAACCTAGCAAAGATAAATATTTTAAGTCTGTAATCAAAACGCCAACATCATAATCTAAATGGCGTTGGGGTAATTAATTTTCAAGTTGGAATTTGGAATTGGGAGTGAAGCAACGTGACTATCTCAATTGCCCATTTAGGGCCACCTGGAACTTACGCAGAACAAGCAACTCTTTTTTATGTTAAATGGCTAACAGAGAATACAGGTATCGAAGCAGTTTTACGTCCCTATCCTAGTATTGCTCAATCATTAAAAGCTGTTGCCCAAGGTCAAACCCAATTGGCTGTTGTACCTGTGGAAAATTCTATTGAAGGTAGTGTCACCATGACAATGGATACCTTATGGCAATTAGATAGTCTCAGGATTCAATCAGCCTTGGTGATGCCGATTGCCCATACATTGATTTCTTGCGCTTCTAGTTTAGATGAGATTCAAACTGTCTATTCTCATCCCCAAGCCTTGGCACAGTGTCAAAACTGGCTAGGAGAGTTTTTAGCTCATGTGAGTTTGATTCCTACTAACTCTACTACCGAAGCATTACAGGCATTAGAAACAAATATAAAAGCTGCCGCGATCGCTTCTACAAGAGCCGCACAAATTTATAATTTACCGATACTAGCTCATCAAATTAACGATTATCCTGAAAACTGTACGAGGTTTTGGGTGATCAGTCAGGGAGAAACGGAGATCACAGAGCAACTGCGCTTACATACTCCAACTCATACGTCTGTAGCTTTTAGTGTCCCTGCTAACGTCCCTGGAGCGTTGGTGAAAACTCTACTAGTATTTGCTCTACAAGGAATTAACCTCAGCCGGATCGAATCTCGACCGACAAAGCGATCGCTAGGCGAGTATTTATTTTTTATTGACTTAGAAGCTGCCGTCAACACACCACAAATGCAATCTGCTTTGGCTGAACTAACTACCTATACAGAAGTTCTCAAAATATTTGGTAGTTATAATGTTTTACCAATTAGCACGCAAGAGTCTTGACAATTAACTCACAATTTATGAATTTTGACTAAAGGTGTCTTTGAGTACAGAACGAGCCGCTAAGTGATTACGAGTAGTCATCAAGATTTCGGCTTCTCTTTCTAAGCGGGCAGCTGTATCTTGCATTTCCAGTAAAGACTGCTGCTCTGCGGCGACACCATAAAGATTACTCGCCACCCAATAAGACAATTCCGTGGGCAAATCAGGTAATTCTTCTGGAAGTTCAATATTTTGTTCTGTGATTTTGGCGGATAGCCTGACCACATCACGGAGTAGTTGTTCGACTTCTGTAGCTAAAGGATATAAATCTTTACTGGGTGACTGGTCTTCTATCCATTCTACCAAGCCTACACGGTAGGGTTTTTCCCGCACATACTCTAAAACGCGAAACCGTTGTTGTCCCAGGGTGAGCATTTTCATACGGTCATCTGGTAGACGCTGGTAGTGAACAATTTCCGCACAGCAACCGACGTTAGCAATTTGACCTGTTACCGGGTCAACCATTAGCACACCAAACCTGCGATCGCTCTCCAAAATCGTGTTCATCATGATTCGGTAGCGGAACTCAAAAATATGTAGTGGTAAAGGTCTAGTGGGAAAAAGAACTACTTCGGGTAACGGGAACAGAGGTAGTTCACGAACTGCTATTCTGGAAGAAGATGTCATTGTTACCTAAGTATAAATTTAATGCTAAAAATTGATGCTTCTCTGCTTTCCCCGTAATATCAATTTTGGATTTTAGATTTTAGATTTAGTGCCTTTTTTCTGGGCTAGGTCAACGGTTTCAAGCAAGACTACTTATCTCAACTTGGCTTAATGTGTCTACATTCTATCATCTGTTTTAGAGCTAATAAAAAAGCCCTGAAATAAATTTCTCCAGGGCTAAGTTAATATTCATACATTCGTCAATAATTCATAGTCCAGGAATTCTTCACTGTTGACTGTTGTACGGGCGGGTTTAACAAACATATCTGTTTTTAAGTGAGAACATCTGCCAAAACCCGCCCCTACTGACTCTGGACTAATTACAGTTTTACTTCAATGTCTACACCAGATGGCAAATCTAGTTTCATCAGAGCATCAATAGTTTTAGAAGAGGGTTGGTAGATATCGATAATGCGACGATGGGTACGAGTTTCAAAATGTTCCCGTGAGTCTTTGTCTACGTGAGGAGAACGCAGTACGCAGTAGATTTTCCGTTTTGTCGGTAAGGGGATAGGGCCGATAGCTGTAGCGTTAGTCCGATTAGCTGTGTCTACAATCTTCTCGCAAGATGTATCCAGTAATCGGCGGTCAAAAGCCTTTAAGCGAATTCTAATCTTTTGCTGCTGTAGAGTTGCCATCTTTAGTTTTCCAGGTTCTGATTTTAAGTGTGAAATTGAGGATAATGCTTTGGCAATTGAGTAATTAGAACTATCTCATTACCAGTTTTTAATGCCCAAGATTTAATATCTAATTCCTTTATCAAGGTTCAGATAAAAGAGCAGAGAGGATTTTCCCGTCTCTGCTCTTATTTATTTGGGTAACAAGGTACTATTTGAGAATTTTGGAGACGACACCAGCACCGATGGTGCGGCCACCTTCGCGAATCGCAAAGCGCATACCTTGTTCGATCGCGATGGGGTTGATCAATTCTACGGTCATTTTGATGCGATCGCCGGGCATTACCATTTCAGCTGCACCACCATCATCAGAGGTGAATGCAGTGATTGTGCCTGTTACATCAGTTGTCCGTACGTAGAATTGAGGACGGTAGCCAGAGAAGAAGGGTGTTTTACGACCACCTTCTTTTTCGGTGAGTACGTATACTTCACCTTCAAATTGGGTGTGAGGAGTGATAGAACCGGGTTTAGCAATTACCATACCCCGTTCAATATCGGTCTTTTGGATACCACGCAGGAGTACACCAGCGTTATCACCAGCCATACCTTCGTCCAAGCTCTTCTTGAACATTTCAATACCGGTAACAGTGGTGTTACGGGTGTCTCTGATACCCACTAACTCCACAACATCACCAACCTTGACCTTACCACGTTCAATCCGGCCGGTTGCTACTGTACCACGACCAGTGATTGAGAATACGTCTTCTACCGCCATCAAGAAAGGTTTGTCAATGTCACGCTCAGGATCGGGAATGTAGGAATCTACAGCATCCATCAAAGCGTAAATTTTATCTACCCAAGGATTCTCGCCACGGACGGTTTTGCCATTCTTGGTCATGGCTTCTAGAGCTTGCAGACCTGAACCTCTAACGATGGGAATATCGTCACCATCAAAGCCATACTCTGTTAGTAGTTCTCTCAATTCAAGTTCTACTAGTTCCATCAATTCTTCGTCTTCCATCATATCTTCTTTGTTTAAGAAGACGACTAGCTTAGGAACACCCACCTGACGTGCTAAGAGAATGTGTTCACGGGTTTGGGGCATGGGGCCATCGGTAGCAGCTACTACAAGAATAGCTCCGTCCATTTGCGCTGCACCAGTGATCATGTTTTTCACATAGTCAGCGTGGCCAGGACAATCTACGTGAGCATAGTGACGTTTTTCAGTCTCATACTCAACGTGAGCAGTATTGATAGTGATACCCCGTGCTTTTTCTTCGGGGGCGTTGTCGATTTGGTCGTAAGCTTTAGCTTCAGCTTTACCCAAAGCAGCCAAGGTCATGGTGATAGCTGCTGTTAAGGTAGTTTTACCGTGGTCAACGTGGCCAACAGTACCGATGTTAACGTGAGTTTTGGTTCTTTCAAACTTTGCGCGTGCCATGTATGCTCGTTTCCTTTTCTAATTATGCGTTCCCTTTGCTTTTTGCTATGATTGCCTCGGCCACGTTGCGAGGCACTTCTTCGTAATGGCTAAACTCCATAGAGAAGATACCCCGACCTTGGGTTTTTGACCGGATATCGGTAGCATAGCCAAACATTTCTGCCAAGGGGACTTTTGCTGTCACTTTGGCAAGACCTTGTTCAGATCCCATCCCTTCAATTTGACCACGACGAGAATTGAGGTCGCCCATGACATCACCAAGGAAGTTTTCGGGAACTTCTACCTCAACTTTCATCATAGGCTCTAAGAGTACAGGTGAAGCTTTGGTTACTGCCTCTTTCATCGCCATTGAACCAGCGATTTTGAAAGCCATTTCTGAAGAGTCTACGTCATGGTAAGAACCATCTACTAAAGTAGCTTTCACATCGATGAGTGGATATCCAGCTAATACACCAGATTCACAGCATTCTTTCATTCCCTGTTCTGCGGGGTTAATGTACTCTTTGGGTACAACACCACCGACAATTTTGGAAACAAATTCAAAGCCACTTCCAGGTTCACCAGGTTCTAGGTCAATCACAACGTGACCGTATTGACCTTTACCACCACTTTGACGGATGAATTTACCTTCAATTCTGTTGACGGCTTTGCGAATGGTTTCACGGTAAGCTACCTGTGGCGCACCTACGTTAGCTTCCACTTTAAATTCGCGTAACATCCGGTCTACGAGAATTTCTAGGTGTAATTCTCCCATCCCCGCAATTACGGTTTGGTTAGTTTCTGGATCAACACTGACACGGAAGGTAGGGTCTTCTTCTGAGAGTGATTGCAGTGCTTTGGACAATTTGTCCATGTCGTTTTTCGTTTTGGGTTCGACCGCAACTGAGATCACAGGCTCAGGAATAAACAAGGATTCTAAAATGACTGGTGCGCTTTCATCACAAAGGGTGTCACCTGTCAAGGTATCTTTTAAACCTAGTGCTGCACCTAAATCACCTGCTCGCAGTTCTTCTACATCAAGTCTTTCGTCTGCTTTCAAAACCACGAGGCGAGAAATTCGTTCTTTTTTATTCTTGGTAGCGTTGAGGACGTAACTACCTTTTTTCAGTACGCCAGAATATACACGAACGAAGGTGAGGCGACCGTAGGGATCAGCCATAATCTTGAAGGCTAGAGCCGCTAGGGGTTCGTTGTCATCAGCACGACGTTCAACTGTGTCGCCACTGCTGACTGTACCTTGAATAGCTGGTACATCAATGGGTGCTGGTAGATAATCGACTACCGCATCCAACATCAACTGCACACCTTTATTCTTAAAGGCTGAACCACAAAGTACGGGTACGATTGTGCCGGCAATTGTACCTTTACGCAGTGCATTTTTGATTTCTGCTTCTGTGAGTGCTTCGCCCTCAAAGTACTTGTTCATTAAGTCGTCATCGACTTCTGCAACTGCTTCTACCAGCTTGGTGTAGTATTCTTCAGCCAGTTCTTGCAATTCTGCGGGGATATCGGTTTCTTGGATATCTGTACCTTGGTCGTTGGTGTAAATGTATGCACACTTGCGTACCAAGTCTACAATGCCTTGGAATTCGTTTTCACTACCAATTGGTAGTTGAATTGCAATGGCATTGGCACGTAGGCGATCGCGCATTTGCTCATGAACTCTGTAAAAGTTCGCACCTGTACGATCCATTTTGTTGATAAAGGCAATCCGAGGCACTTTGTAACGGTCTGCTTGCCGCCAAACTGTCTCTGATTGAGGCTGTACACCACCAACGGAACAGAATACCGCAATTACACCATCCAACACCCGCATAGAACGTTCAACTTCGATGGTGAAGTCTACGTGACCAGGAGTATCGATAATGTTAATTTGATGATCTTTCCAACTGGTACTAATTGCCGCCGCAGTAATGGTAATACCGCGCTCCCGTTCCTGATCCATCCAGTCAGTAACGGCAGTTCCTTCGTGTACTTCGCCAATTTTATGAATTATCCCAGAGTAAAATAATATTCTCTCTGTTGTAGTTGTTTTGCCCGCATCTATGTGCGCCGCAATACCGATATTGCGTACTTTCTCTAGCGGGTTGGTACGTGCCACAGTAGCCTCCTATGGTTTTTGCCTCATGATATCTTGTATATTACTCTTTGTTAAGATTCTATACTTTTAAAGAAAACCGACTTTTGTTTGGTAATTCTGCGATATACCGCTTTTAGATGCACGATATACCGCTTTTGTACTTAGTAACGATAATGTGCAAATGCTTTGTTTGCTTCCGCCATCCGGTGTGTTTCTTCCCGTTTGCGGATTGCATTCCCGCTTTCATTGGCTGCATCAAGTAATTCGTTAGCCAGTCTGCTGGCCATTGTGCGTCCTGGTCGAGACCGAGAAAACTGTACTAACCAACGCAGTGCGAGGGTAGTACCGCGATCTGTACGCACTTCCATTGGTACTTGATAGGTAGCTCCACCAACACGGCGAGCTTTTACTTCTACTAGAGGGGTAGCATTTCGCACTGCTCTTTCAAATACTTCCAGTGCATTTGTGCCTGTGCGTTCCTCTATAGTCTTCATTGCATCATACACGATGCGTGCCGCCAGTGATTTTTTGCCATGACGCATTACCCGTCGGATGATCATACTCACAAGCCGACTGTTGTATACAGAGTCAGGCGGAACTGGACGCCTTTGAATAACACCACGACGAGACATACTATACCCTTAATTCGGATTTTGGCAACGAAATTATATGCTATCAGACAGATGTTTATCTGAAGCAATGGTTAGCTACAGACTTGTCTACTGCAAAGGGTTGCTTTACGGCTGCAATCACCCTAATTTTACAGACTTGTTTCCTCAAAAACTGGGATAACAAAGCGACAACGTCTTTTTTAAGTGGAATGTCATTATGCAAACGTTGCTGTCGCTTACAACGGTTGAAATTTTGCTACACTTGCTCGCTGAGTGTAGATTGGTGGGAGAAGCTGGAATAATTTCTGGAAACTGGTTTCAGAATTAGCGACCAATGAGTTTGTTACGCAATCTGGACGCTTTAGATTCCAGGGACTAATCGCAATAGATTACGATTAATCACCTGCTTTATTTTTTCGCTTCTTTAGGACGCTTGGTTCCATATTTGGAACGGCCTTGTTTGCGGTCTTTAACTCCGGCTGTATCCAAAGTACCGCGAATGATGTGGTATCTCACACCAGGTAGATCCTTTACCCGACCACCACGAATCATCACAACTGAGTGTTCTTGTAAGTTGTGACCAATTCCAGGAATGTAAGCTGTGACTTCAAACCCGGAGGTTAGTCTGACCCGTGCTACTTTACGTAGCGCGGAGTTGGGTTTTTTAGGTGTAGTCGTGTAGACTCTGGTACAAACGCCCCGACGCTGTGGGCATTGTTTAAGAGCAGGGGACTTGGTTTTCTGACGCGCTTTTTCGCGTTCACTACGTATTAGTTGCTGTATGGTTGGCATGAGTTACAGCGCGTGAAGCTGCTTGCTAGTCTAAGTTTTAACAAATCCTGATTATAGCTTTTTTTATGAATTCATGTCAAACTTTCATATTATTTTTAATTTTTGGATATAAATTAGGGGACTGGGGATTAGGGACTAGGGATTGGGAAAGACGAAATTTAGGGGAGTAATCTTTGGCTGGTTGCTTATTTAAGCTCGCATTCTCTGTCAAAAATCAAGTTGCAAAAGAGTTACCACAGCCACAAGTAACGACAGATTGGGGATTATGGAAGCGGAAACCACCACCCATGAGATCCTCGGAGTAATCTATGGTTAAACCATTAACGTAGTTGCAGCTATCAGCATCGATGACTACTTGCAGGCTGTCAATTTGCAAAACGCGATCGCCAACTCTGGTTTGATCATCAAAAGACAGATCATAAAACCAACCAGAACAGCCACCTGATTTAACCGCTAACCGAAAAAGTGTATTAGGCTGCTGTTTTGCCTGTAAGCGAGTGATTTCACTAGCAGCAGATGGGCTTAAATGAATCATGAAACTGTTTAAGGCAACTCAAGACATTATATCTAAGTATCGCAGATGACTGAGCTACCATAATCAATCTTGAGAAAAGAAAGAACCTTGAGGAAGTACAGGAATGTAAGGGTGTAGGGGACAATGTAGAAATTTTCCTCAGTTCCCAGTGATTTTGGAATTTTGAATCGGTGAGTCCCCACCAAAAATTTAGCAGGGACTTAAAGATTGCCAGGTTGAATTCAGACGGTTTGCGAGATGATGTTGTTAACTCAAAACCATAATAGTTTGATCTGTAAATTAATTCGCAGTACGGGCATAATCATCTTGGTAGCGAATAATATCGTCTTCACCTAAATATTCGCCATTTTGGACTTCAATCAAAATAAGGGGAATGACTCCAGGATTCTCTAGACGGTGGGCTGTACATTGAGGTACATAGGTTGACTGGTTATTACTGAGTAATATTTCTTGTTCACCACAAACTACTCTAGCTGTGCCGGAAACGACAATCCAGTGTTCACTGCGGTGATGGTGCATTTGCAGGCTGAGGCGGTGTCCTGGCTTGACTTCAATGCGCTTAATTTTGTAGCCGCGTCCTTCTTCTAAAACTGTGAAAGAACCCCAAGGACGTAATTCAGTAGCAGCAACACTGCGGCTAGCGATCGCACTTGGCAAGGTGAGAGTGTTAGTCTTAGTATTTTCTTGATGTTGAGCCATAGTTACCTCATTTGAAGACATAATACAAACCGTCGTTACTCTTATCCATTGATGGAAAATTGAGGGGCAATCTTACAACCGTGAAAATCAGCAATTTAATTTCACCTTGCTAAACATAGCAAAGTGAAACTTGGATGGAGCGTTCATTTTTGCCCAAAATAGATGGTCTACACCAACTCTTCATTAAGTCTCAGGGTAGCTTATTCTCAACTTTAAAGAGGGAATGGGGAATGGGAAGATGGGGAAGTGTGGGGAGTGTGGGGAGAGAGGGGGGAAAGATTTCTTCCCACACCTCCCACACCTCCCACACCTCCCACACCTCCCACACCTCCCACCCCTCCCACACTTCCTGCTTGCCCTATGCCCAATGTCCTATGTATTATCTTGGCTGAAGAAATATACCGATACCGTTGTGTACACGGGCGGCGGTGTTAGGATAACGGTCGAGTAATTGTCCTCCTAGATAAAGACTTGTGGAACTACCACCGTCTAAATTGAGGGCATTCACACAACCTAAAAGCTTCATGAGTTGGGCATGTTCTGCCAAAGTGGGGCCAGAACCTCCTACACGGTTATGTACGGCAGCAATTAATACAGTGTTGTTGGCCGTTGTACAAATGGCACTGCGGCTAGCTTTTTGAGTGATGAAAGCATTGCTGAATTGTTCACTTTGGGCATCAAGGACAATTTTCCCATTTTGTAGTAAGAGTGGCCCTGCTCCTACGATATTGGGGTAACGATTAAATTCGCCTGGAGTAGTCCCCGTTGTAATCTGTACGTCAGTACCAATGGTTAACTGTGATGCTTGGGATATAGCATTACCACGAAACACTAGTAAGTAGCTATTTGGGGGAATGGGAAAGTTGGTTTGACCGGCTTTATCACCGACAAACTGATTGGTGACTTTGTTGTTTTGGACAATAAACACCCGTTCGTTATCTGTAAGGGATGTATAAGTTTGTCCCCAGGCGGGAGTGTAACGGGCTATACCACTCTGGACATAACCACTGTTGAGAAAGAGAATTGGCGAGCGCAAATTACTAGATGTTGTTAAAGTTTCTTGGAGGGTGAGACGACCAAAATAAAATTGTCCCGCATCGTTCCAAGCGATCGCACCTCGGTTGAGAATGGGACTAGATAACCATTGACCGTCCCGACGAATTGCACCCAGGGGTAAACGATTATTGCGGTTAAAATAACCAGCATTAATGGCGGCTACGGCTAAATCCTTTTGGGCTGTTTGAATTAAGGGGGCTGTCCCAACTAAAGTATTAGCCGTTGCCCAAATTGGTTTAATCGCTAAACCCGCAGTGCGGGGGTTGACTTCTAGCCAAACTATACCAAAGCGGTCTGTGCCTAAATTGACAAAATCTTGTCGCCATTGTAATCCCCTTGCCCAGTTGATATTTTTGGGTTTGAGGGCATCAGGACGCAGATTCAACACCAGGCGATGAGGATTATTGATAGTGGTGGCTTGCAAAGATAAATCTAGGGGGACGCTGAGAGTAATGACTGTTTGATTGTTCACAACCTCAACTTTTTGAATTAAAGACGCGGATGTTTGAGATTGTTTGAGTAAATCTGGTGAGGTCGCTGGTGGGGGTGTGTAGCGTTGAATTAAACTGGAATCAGCGATCGCATCTAAGGTAATTTTCCACTCTCGGTTAGTTGGTGCAGCATTATTGGGAGTGGGTGCATTAGGGTCATCCTGGAGGGTTTTGATGGGTAATCCTTGCTGGATTTGCCAAGGGGTAGGACGGTCTAAGTCCAGTACAATCTGAGGAACTGATCCAGGATTAAGATTTTCACTAATATTTCTTACCTGTGTTGACGGTGTGACAATTACCAAGGTGTTACCTTGGGCTTGCATTTGCCAGCCTGCGGCTGTGGCTAAATTGGTCACATCTAGATAACGATAGCCTCGCCAGAGGTTGGCAGAGAGAATTAGGGGTTGGTTATTGCTAGAAAACCATTCTATGGGCTGCCTTCCAGGGTTATTAGTGCTTAATAGGTCTATACCGAGTAGTTGCCTGAGTGCTGCATCACTGATGTATATTTTGACTGGGTTTTTTGGCTGAAGTTGTTGTAACCAAGCACCTGATAAATTACGCCCATTCAGGGAAATTTGGCTACCAGTGGATACGTTGCGCGGAACAAAGGCAGCAGGAGACTGGGAAAGTAACTGCGGATTTGCCGGAGTGTTAGCTAAAGACTTTTGGGGAATGGTAGCAGATAAATATAAGGCGATCGCGACAATTGTCACTCCCGTCTTCTGCAATAAGTGGTGATTTAACTTGTGGATAATCATCTGATGATTTGTGAGTCGGCAGTAGTTTGGCATTTTCACCCTGATTAATGAGGAATGAGACAAAATTAGTTAGATATATTGTCTTGGCGTTGCCTTTTGCTTGTTCCCTATCTTTGCGCCTGAATTTAATTGAGGAAAACAACTCAATAGGTTTCTGTGGAAAAATATCACCCAACTTAACAGATTCACCAAATGTCTGGAAATCTTAAAAAATCATGATTCATCTTATGTGAAAACGTGATAGTCTATATATTGGCTAGTTATCTCTTATAAACTAGATTCAGCAATTCGTCGCTAAAATCATTGTCACCAGATACATAACTAGCATGAGCGATCGCCAAACTATAGCCAATGGTTTTGGTAATCAAATTTAAATTAAAATATTAGATCCTGACAAGGATGTGTGCTGCTGTCACCGCTATTTAGTTAGTGCAGGATAGTAGCTATATTTTGGCGGCAAAAATTATTAGTAAAAACTCAAATCAAAACCAAAAACACTGGAAAATTGTCAAAGGAGTCCATAGTGTAATACGCTGATTTTGCTACTAAATCAGGATAGTTTCTGTCTGTCAAGCAATGCAGTATTTAACTAGGGTTTTGTGCTTGCTTGTCAAAATATTTTCTGTTTGAAAATTATATTCACCACAGAAACAAAAAACTGAAGAAAATACCGAACTTTATAAAAGAAATAAAATGTCAAAATAAGGGTATTTTGTCTTACACAGGATAAACACATAAGAAATAGCGTCAAAATTTTAACGTGGGCAATAGGAGAAACCGCAGTTAAAATTTTTTTTCTCTAAAATTTCGTTGATGTTTATGTATTTGTACAGGACAAAATTGGGAAATTGCTCTCACCAGCAGTGGCGAAGTTAGTGACTCAACATCTCAGGACATCTCAGGAATAGGCTATGAATGATCAACCGATGAATCTAAACCAACAAATCACAGCAAGTATGAAATCAGGGGATACCTACCAAGGGCAAAGGTGGTTAGTAGAAGAACGAGATGCCTGTGGTGTAGGTTTTATCGCTCATCGTCAAAATCAAGCCAGTCATGAAATTGTGGCGAAGGCTTTAGTAGCACTGACCTGTTTAGAGCATCGGGGAGGTTGCAGTGCAGACTACGACTCTGGTGATGGGGCGGGAATTTTAACGGCGATTCCTTGGGAATTATGGCAAACAGAATATACCTCTGGACAGATAGACTTTTCCTCCTCTAGTAATCTGGCAGTGGGGATGATCTTTTTACCCCAAGATGCAGCAGTCGCCCAACAAGCTAAAGCCGTATTTGAAAAAATAGCCAATGAAGAAAAATTAACTGTACTGGGCTGGCGCGTAGTCCCAGTCAAACCTGAGTTACTGGGTGTGCAAGCCAGAGCCAACCAACCCCGAATTGAACAAGTTTTTCTTCAATCCGCGCACAGTGGGGATGACCTAGAAAAGCAACTGTATATTGCCCGTAAACGTATATTCAAAGCAGCGAAAAGCGTCACCGAAGAACTTTATATTTGTTCTTTATCTAGCCGCACAATCGTCTACAAAGGCATGGTACGTTCAGCAGTTTTGGGAGAATTTTACGAAGATCTACAAAATCCTGCATATAAGAGTGCGTTTGCTGTTTACCATCGCCGTTTTAGCACCAACACTATGCCCAAGTGGCCGCTAGCACAACCGATGCGGTTATTAGGTCACAACGGGGAAATTAATACCCTGTTGGGTAACATTAACTGGATGATGGCTAGGGAAGCCACCTTAGAGCATCCCATTTGGGGCGATCGCATTGAAGATATCAAACCAGTTGCTAACATTAATAGCAGTGACTCCGCGACCTTAGATAACGTAGTGGAATTATTAGTGCGCTCTGGCCGTTCACCAGAAGAAGCATTAATGATTATGGTGCCGGAAGCTTATAAAAATCAACCATCTTTAGTTGATTATCCTGAGATTGTTGATTTTTACGAATATTACAGTGGTCTGCAAGAAGCTTGGGACGGGCCAGCCCTGTTAGTATTCGGTGATGGTCAAAAAGTCGGTGCAACCCTAGACCGTAACGGCTTAAGACCAGCCCGTTATCTGATTACCAAAGATGACTACATTGTGGTAGCTTCCGAAGCAGGGGTAGTAGACTTCCCCGAAGCTAACATTGTCGAAAAAGGTAGACTAGGCCCCGGACAAATGATCGCTGTGGATTTAGTCAACCACGAAATCTTGAAGAATTGGGATATTAAACAGCGTGCAGCCAAGAAACATCCCTACGGTGAATGGTTGCGCCAGTATCGCCAAGACCTCAAACAAATTGTCGGAGAACCTTCAACCCACAATGGTAACGGGAACGGTCACAAAGCAGCCGAAAACGGACATCTGACCACCAACAACATTGATAAACAAACCCTCCTACGCCAACAAATCGCCTTTGGTTACACCAACGAAGATGTAGACATGGTGATTAACCCAATGGCTAGCAACGGTGCAGAACCAACCTTCTGTATGGGGGATGACATTCCTCTGGCGGTGCTGTCGGAAAAACCCCACCTGTTGTATGACTACTTCAAGCAGCGTTTCGCCCAAGTCACTAACCCTGCAATTGACCCCCTGCGGGAAAAACTAGTGATGTCTTTGAAAGTGGAACTAGGTGAAAGAGGAAACTTACTATCACCCAAACCAGAATTTGCCAGAAGAATTCAACTAGAATCCCCAGTTTTAACAGAAACAGAACTAGAAGCCATTAAGCTTTCAGGGTTTGGGACAGCTGAATTATCCACCCTATTTGCCATTGCCAATGGCCCGTCAGGGTTACAAGATGCGGTCAAGGCTTTACAACAGCAAGCCGCCGAATCAGTACGCGCTGGGGCGAAAATTTTAATCCTGAGCGATCGCGCCAATGGTGGCATTACATCAGAATATAGTTACATTCCTCCCTTATTAGCAGTGGGTGCGGTACACCACCATCTAATTCGGGAAGGTTTGCGGATGAAAACTTCCCTAGTAGTCGATACCGCCCAATGCTGGAGTACCCATCACTTTGCTTGTTTAATTGGCTATGGTGCAGGTGCGGTTTGTCCTTACATGGCTTTGGATACCGTGCGTGATTGGTGGTACGACCCCAAAACCCAAAGTTTCATGGAACGGGGTAAACTCAAAGCCATTAGCTTAGAACAGGCGATCGCTAACTATCGCAAAGCAGTGGAATCAGGATTGTTGAAAATTCTCTCCAAAATGGGAATTTCTCTGCTTTCTAGCTACCAGGCCGCCCAAATCTTTGAAGCAATTGGGATTGGTGGCGACTTATTACAACTGGGATTCCAGGGGACAACCTCCCGTATTGGTGGCTTGAGTGTCAGCGATTTAGCTCAAGAAGTCCTCTCCTTCCACAGTAAAGCCTTCCCAGAACTCACCATTAAGAAACTAGAAAACCTGGGCTTCTATAACTACCGTCCTGGTGGCGAGTACCACATGAACAGCCCAGAACTAGCCAAAGCCTTACATAAAGCCGTAGACGGGAAGCATTACGACCACTACGAAGTTTACAAACAACATCTCCAAGGCAGACCAGTTACAGCCCTCCGGGACTTATTAGACTTCCAAAGCGATCGCGCTCCCATCCCTGTAGAAGAAGTAGAGTCAATTACCGAGATTGTGCAACGCTTCTGTACTGGCGGGATGTCCTTGGGTGCATTGTCACGGGAAGCCCATGAAGTTTTAGCGATCGCGATGAACCGCTTGGGTGGAAAATCCAACTCTGGGGAAGGTGGCGAAGACCCTGTACGTTACAAAGTCCTCGATGATGTAGACGCTTCCGGTCACTCCCCCACCCTACCCCACCTCAACGGCTTACGTAATGGTGACACAGCTTCTAGTGCCATCAAACAGGTAGCATCAGGACGCTTTGGTGTCACCCCTGGATATTTAGCCAGTGCAAAACAAATCGAAATTAAAATCGCCCAAGGTGCAAAACCAGGGGAAGGTGGACAACTACCAGGGCCAAAGGTCAGTCCTTACATTGCGATGTTGAGACGCTCTAAGCCCGGTGTTACCCTAATTTCACCACCACCCCACCATGATATTTACTCCATCGAAGACCTCGCCCAGTTAATTTTCGACTTGCATCAAATTAACCCCAAAGCCCAGGTATCGGTGAAGTTAGTCGCAGAGATCGGTATCGGAACGATCGCCGCAGGTGTAGCCAAAGCCAACGCTGATATCATCCAAGTTTCTGGTCATGACGGCGGTACAGGTGCATCACCTCTATCATCCATTAAGCACGCTGGTTCACCTTGGGAATTAGGGTTAACAGAAGTGCATCGCGTATTGATGGAAAATCGCCTGCGCGATCGCGTGATTTTACGTGTAGATGGCGGTATCAAAACAGGCTGGGATGTGGTCATGGGTGCGTTGATGGGTGCAGAAGAATTTGGCTTCGGCTCCATTGCCATGATTGCAGAAGGTTGTATCATGGCGCGTATTTGCCACACCAACAACTGTCCTGTGGGCGTAGCTTCCCAAAAAGAAGAACTGCGGAAGCGGTTTCCAGGTACCCCCGAACACGTTGTGAATTTCTTCTACTTCATTGCAGAAGAAGTCAGAAGTATACTGGCGAGATTGGGTTATCGTTCCTTGTCAGAAATTACCGGACGTGGCGATTTACTCACCACCCGCCAAGGCGTAAAACTCACCAAAACCCAATCCCTCAACCTCAACTGCTTGCTGCAACTCCCTGATAGCAAGACTGACCGCAGCTGGTTAGTCCATGAAGAAGTTCACAGCAACGGCCCAGTTTTGGACGATCAACTGCTAGCTGACCCAGAAATTCAAGCCGCGATTCGCAATCAATCCACAGTCACTAAGAACTTAGCGATTGTGAATACTGACAGAACCGTAGGAACTAGATTAGCAGGTGCGATCGCGTCCCAATATGGTGATAGTGGTTTTGAAGGTCAAATTAACCTCAACTTCACCGGTAGCGTCGGACAAAGCTTTGGTGCGTTTAACCTTCCTGGCGTGACCTTGACCTTAACTGGAGAAGCTAACGATTACGTCGGTAAAGGAATGCACGGCGGCGAAATCATTATTAAACCACCAGCTGATGCTAACTACGAACCATCAAAAAACGTCATTGTCGGTAACACTTGCCTTTATGGTGCTACAGGTGGTGTATTATTTGCCAACGGTTTAGGCGGAGAACGCTTTGCTGTTCGCAACTCCAAAGGTGTAGCCGTCATTGAAGGCGCAGGTGATCACTGCTGTGAATATATGACCGGCGGTGTGATTGTAGTGTTGGGTAAAGTTGGACGCAACGTCGCGGCTGGGATGACTGGCGGACTGGCGTACTTCTTAGAAGAAGACAGCGCATTTCCTGATCTAGTTAACAAAGAAATTGTCAAACTCCAACGGGTGATGACAGCTGCCGGCGAGAAACAATTGAAAGATTTAATCACTGCTCACGTAGAACGTACAGGTTCACCCAAAGCCAAGTTTATCTTACAAAACTGGTCAGAATTCCTACCCCGATTCTGGCAATTAGTGCCACCTTCTGAGGCGGATAGTCCAGAGGCTAATCCCCAAGCTGTGGTAGAAAAACATCTGAGTTCTGTGTAATTAAATCAGGTTCAGATTGATCAATAAATCGTGAGAAGAGACGCTGGATTGCAGCGTCTCTTTTTTAGCAAAGACATACCAGAAGTTGGAAAATTAGATGAACTAGAAACACAAAATTTGGTTGTGTACAGCAGTAAATTACTTCCGAGAAGGGATTTTAACCTGGGTCATCGGCGATGTCTGCGACAAGCAGTAATACCAATTCACTAAAATTCTGATACAGATCGAAACCCAGAAAACCTTGTCAAGTCAGGATTTATCAATTGCGAATTGCGTTAGCGAAGCGGGACGAAGTCCATTGCGAATTGTGAATTGGTATTACAAGCTTTCCTTGATGAACAAGCAATATTAAATGAAAAGTAGGGCATTACGGATCAATCTATTTGTGTAAAATCAAAGTGCAGCAGAGATTTTTCTATATAAAAGTGTGCGAGTCATCCAACCCAGGAGTTTCCCCACCATGATCGCAACCAAAGAAAACTTCCCCACCCTAACCCCCGAAGAATATTTCACTTGGGAAGAACAGCAACTAGAAAAACACGAACTGATCAACGGTCAAGTTTATGCCATGACAGGTGGCAGCGTAAATCATAGCCGCATTGCTGTCCGCATCACCACACTATTCTCCAATCATCTAGAAAATAGCCCCTGCGAAACTGGTAATTCCGACCTCCGGATCAATATTGTCGGCACAAATAACTACACCTACCCAGATGTCAGCGTCACCTGCGACGTTCGCGACAAAACCACAACCCAATATATTACCTACCCCTGCTTAATCGTCGAAGTCCTCTCCGCCAGCACCGAAGCCTACGACAGAGGCAGTAAATTCCGAATGTACCGCCAAAACCCAGCCTTAATCGATTACCTACTAGTCAGTTCCACCAGCATCGAAATCGACCTGTATCACAAAAACGACGCAGGCGATTGGTTGATTATCAACTACAAAGCAGGCGACACAATCGAACTCAAAAGTATTAACCTCAATTTCCCCATTGAACAAGTTTATCGCGGTTTAATGTAATTTAAAGTTTGGTTTTGCCGCAGTTTAAAGTTTGATTTTGCCACCACATTGTCTGAAATCCCGGTAACTCAGTTCCACAAATATCCTAAGATAAGCAGTTTTTAAAGCCTGAGTTTGCCGATATAGCAATTTTAAAGTTTGACATTGCCGAAATAGTCTGGACTTGTTATGGTGTTTTTATAGGTAAAATTGTACTAATTTCAGAGGAGATAACCATGCTCTATGATGTCGATTTTCAAGCATGGTGTAATAGTTTGCCGCTCTCCCAACAACAAAGAGATTTGGTTAACCAAATTAGAACTTCCCCTCCTGCTCGTAAAGTCAAAGGAGGAGGAAGAAACGTTCATGGCCCCTATGCTAGCTCAAAGATGGGTAGAACGATTCAATTTGAGTCTCATACTGTTGAATTACCAGCTATGACTCAATTTTATGAATATGACGACCAAGTTTTAGAATATTGGGATCAACCGATTAAATTCAGTATTAAATGCTCACCACAAGGTAAACAAGCCACAACTATCAGTCATTATCCCGATTTTTTTGTAATGAGAAAGAATTGTTGTGGTTTTGAAGAGTGGAAAACAGAGAAAAGACTGGAAAAACTTAGTGAGGAACAGCCTTATCGCTATCAAAAAATAGAAAAACAATGGGTGGATGTCATTGTTCAGGAATATATCGAAAGCTTAGGATATTATTATCGTCTTCGCTCTGATAGTGAAATTGATTGGGTCAAATATCGCAATCAGAAATATTTACAACCCTACAAACAAGGATATTTAAAGCAACAATATATCCTTAATGACCAAGTAGAAGCCAATGTTCAAGAGATTATCGTTAATTATCCCGGTATTAACCTCACCAATCTGTTTGAGAAGGCGAAAAATGCCACTATTGATGATATTAATACCTTAATTGCCCTCGAAAAAGTCTATGTGAATTTAAGCGAAGTAGCTTTAGTGGAGCAAGAGAAAGTTCATCTATTCCGTGATCAAGCTACAGCCGAAGCTTATATCACGGCCACTCACGATTATTGTGAACCTGTATCCAGCAATGTGCCGATCGTTGAACTTAAAGTGGGGTCATCATTTTTGTTAGATGGAAAAAGCCTCACCATTGACCATATTGGGGAAAGTAAAATCATTTTTAGAGGAGAACAAGGAATTATTCGCTGGACTTATGCAGAATTTCAACAATTAATCGAATTAGGAGAAATTAGTAATCTTCAGACAGAAAACCACACAACTTTAGATGAGGAAGGATGGCAATACTTTCTAGAGGCCAGTCCTAAAGCCTTAGAAACTGCAAATTATCGTTATGCAGCTATTAAGCATTTTTTAGGAAAAGAAGCTGATAATTCTCAAAAATACGATTTATCAGAACGAACTCTACGCGACTGGAGAGCAAAATATCGAAAAGCCCAACAAAAATACGGATGTGGGTTTATTGGCTTGATTCCCCAATATAAAGGCAATCCAACCCCCCGTTATTCTGATGAAGACTTAGAATTTATTGATACAGTGATTGAAGAACAATATGAAACTTCTAAACAAAAAAATGTTTGGCAGACGTATGAATTTTTAAAGGATGAATGGCAGAAAGTGGGACGAATTTCTCCTGTTCCCAGTCATACCTTTTATTACGAGAGAGTGAAAAAACGAAACAGCTATCAACAAACTAAAAAACGAATGGGATCTCGTGCAGCAAATAATCTGTTGGGGCCTTGGTTAATTCAACCTACCACTCCCCGTCATGGAGATCGCCCGCTCGAAATTGTTCATATTGACCATACACAGCTTGATGTTGAGTGTATATGCCCCTATAGTGGCAAAAATTTAGGCAGACCTTGGGTAACAGGCATGATTGATGCCTATAGTCGGAGGATTTTAGCTTTATACCTTACCTTTGATAATCCGAGCTACCGTTCTTGTATGATGGCTATTCGCATCTGTGTACAACGGTTTGGACGATTTCCTGAATGGATTGTTGTGGATAACGGAAAAGAGTTTAGTTCTACTTATTTTGAGACATTGTTAGCGCGTTTTGAAGCCAGCAAAAAGCATCGTCCCAAGGATTTCCCTAAATTTAGTTCAATTATTGAACGTTGGTTTGGCTCACAAAATACTGAATTTATTAATAATTTGAGGGGGAATACCCAAATCATGAAGCACGTCCGCCTCGTTAAAAAAGCAAATAATCCCAAGAGTTTAGCTGTCTGGAATTTAGAAGAATTATACGATTATTTGGCATTTGGTTATGCTTATGGAGTTTATGATAAAGCAGAACATCCTGCTTTAGAAGGAATGTCACCTCAAAAGGCTTTTGAATTAGGGTTAGCTAAAACGGGACATCGCCCTCATCAATATATTAAATATGATGAGCAATTCAAGATTTTAACTTTACCGACGAACAATAAAGGAATGGCCAAAGTTATTCCTGGTCAAGGAATTAGAGTCAACTATCAAAATTATTGGACAGATGAATTTTACAGTGTTGAGAATCAATGTATTCCCGTTCGCTATGACCCACTAGATTATGGTGTTACTTATGCCTATGTTAATAATCATTGGGTAAAGTGTTTATCTAATTATTATATGAAGTTTCAAGGACATTCAGAGAAGGCAGTAGCAATAGCCACAACAATTTGCAGACGAAAACGGCAAATCTATAATCAAAGTCAATATGTAGGTTCTAAAGAGATTGTGGACTTACTTAATAATGCGGAAGAGCATGAAGAATTAATACTACAAATTCGTCGAGATCAATCTGCTAAATTAGTTTTCAATTTAATTGAAGGAAAACTGAGTAGTGCGGTATTATTAAATACATTAAATACTGAACAACATTCATATCAAGATAGTCAAGCAATAGAAAAAAATCTAGATTTAATAGATTTAAAAGAGGAGAGTTTACAGCCTAGTCTACCCAAAAAATTTAATCCTGATGACATTAAGGCTTTTGCTGAAGAGGAATTGTGGTAATGGTTACAAATCGTCGTTTCCCTCAAGAATTTTTACAAGCACCAACTGATAATAAACTTAAGTATTTTAAAGATATAATTGTTCCTCATCGCAATATTAAACTGGTTCTAGACCAGCTACTAAAAAATGCTATAGAACCGGATGATGCTTTAGTTTATCTAGTATTTGGGGTAACAGGGGTAGGAAAATCACGGTTAAAAGCAGAATTTGAAAAACGATTGCTTAAACATTTTGCAGACGAAATTATTTCTAATCCAGGAAGTTTAGTGGTAGGAGGAATCGAGGTAGATGGTGCTGAAGCAGGAAAGTTTAACTATTCTAACTACTATATTCAAGTTTTGGAATCTTTGAAGGAAGTTTTAATTGATTATAAAGAAAATTATGGAGTTGATTTAGAGGATGACAACTCAGATAACCTAATAGGAGATCATGAAGGAAGAAACTCTAAAGCTTTGCGTCGAACAATACAAAAGGTTTTTCTACACCGTCAATTAAAAGCTTATACCTTAGATGAAGCACAGCACTTATTTGATGTTGCGGGAGGAAGACAAATAAATGTTCAAATGAACTGGCTTAAGTCACTGGCTAATAAAACTCAAACAGTTCATATTTTATTTGGAACTTATGAACTTTTAAAATGTCAAGAAGTCAATGGTCAAGTGGGAAGAAGAAGTGAAGATTATTATTTACCTCCCTACTATCTGACTAAACCGGAAGATCAACAAGAATTTATTAAAGTAATTAAGACTTTACAACAGTATTTGCCAGTTGAAAATGAACCCCAATTAGAGGAACATTGGGAATATTTTATGAAATACTCGATAGGGTGTGTGGGCATTCTTAAAAGTTGGTGGTATCGCGCTCTCAAAAATGCGTTAGATGAGGGGGCTAAAACAGTGAGGATGAAAGATTTTAAAGCGAGGGAATTATCAGCAGGAAGACGAAGAACAATTCAAGAAGAGTTAAAAGCAGGAGAAAGCCGTTTAGCTAATCTATATACGAACGAGCAAAAAGATGAAAATCCTGAATTTACCAATTCTCAACCAGAGAAAAAAGGTAGCAAAGTTGGGGAACGTAAGGTAGGAAGAGACTTAGTAGGAGTTAATCAAGAGGGATGAGTATTTATGAGGAGATTTGGAGTCCAAAATCTCTAGAAATCCCGCAACGGAGTCGCTTATTTTGTCTTGAACCTGTGGCGGTGGGAACTCCCTACACAGAAAGTCTTAGTAGTTATCTCCATCGTTTAGCCCAGGCGCATTGTTTAACCTCTCAAAAGCTCGTTATGGGAGAAATTGCGCCACTTATCCTCAAAGATGAGGATAAATCTGAGCTATTGGTAAAAAATCTGAGTCACTTATTGGGAAATAGCGACGCGAAACCAGCTATCAACGGAATGCGAGAAATGACAGGAAAGTTAGTCACTGTCTTAGAAGAGTTAACAATGCGTCGGGATTTACGCTTTTTGACCCTTTTAAGCTGGAAAGGAATGATTTATGACAAGGGGTTATTTCGGAACTATCGCGCTTGGTGTCCTTGTTGTTGGCAAGAGTGGATGCAGGAGAACAAAACTATCTATGAACCATTATTATGGTCATTTAAGAATGTGGAATTTTGTTTGATTCACAAACAGCGATTAGTAGAAGAATGTCCTCGTTGTGGTTCGCGTTTACCTATGATTGCTAAGTTTTCACCTGCGGGATTTTGTTCTCGTTGTTACGGGTGGTTAGGACAGGAAATTAAAGGCGAGGCAGAAATAGAGAAATATAGAGTTAATATTCAAGGAATTAGCGAATTAATTGCACTTACTCCCCAATTAGGATATAAACCCATCCCAATCGAGTTAACCCGAAAATTACAATTAATTTTGTTAGTGTTTGAACAAGCAATTGGCAAGGATGTGAAGTTATTGGGAGATTTAGGGGGAGTTATGGAGTCGTTGAGAATAGCTTCAACAAGAAATCAAAGTCAACCTTATCATTTGGTGAAGTTGATTATTCCTGTGTGTGAGAAGGCGAAGATTAGTGTATCCCAGTTGTTTGGGTCAGATTTTCAGGAATTGGGCAAGACATTGTTCGGTAATTTTAGTTTGGAATTAAAGTTGTAAATTCATTTAGACTGTGTGTTTAATACCCCATAACTTAAATCATTTGCTGAATTAAAAAATACTGGTTGGGTTATTGGCTAATAAATATTGCAGGAGTATGCCACTTAAACTGTTAGCCAATACCTTCGCTTGGAATGAAACTCAGGGCTTGCTCAATTGATTTCAGAGCTGATTGAATATCTGCACTCAGTGCATCTGCCTCAGCTTTAATTACAGATACACCCTTCTCGATTTCCGTCAGAGATTTTTTGATAGTTCTAATACGCCCCAAAGCTGTGCGAATTTGTTCAAGCTGCTGTTCAATAACAGTCACATCTATCTTTGACTGATAAGTACGCAGTTGATTCACTCGTTGTTGAATGACTAGAAACCGAATCGCAACAATCAAAAATGGCTGAGTTGTAGCAATCCAGTAACCAGCTTCAGTCACACCCTCTGCCCAATCACCAATTTCCTGTGCTAGTCCCTCACGGGAATAACTTAAAAAAATTGCTGCATTTGCAGAACGCCGCAGCATCGCCTGCTGTAAGTGTTGAGCAATTGCTTGGCGACCAAACGGCTTGGAAGGTCTGTTTCTCGCTTCAATTACAATTGATAGTTCTATTGCCGCTAGGGATTTGCTAGTGAACTTGACGAGAATATCACCTGTATCCTTATCGTTACCAATATGCTCTACCTCTATGCCATTAGACTTTGACCAAGTTTGTTGTAATTCACCAACAACTAATTCTTCATAGCTAATACCTTTTGCTGTTGTCTGTTGAAGTACCTGTTGTGTCACCTGGGTGTCGTGGATTTCTAGAGTCAGTTTTTCCACCTGTTCAATCAAGGGTTTGATAGACTCAGCAACTACATTTCTCACTGTCACTGCCAAAGTACCGTTTTCAGTAGTGACATTTGCTAATGCTGCTTTGAATGCCCCTTGAATAGAATCTGAGCGTTTGGCATCTAATAAATGACGTAATGTTTGAAGGAAGCGACCAACAACAGAGGTTTCCTTGGCAGGGTCGATGTCCTGTGTCAGCAAAGTGCTGACGCTATTGAGTTTCTCTGTGAGAATAGCTGAAGTTTGACTAATTTGGGATTGCAGTGGGGCTAATAATTGACCATTATCTGTGCCAATCTGACTAACCAATTCTTGCTGGAAAGATTCAGCAATCACTTTGACAGCTTGGTGAAACTCCACCAATAAAGATTCCATCTGCTGCTTGACTAATTCGTTGCCGTTACGAGCTTGAGTAGTTTGCAAGCAGAGAAATCCCAACTCAAAGGCATCGAGACAAATATCTTCATATTCTGACTGGGGAAATTGTTTGAGGTAGCTGATGGCATTCTGAAGCGGGAGAGCCATGCGAGAAATCAGGACATGATTCTCTGTGATTTCAATACTAAAGGGCAGATAGTAAGAGTCCTGAGTGGCGCGGTTCATGAATCAGTTGGTTGCTGGTGACGATAACAAGCACCCTACTATCTGCTTTTTGGCTTGGTCAAGGAGATAGAGAAAAGTTTTGTCAATTTGCAAAAACTGGCTGATTAATTTGGCGGTTGAGACTGATGCCACTGTTCCAACAGAGGTTGAATGACCTCCGTGTTGGCAAGTAAAAAGTCAGCGACAGCCATAATTCTCTGGTAAGGTAATCCAGCAGCACGGCGACTGGCTTGTCCACCTAGCCAATGATAGGTGGTGGATTTTGAGATGGAGCAGATTTTGGCTAGTTCTTCATAACCTAATCCCCAACGGTAGCTAAAGTTTTGGGGGGAGATGAACATTTGGTTGTGCAGTTCTAGCAATTTCTGTGATTTTTGAGTTTCAGACATAATTGCCCCTAAGCTGTTCTAAGGATGACTGGTCTAGGGATTCGATATCTTCCTCAAAGGCGAAGTCGCAGGTACAGATTTCATGGGAGGGGCTACGTTCATCTAAAAGAACCAAGTAGTGTAACCCAGTGAGAATGCAACTGGCTTGGTGGGTATAGATAACTCCAATGATGCAACCAAAGTCGCCATTGGGTACTTGCCACCATCGTACCCACTCACCTAGTTGGAATCTCTGTTGGGGTAAGACTGGAGGGATTCGCTCTGGCAAGGCTACAGGCGGTATTGAAAGGGGTATCTCAGGCATAAATGTTTTTGTTAATTATTCCCTAATGTTATTTATACACTACAAAAGTTTATTTATAATCTATAGACAAGTTTCCTGCACTTTCTGAAGATTGTGCAGTGAGTGAAAATAATGAACTAGACATCAAACAACGCTTTGGCAAAGCAGTTAGGCGGCGTAGACGTGAACTGGATTTGTCGCAAGAACAGCTTGCAGAACAGGCTGGGCTTCACCGTACTTACATTTCAAACCTGGAACGAGGTGAACTAAATCCTTCGCTGGAAACCATTGAAAAGCTGGCAAATGCTCTAAACATATCTATTCCTGCGTTGTTTATTAATTACAGCGTTCAGGTAGAGCATCAACAACACAAAGATTCTTGACTTCTTGAAATTGTAATGTTTATCTAAGCCATTAAAGAGCCGTGACAGTTGAGTAGAAAGATTGATTACTAAAAAGAGATTTCAATTATTAAATAATGTCCATTTTTGTCAGATGTCAAGGGGTTCATGATTATTGCGAATGATATTTAGCATCATATGTAATCAAGAGTAAAGAAATCACAAGATTATTTAAATAAAGCAAAATAATTTTTATAAGGCAACATTATTATAAGCAGATTTTCTCCAGTTTCTACCATTATTAATGCTTGAGAGGGCTTTAGGTGTTTTGAATCGGTTTGCTGTAGTTGATTCTTCTATAGACAAGTTACCTATTGTTTGCCCTAATCTAAGTTTTAGTTCATCAATCAAAGCTGATGATTTTAATCCAGAAGTTGAAGAATTATTCAAAAATTCTTCAGTTTCATTGATTAATGTAGCTAACAGCCAAGCTCTAGCAATGGAATATGGCTGTTGACCCCGTTCTTCTATATAATCTGTACTAAGGAAATAATCGAAGCAGTCAAGTAGAGTTTGTGAGTCATCCAAAGAAACATGGAACGCATTTAGTAGAGCTTCAATCTTTCGATAAATAAGTGGTTCTATTTCATTTACTTGTTCGCTCCAACGTTCTGGTACTCGATAAGTTTCTTGTAGAGCATCTATCCTATCACCAATATTTAGTCCTGCCTTTGGCTTTAATAATCCTATTTGTGTAGGGAGATTTTGACTTTTGAGGCTAACTTCTAAATAAGTTTGATTCCACAATCCAGGTTCTCGATATAAGCTAAATATATCTTCTAGTCTACGTCTAGTACCAAGACTAATTCTTTTGCAGGTCAAAGGGTCAGTTGTTGTTTTTATTCTTTGATTACAGAGAAGACAACTAGGAACTAAATTATAAGGATGACAAGCTAGATGTGGATATTTACTTTTAGGTAGATAGTGGTCGATGTCTGTTTTAATATCTCCTGCTTTTGTACTGTATTTGGTTTCATCACAAGCAGGACAAATAGATAATCTGGAATTTTTGACTTGAAATGCTGTTAAAAAGTCTTGCGCTCCAAAGCTAGAGGGATTATCCCCGGAAAATATATATTCTGGAAAACCAGGGGTTTTTTTTCTTGGACTAGCAGCTTCTCGTAAAACGTTTTCGTAGAACCCAATTAAAAAATCAGATGCTGCTTCTTGCCAAGAAGTTATGGTTTGAGGATCGAGAGGTTCAATGATACCACTAGGTTTTTTAAGAAGTCGAAATGCTTCACAAGCAAGTTGCTTTACCCATTTGCGTTTCTCGTTACTAGGAGTAGAATCTTGTGCAAAAATTTGAAGAGGTTTGAGTCTGCTTTCTGCTGCTTGCCATATCCATTTAGCTATTTTGTCTCCTCTTCCACGGAATCTGTGACACCGATTTAAGCGATCGCCGCAGTTAGTTTGGTCTAAAGTGGAGTTAGAAGCTGCGTAAAATAACAGCCAGATTTGTAAAACTACAACATCCGTCAGTCGGTCACGGGTTAAGTCTGGTAAATGAACATCATGAATCATTCTGGCTCTATTTCTAGCAACTCCCGACGTATTTTATAACTCCAATAACCCTGAGCAACCACTAAGAGCAAATTTTCCAAAGTTTGTCGTCGTTCTTCCAGGTTTCCATTAGTTGCTTCTAATAGTATGCGCTGAATGTATGAGACACTTCTTTGACCAGCAGGATGTGGCGCATTAAAAACATGAACCATGATATCACTTGGGTCTGCCGCAAAGGTTTTGAGGTCAGGTGGTTTGGCGTTGTTAGTATAACTTGCAGGACGCTTGAGGATGACAATATCTTCTTCTAACACATCCGTGAGGGTAATACTAGAGTGTGTTGTAATTAAAACGTGGCTCTGTCTTTGTTCGAGAGTTTTATCTAAGAGAGAAACAATTTTACGTTTCCAGAAATCGTTGAAGTGAACTTCTGGTTCATCTAATAAAATCAAAGCTTCAGTTTCACCTAATAGTGTAAACAAGCACATTCGAGCCAAAAAGCTACGCTCACCGTCACTTAACCAGTCAAGCAAAAGTAAAGGTGGGTCATCCTGTTCTTCATGATCATCACTATCCGAACTAGAACGCTCTAAAAAAATATTGACTTCCCTTAACACGGACTGACCATCATCACCGATTTTACCTAATGGACATAAGATTCTAAAAAGTTGTAGACCACTGGAAAATTCTTGAATTATTGTCTGGGCTGTAGAATTTCCTGAAGTTGTCAGGTCAAATACTAGTAGATAGTCACTACCTAAGCGTAATTTACGCGTTGCAAAGTTTGCCAGACGTTCTACCTCATTTCTGTCTGCTTGGCTTGTTGTACCTTGAGTCAACCGAAACTTCAGAGAAAAACCTGCAATCGCCTTTATATTCGCGCCCTTATCAGTATTTTTCTTCGTTCCTTGCAGTACTTCTTCTAAACGCCTATTTTCTGGGTTTTGAGCTATGTCGGCTAATAACCCGCAAAGAGTCACAAGCGAAAGTTGATGAGCTTCAATAAATAGGAATTGACTTTCTTCTTCTGGTTGGAAATTTTCTAAGGTATCAAGACGAAGTGGTTTACCGGGTATTTCTCCTATTGCTCGGTCAAGTAAAGATAATTCTTGTATTGCGTCTAAATATCCACCACTAAGAGGCTGAATTTCATCAAGTTTTTTCCAAGCTGTTTCGCTACCTGTCGTAAAAGCAACAACTATTTCTGGTAAAACACTACGGCTAAGTTGCACTTCTGTGTTGTCTTCCCAAACCTTCAGTTCTCCAAGAGGTAAAATTTCCTCAGTGTCTAAGTCTGCAAATTCTGTTTCTTCTGGAAAGTTGGAAAGCTTGATGTAACGTTTAGTGTCTGTTTCTCCCAATTCATACTCTAATTCAAAACCGTACTCAATGGGAGCATGACGCTCTAGCTTTCGCATTAGATCAAATAATACCCGCAATACAGTTGACTTGCCAGTACCATTGACACCGACTAAGAAATCTAGGCTGTAAGAAGGGGGGTGAGTTAAAAAGTTTTCTGTTCGTGGACTAAAATCAATTTCTAGATTCCGTAGAACCTGATAACTTTCCAGGTAAAGTCGATGTAATTTCATCTGCTTTCCTCCCCTGAATTTAATGTGCCTGAGTCTAAATCCCATACATCTCGTTGGGTAACGCGACGATAGAACAGGAGGGGTTCATTAGTTTTTGGGTCTGCTATGGTTACAGGCACTATAACCCCCATACGTTCTAAAAGGTCAATAGTTGAGCGAGTAACATCTGTTGTTTCATTTACATCAGGATTACTTAATTCCTCAAGGGTAAATAGTGCTGCTGTATGATAATTATTTATTTCATTATCAGTCACTATCTCTGTTTTTTCACATACTTTCCGCCAAATTTTCCTTTGTTCTTGGCTTAAATTACCAAAAGGTTGAATTTCTGCTTGCAGGGGAGAAGGTAATTGTTGGGTTGTTATTGGTGGTGACTCTAAATGACCAAAAAGATTATCAATACGTTGGGCTAATTGTCGTTGATTGCGATAAATTTTTGCTAAAAGGGCTGTGGGAGATTCAATAGTATTTGATTCAGTTTGAGTTCTAATATAGGTTTCTGGACGCAGGTCATAAGCTTGTTCTTGTATTGCAGATTTGGCAACAGATGCCCCTAGCAGTTTTACCTGATTTAGACCAGCGATTTCTTTTTGTGGCGAGAAGGAAATGGCTACAGCTTTGACAGGATGCGAAAGTAACTGAATTACTTGCTTGGCTTTTTCTTCTGCTTTTAATTCTTCTATATCTATATCGGTTTCTGTTTCTTCCTCAGTTTCTAATTGTTCGTTATTATCAGAATTATTTAAGAAATCTAAGGGTATCTGCAAGTTGATTCGCTGATGCGGAGGATCTGCGCCCACTTCCACCAGTAAAAGAGGAGATTCTTGACCTGTTTGAGAATCGAAAGGTTGATATTTAATATTTTCTAGGTTATTTCCTATACCTTGACAAATTACACCTATACAAATTTCATCATTTGTTACCCATTTAATACCAAGTTGTGGGTTAGTTTCATCAGGCAATAAAGTATCAAAATCAGAGTTATATTTTGTCCAGACTGCTTCTAAAAAAGGTAAATCACTAGGTTGAGAAGGCTCTTGAGTTAAATCGCGTCCTCTACCTGCCGGATAACCATCTTGTTCGACTTGAAAAAACCAAGTTAGGTGTTGTTCTGAGGGTTCTACTTTGCTAAATAGCAGCAAATGAGTTTGCAGAGGACTATAGGGTTGAAAAGCGTCTTTTGGAAAAGAAACTACTGCTTCAAGAAAATTTTCATTAACTAATTGATGACGCAGATTTTTCTCGGCTGTACTACTACTGAACAAAACTCCAGATGGAGCTAAAACTCCTGCACGTCCATTGAAAGATAATTTTTGCAATGCTAGATTGAAGAGTACAGTTTCACTACGACTGCCAATTTTTTGTTTTGAGTTTGTTTCTGCTAACTTAGCATCAATTTTTTCCCCAAAAGGGGGATTCATTAAAATCCTATCAATTGCTAAATTATAGATTTCGCCTTGTTTATTAAATGTTTGTAGCGCGTTTTCATTGAGAATGATAGTATTTTTAAATCCATGCAGTTTAACATTAGCAAAAGCAATTCTTGCCCATTCTGAAGATATATCAATACCTAAAGTCATCGAAGACACATAATTTACTAATAATCCACCACTACCACAAGCAAAATCTGCTACGTTATGGGTTGACTCAACTTGGGCAAGAGAAATCATGCTTTTAGCAATATGTCTAGGTGTAGGGTAGCCTCCACCTGCAAGCATATTAGGTAAAGAAAATATGATATGACGGTCTAAGAGTTTTGCATATCCTCCTGCTGTGTTTGCTGCTTCAGTGAGGAGTTGTTTAATTTTTTCTGTATTTAAATTTGGATGATTTGGCTTTCTTGGCTGTAATGTTTCGTCAGGAAATTTTAGTTCGTTAATTTCAAGTAGAAATGCAGCGATATGCTCAATAATCGCAAGGTCATAAGAAATTCCTACTTTGCGAAATTCCGACCATAATTGATTTAGCAAATCGCGGACTGTTTGCATATTTTACAATTCTCCCCGAAAAGCTCGCTCTAAAATTGATTGTTCAAGTAAATCAAATAATTTGGCATCTTGCTTTAAACCTTTTAATATTTCATCAACTTCATGCTGGATATGGTCTAGGTAGGTAACTGCTTGGCGTTGTTGATTGATAGGTGGTAACGGTACTGAAATTTCCACGACATTTTTAGGATATATATGCGTTTGCCCTCGTTTATCGGCAAAAGCAATACCGGTTCTTCTAGACAAAATTTGTCGTTGACCTTGTTCAGACCATAGATAATAGTAGAGCCACTTACCTAATAATTTTGACTTATTCTTGGAACGAAGAATCATAATTTGTGTATCAACTGTCCAAAAATTCTCACATTCTTGAACGTAGCTTACACGCCCTAGTGTCCCTTCTGCTATGTTTGCCATCAATACATCATCTGGTTGGATATATCTATCTTGAGGCATTTTTGTTACTTGTTCAGATTTCATATAAGAAGGATTATTTAAGCGCAAATAGTGAGGATAGACGTGTTTAGTTTTAAATACTCTAATATTGGAATGACCCTCACCGCTTGCACGACCATTAAATGCTGTAGCTACTTCCGATAAAGGTAAAATTTTAATAACAGATTTAAGATTTGTAAATACTTCATCGAGTGCGATAGATAATAATCGCTCTGCATCCTGACGAGTTGTATTAATCAGGTTGCGAGAGTCTTTAACTTCATCTAGTAGTGTTTCTATACGTGCAACAATTCTACGCTGAATTTCTAATGAATAAGTAGGCTGATCTACTAATGGTATAGGTATAGGAAGTGCATGAACGTCATCTCTGCCTAAACCTGGTATAGCAGCAGATCTGTTCAGCTTATCCAAACCAATTATTTTTAGATAGAAATATAAATACTTTGGATAAATGTGTAAAGAAAAATTATCTACATAATAAGTAGTATCTATAGGCCAACAAGGGCTTTCAGAAAAGAAGACTGCTCCAATAGAACCTTTACGCCCAATAATTATTGTAGGCGATTTTGTAAGGGGTTTATTATGTAAACCTATTTGACCTCCTGAACCAAAAACAGGATAATTTCCGCTTGATATTCTTTTACTAGCTGGTAGGGATTTACCATACTCAAGCTTTAGGAAATCTCCTATTTTTATCCAACTCCATTTCTCTGGTAGTCTCCACAAAGATTTAATTGATTTTGCTACTATCATCTTAAGTATCACGCCTCCTCTTGCCCACTTACAAGTTTATGAAGGCGTTCTATCTTCTCATGAAGTTTCTTTTGATTTTCAAGAATTCTAGCAGTCAATTCTGATGGATGCGGTAAATTTTCAATCTCCAAGCGATGAGGATTTCTAGCTGATAAATCATATTCACGTTCAACCAGATTTTCTCTATCTACAAACCAACTATTATTAGTAAATTCCTCTTGGGTAACTTTTGCCAGACGATACGCAAGTAATTTTTGAAAAACTTGCCTTGTTTCAGCAAAATGTTCATCTGTAATGGGGTTATTTTTACTAAATTTCTTCAATTTTTCAGGTAGTGGCATTTCATAATAAAGCACTTCTTTTGTAGCACGGGAACGCTCAAAAAATAACAGTGCTGTTTTTACATCAGAATAAGGTGCAAAAGCTCCAGGCGGTAAACTCACTACTAAAAATAAGCTAAAATCATTCAGCAGCATTTGCTTAACTGTTGCAAAAGCTCCACTCCTGAAAAGTGTTCCTGCTGGCACGACCATACCACAACGTGCTTTACTTGATAATTTTAGTTTTTTGATAATATGTTCAACTGCTAACAGTTCTGTAGCATTACTTTTTACAGGAAAATTCTCTTGAATTTGAGCATTTTCTTTGCCTCCAAATGGAGGATTTGTTAAAACGATATCAAACCGCTCTGAGACATTTTTTAAATTTTCTGCCAGGGTGTTGCGTCGGCGTATATCGGGAACTCTAACCCCATGCAATACCATATTCATAGTACCAAGCAAGGCAGGTAGTGCTTTTTTCTCCTGCCCTACAAAAGTGTCATATTGAAGAATTTTGTGGTCTTTAGTTGTTTTCTCCTGTTTTTGCATATGTAAATATGCTTCTACCAAAAAACCACAGGAACCACAAAAAGGGTCATAAACAGTCTCCCCAATTTGAGGGTCAATTACCTCTACCATAAAACGAATAATTGAACGGGGTGTGTAAAATTCCCCTGCCATTTTATTTTCGCTTCCTAGTCGCTTTAGTAAGTCCTCATAAATATGGGAAACAGTATGAATATCATCAGCATTTTTAAAGTCAATACTATCGACAATTTCCAGCACATCTTTAAGGTTATAGGGTGAAGCGCAAACGATTACAGTGCGATCGCTGAAAATCCCAGCAATAACCTCACGTTCCGATGAACCATATAGACTAGCTAAATAAGATATCAGTTCTCCCCGCACAAACTGCATTAACTTTTCGCCATCCCATTCTGGCGTGGAGCGACGACCATTCTCTCCTATTTTTTGACCTAAAGCCTTGGGTATCCAGCTAGACCAGCGATAAGGCTCATCAATAACTCGCTTATAAGTTCTACCTGCTAGTTCGGCTTCTACTTCAAAAATTGCTTCCTGCTCATCAAAAAATTTCAAGAACAACAGCCAAGATAAATGTTCGACATACTCCATGACACCACCACAGTTGTCGTCGCGGCGTAATATGTCACAAGCTCGCCAAATGTCATTCGTTAGTTGTTCTCTACTCACCCAGTTTCCTCTTGATAAAGGCGACTTTGCACCTCATTTAATGTTTGTCGCAGATGGTTAATTGTACCAAAACGCTGAACAATTCCTGGAGCCTGCCCCATTTCCCGAAAAGGAGAAAGCCGGAATACTTGATTAAACATTTCTTGTACACCTGCCAAGCGATATTTGTCGAGCAAAGCTAAGATAACTTCACGCGCTTCTGGGGTTCGCTCTTCAAGAAATCGTTGTTCATAGTTTAGAAATGCTTCAACTCGCTCATCCCTGGTATGAACTGGCTTGTTAAAGGCGAGATGTGCTAGTAAGTCAAATTGGTCTGCTTTAGGTTGAGATAAAACCTCTGCTAATACCTCTATGTGTATGCTTGCTGCTTCCAGTTCTTCCAAAAAAGCTTCTCTTTGGTTGGCATCTGTCCAAATTTCATAGAGTTGACTCCACTTAGGCACATACCCTACAACTTTTGCCTTCGTGTAATCTAAATATTGTTCCAAAGTTAACTGTTCACCCGTAGACTCTACCAGAAAAGTTGCTTCATCAGCGATAGTGACTTCCAAACCCCGAACGCTAATTTTACCAATAGGTGCTTCTTGTGGTTTCAGCTCAATGACAACTGTTTGAGTTATATCTTGTTCTGTTTCAACTGTGACTGTTCGAGGACGGAACTTAGTACCAGTTACAGACAAGCGAAGTGTTCCTGCTGGCAGATGCTCAAAGCGGAAGTACCCGTCATCGTTAGTGCGGAGTGGGCCAAGTTGTTGATTAGCACCAATTAACACAGTCACAGCAGCACCGACTATTAAGTCGCCTATAACAGCATGAAGAACAGTTCCTTCCAAAATACTTGTTCTTGGGCCTGTAATTTCAGTAGTTGGTACTTCAGGTGGACGATCCCACTCATCAAACAGTCGGGAAGCACCTACATAGTCGATAATGCGAAACCACTCCTTGCCAGTCGTAGAATCAACCCGTGAACCTCGACCAATGATTTGCTTGAAGAGAATTGGTGAAGAAATTGGTTTCATAAATACGATATTCCGGCACGAGGGAACATCAACACCTGTACTTAAAAGTTCAGCAGTAGTAGCAACAACTGGTGTTCTGCGATCGCTATCTTGAAACTGTTCTAACCAGGTACTGGCTTCTCCTTCCTCAGCAATAATTGGTACTGCATAGTCTGAATAACCAAGACTAGAAAATTCATTTTGCAGGAGACGAGCAACCAATCTGGCATGGCTCATATCTACGCAGAAGACCATTGTTTTATCGATCGCTCCAAAGCGATTGAGCAACCCTGCTAGATGTTTCACCATAGTTTCAGTGCGATCGGGCAAGGTAATTTCTCGCTCAAACTGTGGCGTTAAATAAGTATCGCGCAACCTGGAATTTTCAGGTACATAGATTTCTGCTCCCTGAACTTGTGCATCTTCTACATGAAGTCCATCCTTATCAACACTGGTACGAACTTTATGCACCTTATAAGTTGCCAGAAAACCATCTTCAATCCCTTGACCTAAGCTGTAACTGTAAGCAGGTGGTTGCCAATTTCCTTTTGATGGATCATCATAATCAAGGGGAATTTCTGGTTCCTCACAGCAAAAATAAGCATAAGTATCAATACTTTCACTTTGTTTGGGCGTTGCTGTCATGCCCAATTGAATTGCACCTGAAAAATGCTGAAGGATAGCATTCCATTTCCCAAAACCAGAACGATGACATTCATCGATGATAATTAATCCGAAAAAGTCAGGCGGAATACTTTTGAATAAAGCCTTGCCATTGTCTTCTGCATCCAGTGCTTGATAAAGGGCAAAGTACAAATCACGGTTGTAATTAAACTTGCCTCCCCTAATTATTCCGCGTGGATCAGCTTGTGTATTAGCAAAGGGAGAAAAAGCATTATAGGCTTGGTTACGTAGCGGAATACGGTCAGCGATGAAGAGAATAGGTTTTTTCAGCCAACCTGATTTTCTAAGTTTCCATACAATTTGAAAAGCTGTGAAAGTTTTACCAGTTCCCGTTGCCATTGTTAACAAAATACGCTTTTGAGAAGTTATCATTCGCTCAATGACTCGGCGAATAGCTACTTCTTGAAAATAGCGCGGTTCTTTACCACAAATAGCAGCAGAGCAGAAGGGGTGAAGTAGGGGGTTGTTTTGCTGAAGTGGTTTAGTTATGTAAGTGCCTTTTACATCAGCCACTCGGTTACTTGTGAGCGCAACTTTCTTCCTGCGGTAATTCTCCCAACGATTCCATAACTGTTCCGGTGCTGGAAAAGACGACAATTCACAACTCTGATTTGAGAAGAAATCAAACTCTACAAATCCATGTCCATTACTAGAATAAGCAAAAGGAACATCCAACATTTTGGCATAGGACTTTGCCTGCTCCAAGCCAGCATCTACCGCTTTCGTCTCATCCTTTGCTTCCAATACAGCAATCATCTGCCCTTTGTAACGCAGCAGGTAATCTACTCGCCAAGGTTGACGGCGACGTGATTCTTCTCCTATCAAGTAAATTCTGCCAGAAGTAACAGCCTCTCCCTTTACGAAATAGTGTTCACGTTCAATTTGAGTTTCACCCCAACCAGATAATTTAATTTGGGGATCTATCAGCTTTGCCCGTGTGTCCGCTTCGTTATAAGGAGCCAAACTTTTAGCCTCTCTGGCTGGTTTACTCTATATGCCATCAGTAAAGAAAGACTAGAGATACCTCTTACCTACACTGAAGTAGAGGTAACTATAATTTCATCTATATACTTAATTTTATTGGTAAACCTAGAGACGGTCAATTAATACCAGGTATTTCAACTTGCGGTCAATTATTGCTTGTTGATGGGTTTTTCTGCTGTGATCACCCGTATAAATAAGAATCAGAATTTCAGAGTCTGTCTTTTCCTTTAAGTCACAGAGTTGTCCATTATCTTCTTCCAAAGTTGTCCAATTTCTTCTTCAAGTCACACCACGAATCACCTTACACTTATTTTTCCCGACATCGGGAATCTAGGAATTGAGCAACGCCTAACGGCAATAAGCCACGAATCATCCAGTATTGCGGGAGGGTGATTCTTATCCCCAAAATTTGAGCAACGCCTAACGGCAATAAGCCACGAATCATAGCAAAGGTGAAAACCCTTAACTGAGGAAGGCTCATTTACAATCTTACAAGTACCTTCCAGATCGAGAAACCAAAAACACAAAATTTACCAAAGTTACCCTTACTTTCAGCCCCTCAAACCCAGTGCCGATAAACTGTCCCAAAAATGGCAAGCACCTTTTTGCTTGCCTAAATTACTATATCCCTTACCGTGTAAACCTTCCCGCCATTCTTTGACCCTAAATTCCCTTTCCCATAAGAGATACTTGTCAAATTGGAGATTGAATCATCGTCCACGCCAAATCAGGAGGTGGAGAGCTTGGCATTTCCTCAATCCGATACCTCAAAAATCGGGTATTTCTTGACCCCACATGGTCAACCCAATAGGGTAAGGTTAACCTGCCTCGATTATCCTTAATCGCCCACTGTCTCACCCCCTCTAGATAATCTTGGGAGACAAGTTTAATCGTTTTAATCAACTGGTCACTTTCACCTAAAAATAAACAACCAAACCGTCTTACTAGCTCAGGATGGTCAAACGCTAACTGTATTCTCTCCCTTAAACTTGGTTTTATCTTCTCCCCGTCAGAACGAATCCAAATCAAACACTTCAGATTAGACAAAACTTCTTGATAACAGGGAATAACATTCTCTGGATTACTAAAATCAGCATTCTTAAACCGTCTCATTTGACGCAAAATCCGCGACTTTTTGGGGCTAGATAACATTGCGATCGCCAATTCTACCCCACAGTGGCGATAGACATCCGTTTCCCCTACCAAAGACAACAACATCCCATACACTGTTGCTGGAGGAGGGACAGGATAGGTTTTTCCCATTTCCCTTGCATGGGACTCCCGAAAAGTCGCAAATGGAACATCCACATAGAGAATTAATGGTGCAGTCATTTTGATTCTTCTAAGACCAAATCTCTTTTAATGACTGCTTTCAAAGCTTCAGCCAGTTCATTGCGATTACGATAAATATGCGCCTGTTTAAAAGGAGAATTATCAAAATTATCTAATTGATGTAACTCCTTAACAATTGTTCCCCCAATCCATAATGTACTAGGGTCAATCTGTCCGCATTCCACTTCATCTATAAACTCTTGTGTAAATCTTGCTTCCTTACTCTTAGGCTCGCAATATTCAAAGCAGTAAGAAATATATGAAGGCAAATTATTTGTCCATTGAAATACAAAACTATCAGGACAAAAAGGATAATTAAAAATATTACTACTTCCTCCTACCTTGGGAAGATTCATAATGCCATCTATCAGAGGTAAAATCCGCGAAAAATCTCTGAGATGAGTGGCATCGATTCCAAAATAATATTGATATCGAGTTGCATGATATTCTGTGAAATGCAGCGATGTACTATCCTTGTCTCTGCCACTTTTTGCCCCTAACTTGACTGCACCATCATAAGGCGTTAGCGAAACAGCCATATTCATCCCTAAAGCACCCGTTCGCTGATTAAGAGTGCTGGCTTTTGTTTGTTTCTTTTTTCTTTTTGTTGTTGAAATCTCCTCTTCTGTTTCAGCAGACTCTAATAAAGCAAACCCAAAAATATCATCATCATAAAATTCTTCTGGATCGAAATCTTCACTTGTTAACCGATTAATATGTTCATCTTCATCCCAAACTCGATTAACTAGATAACCTTGCTGTTGAAGATAAAAACGTAAAGCCCAACGAATCGCACTTGAACCTACGAAAGAATGAATTTTACCATTCCAATAGCCTTTTTGCAGAGTAGTCTTATTTCCTCGTCTCATGTCATGATTTAAAGAAGCTAAACCATAACGAGTGAGGACTGTTCCGTAAAGATAATAATTGGGGATATTATTGTCATTCTTCTTCTGAGTCATCATTCATTTTGGTGAGTTTATTTTTGGGTTTATAACTGGCGATCGCTAACAAAGACCAAATTCTTAATTCTTGCCAAGGTATTTTTTTAATTAGTAGTACAATCTCTTCTTGATGCTGATTGAAATACTTATTTAATCCCCCTCTTACTAAAAAGTCGGATAAATATTCCTTAAACGACAATTCATCATAACAATAGTTTAACTCTGCCCTTAACCGTTCAACTTTCTTCTTAATTGGAGGGTCTTTCCCTTCCTGGGCTTTGGCATACATTTTAGCAAAGTTGCCCTTCATAGCTTGCTGAAATACCTTAATAAAAATAAGATACTGCTTGTCTTCTTCACTATTCTCTGCCATTATTATGAATCCTTCGCGGTTGAAAAATAGCTGGTTAAATAAATATCCTTGTGAATCATCTATCACCAATTTTTCCCAAAAATTAGACCACCAATGGATTCCTTTCACTAAATTATCAGCAATCAGGGAGCGAATCGGATTCACTTTAATAAAAATTTGCTTGGGTTGAATCTTCTGATAATTAGTTGGAAAATATTTTTGAATCTGTTGATAAGTGATTAAAGTATTTTTATCGATTTTAATTTCTTCTATACTCATCAATGTTCTTTGACGAGAATCTTTATTCATTTTTTCATATAACCAAACTTGACAAGCTTGATAGTAGTCACCTTGAGGCTGAATATCGTCTAAGCTGTAATAAAGTAATCCAGCTTCACCAAGACTACTAACATGAAGCTGTTTCGTTTCTAATTGCTGTAATCGCCATCTTCTTTGAGAAGCATCTTCAAAATCCTTGATTTCTGGAATCACCACCAAGTAGCGATGGGTTTTCTTTTCCTTCAAGTCTTCTGATGGAATATGAAGTAAGCAATAATGACAAACTACTGGTACAAATAATAATGCTAAGGCGTATTCAGGCTTTTCTTCCAGTTTTGTAGTATTCTGCGTCCTAGCATGGCGAACAATTCCCCCTAAATACAACCAACTGGTTATTTGAACATAATCCTGTCTGAGTTGTTGGGTATCTGTATCACATAACTTCTCTGCAAAGGTTTGATGTGCGTACCAAGTTAGGGATTTATATTGATACTCGACTTTTTTTTCTTCAAACGTTAGTTCAGTGTTAACTAGCTTTCCTGCTTGATAAAACTTATTAAGACGCAGAAAAACAGCACACATTCCCTCATGAATCTGGATTTTTTGAGTTAAATCTATTGCATTATTGTCTAATCCTGCTAAATGAATTAAACCTGTATCATCTAATTGAAAAGACTCATTAATTAACCAAGATATGGCGACAAAATCACTTCCTTGCCAGAATAATTCAATAGTATCAGCAGTTAAAGACCATGATATGTGTCCTCCCCGTTGACGAGATGAGGGATATTGCTTTTCTAATTGCTTTAAAGTCATATAAAGTCCCGTCATTCCCACCCTGTGTATTATTGTCGTATCCGCAGCACCGAGAGATAGAGAAATTTTGGGTTGGGTAGCAACCATAATCAGGTTTCCTCTTCTTCCTTGCTGCGAGTCGCTGGGACAAATATTCCACACATCATCTTTCGTTTCCCACCAATCCCCTGTTCTTGCAAGGTTAAAGAATCTTCTGGGTTGAGTTCGCTGATTTTTACTCCAAATCCTCGAATTTCAAACTTTTTCTCTTCTTTATTGATGGTTAATTGTCTTTTTTGAGGCGTTCCATCTTGCCGGGTAAGTAATTCAATTTTCCCTTGTATTCCTATATTATCTAGTTGTCTTTGAACAGCTTCAATAAAGTTATTAGAGTCTTGAAAACCTTTAATTATCACTAATCTGGAATAGACACTTTCTGAAGAAATTAACGGTTTGTAGTCGGGAATATCTAGTTGATAAGAATTTTGACCTATGTGAAAAGCTTGACCCGCTAAATAAGGATAAATTAAAGGAATTTGTTGATGATTAATCCGAATTTTTAGACGAGATTGAGCAGTTAGTTCAAGCAAATTGTTCCTAGTCGGAATTCCAGTAATTGGATGAATTCCAATAGATTTTAGTTCGTGAAGGCTAGGACAAATCCTGGACAAAGCACTATAGACAGCATAACCATTATCAAGAGGAATCGGTGCGCCTCTAAGTTTAAAGGTTAGGTCTAGGTAATATTCACTGTTTATAGCTGTGGCTATCACGGTTAAGAATTTTTAGAAAATTTGATACTAAAGTTTGAAATAATTCCAATATTTTAAGTAAGTCGGTGAGAATAAACCTAACTATATAACAGATTGTAAAATAGGTATAACCCTTGCGATTGCTTCATTCTACTTCGTTTCATTCGCAATGACATAGAGTGAATTATTTAAGCCGTTCTACTTATCTACAATAGTACATTGTAAATTAAGTCAAAAGCTCAGGTTATCGAAGTATAATTTTTATTAAAAATTTAGATTATTTAACAAAAAACCATCGTCATGGACATTGACATAATCCAAATTCAACCCTACTTTGAGGATGAGCTATGGAGTCCAGAGAAATTTCCAATGCTTGAGCGAAGTCGTTTACATCATTTGGAACCGATTGGTATAGGGACTCCTATGGTTGAGAGTTTAACCAGTTATGTGACACGATTAGCTCATTCTCATGGGGTTTTTGTCAATATATTACTATCAAGAATAGTTAATCCACTCTTACAACAAACCTTTATTAAAAATTCTACCAGTAGAGGATTAAAACCATTTTTTAACCGTTCTCATGCCTTAAATGGATATGGGATAATGGCTACTGATTTTGTTGATGTTCTTAATAAATTAACTTTGCATAATCAGCTAGAGTTATTAACATTAATACCCTTCTCAAACATTTTAGTTACAAAAGGTTTATTACGTTCTCATAAAGCTTGGTGTCCAATATGTTACCAACACTGGAAACAAAAGAAACAACTTATTTATGATCCATTACTCTGGTCATTCAATGATGTCAAGATTTGTTTAATACATCAACATACTCTTGTGCAAAATTGTCCTCATTGTCATAGTCAATTACTTTGGTTAAACTGGAAATCCACTTTAGGCTATTGTTCACAATGTTTTCAGTGGTTAGGAGGATATTCTAAAACTTCAGTAGTTGATCGGGAGAGATGGATAGTAGAAAATTTGGGAGAATTTCTTACCAATGCAAATCAGTTATCTTCTGTACTTACTCAAGAGCTTATACCAAAATCTTTCACCCATGTAGTGCATAAAGTTAGCGGAGATAATATAGCTGCTTTTGCTGCAATGCACAAAATACCTAAAAATACTTTCTGGGGTTGGTATTCAGGTAAAACTTGTCCCTCTTTATTTGCTTTACTGCAAATTTGTTATAATCTTAAAATTTCTTTATTTCAGTTCTTCACACAAGATTTCAATCTATCAACAAATCATTGTCAAAATCTCAAGCTTGACATGAAATATTCTAATAAAATACGTTCATCTCCCAAAATACTCGACTTGGATCATATTGAAAATACCCTGACCAGCATTTTATCTCAAGCAAAAGATCCATTACCAACAATTGCAGAGATAGCCAAACAATTAAAAATTAATAGACGAGTTATTTCAAGACATTTTCCTTTATTATCCCATCAAATTGTCGTTAAACGTCGCAATTATATGGGTATGTGTCACTTAGCTGCTATTGAGCAGTGTTGTCAAGAAATTGTAGAAGCTATTGTCTCACTCCATCAATCAGGAGAATATCCAACCGAGTCTCGTGTGTGTGAGCTGATTAGTAACCCCGGCTATTTTCGTTATAAGAAGGTTCGACTATTCTATAAGAAAACAGTTCAATCTATTTTAAGTAGGTTGTGAACTTTCAGTACGAATGGAAATGGTTGATAATTCACATTGATTTTTTCAAAATTTTTCAGGCATGATTTTGCCGTTACTGTTTTCAAGCATAGCTTTGCCGTTGCGGCAAAATCAAACTTTAAATCACACGATGATAAATAATCAATCACTGAAAAAATATGGACGTAACTGGATTCGAACCAGTGACCTCTACGATGTCAACGTAGCGCTCTAACCAACTGAGCTATACGTCCTTGCTGCACGATTTATCAATATAGCATACATTTCTCGTAAAGCAAATATTTTTGCTGACAAATTTCTACTGCTGAAGTCTGTTCTTTGCCTGCGATATTAGTGTCTGTGCTTCTGCGTAGGCTGTTGTCCCAGGTTGTACTGTATTTAGTTGATTGATAATACCTTGAATTTGCGATCGCAATTGCTGTTGCTCAGAGGCAGGGGTAGCAATCAATCTTTGAATGTTCTCATTCGCCTCTTTCAGAGACAATTGTGAGTCTATTTCCGCTTGCAGTCGAGTTTCTACAATTCCTAAATTAGTTTGATAAGTTGCTAGCAACTTCTGCGCTTCTAAATAACCTGGATCTTCTAGTTGAACGGTTTGTAATTGCTCAATGGCTGTTGACCACAATTTAGCAATTTGCTTCCATTTCGTCTCTGTATGTGGCGGTTTTTGAGCCAATTTAGCAGCCGCCAGCGCAAATTGTTTTGCACCATCAATTAATTTGCTACTGCGAGGATCAACAATACCCTGTATTTTACTTTGGTAGCTGACTAATAACTTTTGGGCTTCTAGATAACGGGGATTTTCTAAGGGAACTTGATTGATGCGATTAATAGCTTGTTGCCATAATTCTGATGCAGCTTTTGGCTGAGTTTGCTTGGCTTGTTCGGCGGCTAAGTCAAATTCCTGTGCGGCTGTGATGAAATTACCAACCCGCGCATTTTCAAAATCACGTTTGTAAGCGTTGAGTTTGGCTTTTGCTGTTTTGGCTGCTAATGTTTGTTGGGGAATTTGTTCTAATTGGTCTATTCCTTCTTGCCAAATTGCTAGGGCTTTCTCTCTATCTTGAGTATTAGTAGCCTGTTGATATTGCTGCTTTGCGGCTTGTAATGTTTGTTCAGCTTGAGACAGTGGAACTAGAGCATTTTTGTCTTGAAATACGATTGCTTCTATTCTTCCTACTCGTTGACGGGCTGTTTCAAATTCATCTACCGTAAATTTCCAAGTACAACCAAATAAATTGCAGTAGGTCTGCGGATAGTATCCTAAAAACCAAACTGGTAAATTATCCAAATTCCGTTTTGCTGCTTTAACCTTTTCCCCACCCCGTTCAATATCTGCTGGACTAGTAGATTGATTAATTAATTGGTCTGCTTGTTCTAAATTGTGAATTGCTTCACGGTAGTTATGATCCATGTTGATATAACTAGGCAACAACAGGATAGGTACAGTTTTGGCAACAGGCCAGCGAATCATCGGATAAGGTAGATTGACCACCCAAAGCACCCCGGCTGCACCTCCTAAAAGAATCACAACCCATTTAATTTTGTTTAACATAGCTATAAGTAAATATAAGCTTTAACCTATAGCTTTAGTATTCCCACTACGGGTGACGTAAATTACAGTTACTGTGGGGATTGGGGATTGGGACAAGGAAGACAAGGGAGAAGAAGTATTTAAGGACTACTGACTATTGACTATTGACTATTGACTTTCTCCCCTAAAAAGTATTGTTAAAATTTATAAGTATTATAAGAAAAAATTGATTATCTAAAATGTCAACGGCTTTAATCACTGGTGCATCAAGTGGTATTGGCCAGGCCTTTGCCCAAGAATTAGCTGCGCGTCAAACTAATTTAGTTCTTGTTGCACGTTCAGCAGAAAAATTACATCAGCTAGCTCAAGAATTACAATTACAACACAACATCCAAGTAGAAGTGATAGTTAAAGACCTCACAGAACCAAATGCGGCGGCGGATGTCTTTGATATTACTAAAACTAAGGGATTAACTGTTGATTTATTAATCAATAATGCTGGTTTTGGTGATTATGGCGACTTTGCAGAAACAGAAGGGGAACGACAAGTCAAAATGGTGCAATTAAACGTTTTGGCTTTGGTGGATTTGACTCACAAGTTTTTACCTTTGATGCGACAACGCCATTCAGGAAGCATTATTAATGTAGCCTCAATTGCTGCATTTCAACCTATACCATACCTTTCGGTATATGCTGCTAGTAAGGCTTTTGTTTTGAGTTTTAGTGAAGCATTATGGGCGGAAAATCGTAAATATGGGGTTCGTGTTTTAGTGGTTTGTCCTGGCCCCACAGAAACAAACTTTTTTACTGAAGCTCGTTTTCCCACGGCTTTTACTGGCAAAACCAGTAAAATATCTACTTCAGAAGAAGTAGTAAATGATGCTTTAAAGGCTTTAGCAAAAGGTGACTCGACCTCAGTTAGTGGCAGTTTCTTAAGTAAAATAATTACGAATATGCCGAGATTGTTACCGCGAGAAACTTTGGTAAGAATTTTAGAAAGTCAGTTTAAAGCTTAATTATTGGGAATAGGGAATGGGCATTGGTTATATTCCCCATTACCTATTTCCCATTCCCTAAATATATCTAGTTAATTGAACGCGGTAGCGTTCTTTTTTTGTGACAGCGATTTCACCAACTTCTAAACGTCCTTTACCGCGAATGGCGATTAAGTCACCGGATTTAACTTGAGAACTAGGTTGAGTGACTTCTTTCCAATTGACGCGCACATCCCCTGCGTCGATGAAGTCTACCATTTTACTGCGAGACATTCCAAAACCAGCAGAAGCGATCGCATCTAATCTTAAAGAAGCTTCCACCGTAGTTAATTCTTTTTTCTTGGGTTCGCGGATTTTTAACTCACTCAAATCTATCGGCTGGGTTTTCACAGGAACGGAACGCACCTGCTGAAGATTCATGGTTAAAAACTCTACCAACTCTGGAACAACTATTGCTTGCGCGCCGCGTTCACCTAAAACAATAATGTCCCCAGTTTTTTCTCTGACAATACCCGTTCCTAACATCGCGCCTAAAAAGTCGCGGTGCGTCGCTGAGTCAAATAGAAAATTACCAGCAATTTCTAGTGCTACTAAGCTAACTTGAGATTGATCCAAGGGTAAATCAGAACGAGCGATCGCAACTCTTTGACGTTCCGCCTGCGGATATCCACCCCAAGGTAACAATTGCACTTCTGTTAAACGATTAAATACCCGTTGCATTTCCGCTAATTCTGGAGGTGACAGAAAATCTGTCAACACCACTTCCCAAGTTTTAATCGCCTGTTCCGCTTGGTCAATTACACGAGCTATACTATCTCGATTTTCAACACCCTTTAATAATTCTTCTCTTGGCAACATGATTAATAGTCAATAGTCATTAGTCAATAGTCATTAGTCAATAGTCATTAGTCATTAGTCAACATTCAATAGTCACTACTCATTACTCAGCACCGGCTAAACGCCGCGCTACCGCTAACAGCACTCATTACTCATTACTCATTACTCATTACTCATTACTCATTACTCCAACCTTGTCTCCCTTGTCCCAATCCCCATTCCCCATTCCCCAATCCCTAACCCGCGTAACCTTGAATATTCTCTGGTTCAAACTGTCTTAAGATGCGAGTAGCTTGGCGAGAGAGAGTTTCCGAACCTTGGACTACAACAAGATATTTACCGGCATCTAAACGGTTGCGGTAGGGTAAAGCATCACCACTACCCACAACTAAGCCGATTCCGCCACCGACAAATACGCTACCCATTGCACCACTAGCAGCACCTAATAGTCCACCAATAATGTGATTACCAATTTCACCTGCCCAGGCGAAGGTATCTAAACCAGTAATCAAACTAAAAGTAAAACCAGCAAAAAAGCCAAATGGTACTAGCCAATAGGCCATAAGTTGCGCTTGTTTTTTGGCTTGAGCATTGGGATCAATTAAACCAAACTCATCGGCACTTTTATAACCTCTACCCAAAATTGTGCTGTCTATGCCTTCTTTTTCTAACGCTAAGTAAGCAGCTTCAGCTTGGATACGGTCTGGTAACACGGCCACAAGGTAATTCATTGATGCTATCAATAGTATTTTTCTGATGAAGTTTTGCCTTAATTAACAGCGTATCAGGAGTTGTTGGGCATTGGGCATAGAAGAGGAATTGGTGCAGGGGGCAAGGGAGAGAAAAATTTCCCCATTTCTCCCTGCTCCCTGCCTCTTATTCCCTATTCCCTACCTTAACGTATCCATTGGTTCACAGAAGTTATTTACACCTTGCTTCAGGATGTACATCAAAACTGGTGTGGCTAAAATCTTGGGAAATGTGGGCATGGTTTTGAGATGTGCGATCATCTCTTTGATGGAACCGTTTTGTAAGTCTTCTCGAAATTGTTGTTCACAAATGACAGCACGCCACCTTTTCGCCAAGTCGCCCAGCCACTCTGAATTAGCTTGTTCTGGTTCTTGTCCAGCTTTAATTGCTAGAGTCATGGCTGCGTCTTCTAAATCTCCTTCACAGTCCTCAATCAATTCCAAGGCTTCCATAGCTGCTTGATCATCTACCAATTGAGAACGAAACGTGGCAATTTCTTGGGATGTGACTGTAGTCATGAGTTTTTACATATTAGTCAATAGTCCATAATCTCTAGTGTGTCATTTCTGAGTCAATATTGATTCACCCCAAAAAATTAAGTGATGAGTGCTGAGTCTGGATAACTCATCACTCATCACTATTAAGTGTCGACAAAAGACATATCCGAAAAATGAAGCTGTCTCAAGTAAAACTATTGACTGGTGGTTGTTCTGGTCAATGCTCTGGTGGTAACAGCTCTTTGCAAGTCAACTAAGGCCCTGTTGTAATCTAATATCGCTGTGACACGATTACCTTCAGCTCTAGTTAATTCGTTTTCAGCGTTAATTACGTCTGTTTGTGTTCCTACACCAGCTTGGAACCGCAAACGCGCTAGGCGTAGTGATTCTCTGGCTTGTTCTAAAGCTGTGTTGGCAGTTTGGACGTTGTTGAGGTTAGCTTGCTGTGTGAAGTAAGCTTGCTCAACTTGAAAACGAATTTGATTGCGTTGTTCGGCAAATCGAGTTTCGGCGATCGCAATATTTTTTCTGGCTTGAGCTGCTCTGGCTCTGGATGCACCACCGTCAAATATGTTCAAGCTGGCTCTGACTCCGAAGGAATAACCATCGGTGACGCTGACATCATCATCGAACTGATCGAGTAAGTTATAGTTTGCTACTAAGCTGACTTGTGGCCCCAGGTTAGCTAGTGCTTGTCTGCGTTGTTGTTCGCTGATGTTGCGCTGTGCTAGTTGTTGTTGGAGTTCGGGGCGATTTTGATAAGCTAGGATGATGCTACTTTCTAAGGACTGTTGCCAAAGTCCTGCTACTTGCACGGGATCGGCAGCTTCGATGTTGACTGTTTGGGGCAAACTCAAGCGAGTTGCTAGGGTGCGACGAGAGATTTGTTGTTGAGAAATCGCACTGGTGAGTTCTTGTTGCGCGTTGGCTAAGTTAACTTGCGATCGCAATACGTCAAATCTTGTTCCTACCCCTGCTCTTTCTAATGCTTCCGCATCTCGTAAGCTGGCTTGAGAGTTTTCTACTGCTGATCTGGCAATGCGAACCTGTTCGTCTGCCTGCTGTAAGTTGTAATATTCTGTAGCCACATTCCGCCGAATTTCTTCGGATTGGGTTTCTACAGCTAACTCACTAAAACGCACCTGTTCTTCTGCTTCTTTGATGGCGGCGTTGCGTCTACCTGATGTGTAGATGTCGTAGCTTAACTGTGCTTGACTGGTGAAATCTGTACTTGGTTCATCGTTACCGCCTCCAGCCCTTTCTACACTAAGTTGGGAACTAGCGGATTGGCTGCGAGTAATATCAGCACTTACAGACACACTGGGAAATAAAGCTGCCTGTGCTTCTTTTAAAGAAGCTTGCGCTCTTTCTAATTCCAACAACGACACCTGCAAATCTCGATTATTGCGCCGTGCGATTTCTAAAGCCTGCTCTAAAGTAATACGCTGATTTTCCTGGGTTGTCACTTCCTGAGTTTGCGTAGGAAAGAGCAGGGGATTGGACTTGGGAGTCAGACTAGCTGGTACTTCCACACCGTTATTGACTGGTGCGGGTATAGTGGCTGGTGCTGATTCCACAGGAGACGGTGCAGGTGTAGTGGCTGGTGCTGACTCCACAGGAGATGGCGCAGGCGTAGTTGCTGGTGCTGACTCCACAGGAGATGGTGCCAGATCAGGATTATTTTGTGCAAGTTGCTTACTTGACCATTGAGACTGGGGACAATTAGTCGCTAAAATCAGCGTTGCCGCAGTTCCTGGTTGTAGTGAGCAACTATTGGCTGCCAACAGTTGAGCTGCACCTGCACCTTGAACAGATGCTTGTAATGCTATTGGTAACTGAGTTTTGAGATTTTTTGCTGCGGCTAGTTTGGATAGAGAATTAGTTGCAGGTGCTACAGATGTGACTAACTCTAGTTGATTACTAGCTAAGTTACTTGGCTTTTGATTATTTGTTAACCGATTCTGCTTGAGCCTTTGAATCCAATCGCGATTAGGTGACAGACTGACAATTTTAACTTCCTTTTGGGATGATTTTTGTTCGTTAGTAATACCAGTATTTTCTGTCAATCCAACTGCATTACTCTTACTACTTAAATCTGCTGCATTAACTTCAGATAAATCAGATTTTTCAGTGGACTGGGAGAAATCTGGATTTATATCTTTTGGTAGTTGTGTCTGAGCATTGTCTGCTACCAAGGTTTGACTATCGTTAGCAGTCAAAACACTAGGAGAAGAAGCTAATTGTACACTACTTACCTTCACGCCCTCAGCCACAGCTGGTTGAGTTGCCAATACAGCTGCTGTTACACCAGGTAAAAAACAGAAACTATAAAGTAATTGTTGTCCTTTCACCGCATCCCCTCACACGAAAATCAATCTGGCGGCAGAAAACTTTTCTTCACAACAGAATATAGCACGATACTAAATTAAAGTAGGAATATAGTACGATACCAAATCTAGGAATCGGAACCCTGTTTATCTTCAAAACGTCTAACTATGCGAGAAAGTTCCGCCTTTTCATCAATACTAACGCGGGTAGGCGCACCACTCACAATTCTTTCATAGTTACGGAAAGAATCTTTAATTTCTGGGCCGTCGGCAGTGATATTGTACTCACGAATACCTTTATCATGCCATGATCCCCGCATCTTAAATACGTTGATTGCCCGCGACATTTCTCCACGAATTTCGACATATTGTAGCATCAAAATTGTGTCTGTAATTGTGGAAATATGGGAATCTGTAATGGAATGTGATCCCATAAATTGGTCGGTGGTGTTAGTAAAGAAACCAGTGATTTCTTCTTGTTTGGCATACCCTGTAACACCAATGACAAATTGCCGGAAAGCATTATTGCTGACTCCTCTAGCTAGAGCCGAAAGAGAGTCAATGGCGATGCGTGCTGGTTTAAACTCAGCAATTTCTGATTTAATAATTTGCAGGTGATCTTCTAAACCAGTAGACTCTGGATAGGTACAAATAATTTTGAGTAATCCCTGACGTTCTAATTCTTCAAAATCAATGCCCCACGAGTAAGCATTTCGAGATAATTGAGCGCGGGATTCTTCATAGGCAAATAAGATGGCTCGTTCACCATGAACGCAGCCATTTTGTAAAAACTTACTGACTAATAATGTCTTACCTGTACCTGTAGCACCGGTAGCTAAAATAATTGAATCTTTGAAGAAACCACCGCCACACATTTCATCTAAGGTTTTGACACCAGAAGAAACACGGACATTGGATGATCTTTGGGTGAGGCGCATCGCACCCAAGGGGAAGATATTTACTCCCTCATTGGTAATGGTGAAAGGATATTCTCCTTTCATGTGGGTTGTTCCCCGTAATTTGAGGATTTCAATGGTGCGGCGGCGACGTTCTCCTTCTAAAACGTTGCGAACAATCACCACATTATCAGAAACAAATTCTTCTACACCAAAGGAAGCTACAGGGCCATATTCCTCACTTCTTTCTGTAGTGATCACTGTGGTGACATTCAATTGCTTTAAGCGCGCTACTAAGCGAAAAATTTCCCGGCGGACTACTCCTACTGCTTCATACTGTTGAAATACGGCGGTGATGGAGTCGATAGAAACCCGTTTCGCTTTGTATTTGCGAATAGCATATTGTAACCGCTCAATTAAAGCGGATAAGTCGAAATTGCCTACGATGTCTTGACCTTCAGGATCTGGAGACGCATCGAGAATAAATAATTTACCTTCGTTAATTAACTGTTGTAAATTCCAGCCAAAGATATGAGCATTTTTAATGATGTCACTAGGGGATTCTTCAAAGGTAACAAATACCCCTGGATCATCGAAATAGGTGATGCCGTTATAAAGAAACTGTAGAGATAATAGTGTTTTCCCTGTCCCTGAAGTGCCACTGACTAGGGTCGTTCTACCTACTGGTAAACCCCCGTGACTGATGTCATCAAAGCCTTCAATCATGGTGCGGATTTTTTCCACACCAGCACTCGATATAGGGTTTGCTGCTTGTTGTTCGTTATCGCTCATTGTTGCTTGATAAATGGGTACTGCACCCAGATTCTTAATTATTAAATGTTGTTGATTTTAATCGTTTTTTTAGAAGTTTAAAGATTGTCTTGCTCTTCCCAATCTTCTTCATTCAATTCTTCATACAGCAGATCTAAACCAATCAATACCCTTTCTCGGTCTGAAAGATCACCGATGATTTTGCGGACGGGCGGCGGCAAAATCTTAGATAGTGTTGGGGTAGCTAATATCTTATCTTCTTCTGCTAATTGCGGATTTTTTAATACATCAATGACTTTCAGGGCATAAATGCCTTGAAATTCCTGATCTAAAATATTTTTAAGAGTTTTGAGGGCCCTGACTGAATTCGGCGTGTTCCCTGCTACATAAAGCTTGAGAACATAGGTTTTTCTGGCTTTTGTCATACAGAGAAAAGTTAAAAATTCACATGATAAATGAGGGGAATTGAAGATGTATATCTATTTAAAAATAGCACTCCGATAAACTTCACATAGATGCGCTAGGATTTCTATGAGAGTAAGGCGGTAGTCTAGTAATGTTTCATCGCTCCTCCCTTCTAATTGTAGCTGCTTGGAAAATTCATCAATTAGTTCCATATGAATTTCTATAATTTGTGGCACAGGAATATTAGCACAAAATACTGCATTGATAAATTTATCGATTCTTTCTTTGAGTGCTTTGTCTGTAGTAAAGTAATTAATGAGAATGTCTCGATAATCTGATTTGAGTTGCTGCAACAATACTTGTCGGTCAACTTCTGGATTCATGTGCTGACAAACCTGCTGTATTTTTTGCTGTTGGTCGGCAAAGGCATAGGGATATTTACTAGTAAAGTTTTCATTAATTGTGAGATATAACCGTTTGAGGCAGTAATAAATCTGATATGTGATTTCGACCCCTAAAATTAGAGAGCCGCTAAAATCCCATAACCACGCATTTAATCGAGAGTTGTTTGCTATTGTGTGGGTTGACTGATCTAAATTTTTTTTAACATTTGGTCGGAGAATCAAGATTGGTAGTAGCATTTACATACTTATATATCTCTCTTTAATCACTATGCAAGATGACAGGTGCAGTTAGTCATTGATGGCAATTACGTAAGTCTTCACTCAAGAATTTAGAGCAAGATTATGTATAGATCATCGGCTCCTCTGGCAATCACAATCACTTGGCGGGTGGGAAAATTGGGAGAAAGGTCAGGATAGCTGGTTAGTATCTCAGTTTAGTTGCCGAAGAAAAACATAACTTAATTTATGATTTGCATATGTATATCTGTCTAAATAAGGATTTTCTATTTTACTCCTTGATAAGATACTTAAACGAACTTAAAGTATTGTCGCATTTTCAATAATTATAATTCCTCAAGGTTCTAAAGCGAATCTTTGAAGGCATAATTGTTTTAGCTGTTGCTATTGATGAAAAACAAAAAATGCCAGTGGCGAAGTATTCATGGTTGTTCAAAGAGATTTGAACGTGGTCGGAGTAACAGGCCGCAGTTGGCTGACTATTGAAATGAAACGCCTTTGTTCCAGAGAACCTATGCCATTAATTCAATAGTAAAAAAGCTGGACAAGATCGCTGATATGAGTCTTCTGAAAGAATACTGCTTCAGGCGCGATCGCTATTTGCCCCTGCGCTGATGGTGAAGCCAGAGGCGTTCACAAGAAGAATGACCCCCCAAGCCGTATGTCAATGCTACAGAATCCGCTTTATGAATTTCTAGCAACTGGCAATAGTTGCTGGGAAACCAGCACTCTGGCAGAGACGCTGGAGATGTTTGAGCAGAAGCAGTGCGATCGCTTAATCATAGTCAATCAACACTATTGTCCCATCGGGGTGCTTCACTCGGCGCGGTTAACGCAGCAGGTTATGCTCAATGCTGGAGATGGGCAAATTGCAAATTATTTACAACAACCAATCTCGCAATTGGGTCAAACGGTCATTGAGCCAATACAAATATTACCAGCTAGTTATTGTGTAGAGCAATTGAGTTCATGGTGGCATTATCACATTAGCCAAGCCAACGCATTAGAGTTAGTCTTAGTAGATGGGGATGGGAAGTTTTTAGGACTACTCAATAGTGTGCGCCTCTTAAACGCCTTGGCTAAAGCCCAAGTAGCCATGAATTACCATCACAACCACCCAGCATCAACACATCAAGATAGCACCATTGTCAGTAACAGTAGAGTCAGGCGATCGCGATCGCCCCATCGCCAACCCCAAGGATACAAATCACTAGTACAATTATTAGAACAACTACCTTGGCCTTTAATGTTGCAAACTAGCACAGGTCTGGTGTTAACGCAAAATCTGGCATGGTGGCAACAATTAGGCACATTAAAAGATCCCGAAGGTATTAGGCAACAAGTTGAGGCGATTTTAGCCGCTACCCGCATCAAACAGCCAGAATACGCCAACCCCAAAGCTGCCAAAATTTATGCTCGTGGCTACGGTAAGATTTTCCAGCAAAATGAAACCTTACCCATCACTGAGTTACCTGGTTTCAAACCCCTTAACTCACAAGTAACATCACCAGATAGCATTTCCACCGGAGGTCGTTGTTTTTTAGACAGTCGCCTTGGTATTTGTACTTGCATTGTAGAAGTGCAGAGTGGTCAAGAACGGATTTGGCAATTTACCAAAATTCCCCTAGATAGTCCAGATTTAAAATTTCCCCACTCCGAATCAGCCACAACCATAGAGGATGATAACTTGTGGCTAGTCTCAGCCACCGATGTCACCGAACAACAGCAACTTTATAAAGAACTATCAGCTAAAAATGCTGACTTGATTCAACTCAACCGCTTAAAAGATGAATTTTTAGCTTGTATTAGCCATGAACTCAAAACCCCCTTGACCGCCGTTTTGGGACTATCGCGGTTATTAGTAGATCAGCAATTAGGGGAACTCAATGAACGTCAAGCTAGATATGCAGGCTTAATTCATCAAAGTGGTCGCCATTTGATGAGTGTAGTTAACGATATTTTAGACCTCACCCGTATGGAAACGGGACAAATGGAGTTGACCCCATCACCTGTAAATATACAATCTGTTTGCGATCGCGCCTTGGCAGAAGCCAAAGCTATTCACAGCCAAACCAGCAAAACTACCTCAACAAACCAAAAATCTCCCCCTCGGTCATCAGAACCTGTCTTTACAATGACTATTGAACCAGGGTTAGAGTCAATTACCGCCGATGAATTACGCCTGCGTCAAATGTTGGTACATCTATTGTCCAACGCCTTTAAATTTACAGAAATCTCTGGTGAAATCGGTTTGAGAGTCAATCTTTGGGAAGGATGGATTGCTTTTACCGTTTGGGACACAGGGATCGGAATTCCCGAACATCAACAGCACTTAATTTTCCAGAAATTCCAACAGCTAGAAAACCCCTTAACGCGTCAGTTTGAAGGTACAGGCTTGGGACTAGTCTTAACCAGGGCTTTAGCGCGTCTTCACGGTGGTGATGTCAGTTTCTTATCTCAAGAAGGTAAAGGTAGCCAATTTACTCTACTTTTACCACCCAGTCCACCCAGCACCGGTTTTGTTGAATCTGAAACCAGAAGCACAGAAGTAAATAACAGCGATAACTTGGGAAATCTCCAGCGTGTCAGTCCAAGCGGGAAACCTCAAGCAATTTCTTCTCAACGCTTAGTTTTAATAGTCGAAACCGTCGCCAGATACATTCAAGACTTAACCGAACTACTCAAAAATCACGGTTATCGAGTGGTTATCGCCCGTTCTGGAACAGAAGCCGTAGAAAAAGCCCGTCGCCTACAACCACAAGCCATATTTTTAAATCCTCTCTTACCCTTGCTATCTGGTTGGGATGTCCTCACATTACTCAAATCTGATCCCGCCTTACGTCATTTGTCCGTCATTGTCACAGCTACTGGTGCAGACAAAGAACAAGCACTGGCTAATCAAGCTGATGGTTTTTTGAGTTTACCAGTAGAAGCCCAATCTCTAACACCTTTGTTAGAAAAACTGTGTGCGCCAAGCAAAAACCAACAACCCAGTATTAACAATAGTCAAGAAAATCCACCCCATAAAACCCTAAGAATTCTTAGATTAGTTGATTCTGATGCACAATCAATCAATCCCCATTCCTCATTACAAGAACATCGGGTGATTGAAGTCGATGATTTAGATCAAGCTGAACTACTAGCCAGAGTCTGGCAATTTGATGTCGTTTTACTAGATGTAGATAATTCCCTCGCCCAAACTTACTTACAACAACTCAGTCAGCATCCTCGGTTAGCTAGCTTACCCTTAGTAACTTGCGATGTTAACACTACCCTCACCGCATCGCAAATTCCTGGTTTGTCAGTATTTCCCTGTTTAACACCACTCAATCAAGACGATAGCAACAGTCAAAAAGACACCTTATTGTCTGTCTTGCAAATCGCCTCTGGAGTTTGCTATCCCCCAAACATTTTAGTGGTAGATTTAACCATGCTCCAGGATTTACCACAGACTAAACGCAAACCGGTCAAAGCTTACAGGGAGAAAAATTCCTCTGTCAACCCAGGAAATAGCGAAAGAGGTACAGAATGGTTTCAAGCCCTCATTCAATATTTGCAAACAGCCGGATTCAAAGCGACAATAGCCCGTTGTTGGGCAGAAGTTTTACAACAAATGCGTCATCAAAGTGTAGATTTATTACTAATTTGTTTAGGCAATGCTGCTATCCATCCAGAAGTATTAAAAGCTTTAAAAACCTTGCAAGATTTACCCTTAGATTTACCACCAGTTGTAGTCATTGATCAAAGGTTACATCGGTCATCACTTAATTCCCGCACTAAAACTGCTCAGGATAAAAATGATCTGCAATCAATAGCAGATATTTTAAATGCGATCGCCACTAAAATCGTTCCTCGTTCGATCTCAATGGAAGAACTCTTAAACCAAATAAATCAATCTTTAAAACTCAAAGTACGACAGGAAAAATCTTAAGGTATTGCTCATCCCAATTTTGGATTTTAAATCTATTCAATCGAAAATCTAAAATCTAAAATTCCCAATCCCCAATACCAGAAAAAGTAAAAAGGCAAAATAATCTTTTCTTTTTTTGCCTTTTGCCTTTTGCTTTTATCCCCAGTCCCCAGCCCCCTCACCTATTGACTAAGATATCTCCAACTTTTGTGGTTTCATTTTTTTGAAATTAATGCGAGTTAATTGGTAAGCTCCTTTGATGGCTAAATTCTCGTAAGTGTCTGGCTGTAAATCCATTTTGAAAAAATTTCTTTTTTCAGTTAAGAGCAGCATAGAAGGAGGTAGATTTGATTTATTGGCTATATCTTTGATGTATTCTGTAGCATCCTGAGTCAGTTTAATAAATTTCATTTGTTTGTGGCTATAAAAAACCACACTCGGCTTTTTAAAGCCCACCATGATAATTTCTTCCTTTGGTTGCTGAAACTGCACCACAGCCGCAGATAAATTTCTCAAAGGTAATTGACGTTCTTGATCCATTAAGAATAAAGCCGGCATTAAAACAATAATTAAAAATGCCGCAAATCCTAACAACTGCATCCCAACTATGGATTGCCAATAGCGACGTAATATTAACACGGCAAAAATGACGGCAAATAATAGCCAAATCCAGCCACCCATTGCGGCTAAACCAGCATTTTGAAGACTTTGTTGAAAATTAGGTGCGGCTGGATCTTGTCCTATTAAATGAGGTAGGTGAAATAATGCTACTGACAATACAGACAAAAAAACCACATTAATCCAACTACTCACTTGCAACAACCACAGGGGATAATTGTTAACTTTATTTTGAGAACTTGAGAAAAAATCACCCCACAAGAGGGACACTAAAATAGCGGCTGCTGGCATCAAAGGTAAGACATAACTGGGTAGTTTAGTAACTGCAATGGTAAAAAAGCTAAAAATAGTAATAAACCAAATAAAGGCAAATAAACCCAATTGTTGAGAACGGGTTTGAGTGCGCCAATGCGATCGCTGCCAAAACTTGAGTCGCACCATCGCCACCGGCAAGTACACTGAGTATGGTGCAAACAATAGCAGCACAATCAGAAAATAAAAATACCAAGGTGCTGAGTGACCATTAACTACTTCCGTGAAGCGTTCTATATTGTGATAACCAAAGAAAGAGTTAATGTAATTCCAGCCATTGCGCCAAATTACCAGCACATACCACGGGACAGATAAGACAAAAATAATTCCTAACCCCAAGAATAGGCGCATTTCCCGTACTACTGCCCAAAATTGCCCGACATACAACAAAAACACCCCAATAATCAACCCTGGTAGCACAATTCCTACCGGGCCTTTCGTCAAAATTCCACCAGCAATCAATACATAACAAGCCAAATACCATTTATTAGGCAATGAAAATGGGGAATGGAGCTGAATTTCATCTATTTCTCTATTCCGTGTTTCTGATTCAGCGTATCCCCGAAAGAAGCACAATAAAGATGAAGCGAGACAACCAGTTAGTAGCATATCCGAAACGCCGGTTCTACCCCAAATAATCATTTCGGGATTAAGTCCTGTAACGGCGGCTGCAACGGCTGCTGTGACATAGGGATAGGTGAGGGATGAATTGGGATCAGACTTATTTTGTGGCTGCAAAGCCCACTGTACAGTGTAAAAAACCAAAGCCATCACACCGACTGCGGCTAAAGCAGAAGGCAGACGTACCGCCCATTCATTGACACCAACTACAGCATAGGCGATCGCCTGACACCAGTAAATTAAAGCAGGTTTATCAAACCGAGTTTCACCGTTGAAATAGGGAGTAATCCAATCTCCTGTGACTAGCATTTGACGAGAGGCTTCGGCAAATAGTGGCTCAGTTTCATCAATTAAGCCCACATTGCCTAAATTCCAACCATAACCCAACCAACCAATCACAACTAACCACAGAATAGCCACAGTCACAGCAAGGGCTGGACGTTTTACTATCTTATTCAGCCACTGCTCAATAGCGTGGATTAAGCTCAATTTCAACTTCATTAGTCAATAGTCAATGGTCAGTAGTCAATAGTCAATAGTGAGATAGTGCGTTCCTGTCGCCTTGCGTCGGAAAGCAACTATCGTTAGCGCAGCGTTAGCGACGCAGGAGCGTCACCCGCAAGAGTCAATAGTTAACAGTCAGTAGGGGTGGGTTTTGGTAGATATTTACCCTGGAAAACAGTTATCAGTTACTTGATAACTATTCACTGTTTACTGTTTACTGCTCACTTTTCACTATTAAACCCGCCCGTACAACAAGTTAACAGTTAACACTCATGTAGTCGTTGAATGACTAAATTTTGTTCTTGAGCATCTCGACTTTTTTGACTTTGAGCTAATTGTCATTTAACTTGCATCATTGTCATTTCATGTTGGCAAAAGCTGTAAAACCTCTCCCTTACACCCTGCCCCTCTGCGGCCTCAATGTGTAAATTAAATGCCTAACAGCTTACCTAATTGCTAGTCAGCACCAATACCCATTCTCGCTTTTGAGCATCCCAGGTAGGCAAAGATGTTTCCCCCACTACATACGGCCCCCAATAACGACGAGAACCGTCTTGAGCAAATGCCACTAAAATGTCTCCTTTTTCAACTTTGAGATTACCCTGGGGTAGAGACAGAATTAGTCCTTTTGCACTCCCTTCTTGGGGATCAAAATCCCAATGAGCAGGAACATCTGTTGTCTGTTTCACAGAACCCTTACTTTTTGACTGTCGAGCCAATAGAGCTAATCGCACAGGCTGATCTGTTTGATTGCTCATACGTAAATCACCTAAAAGCTGAGTATTATTATTTTCCGATTGGCGGGATGTCAAAACGGAAATAGTTTTTTTGGTGTTTTGTTCTAACTTTTGACTAGAAACACTGGGGTTAGAGTTAGCTTGAGAACTACTGTCTGTAGAAGCCACAGGAGATGCTAAATCTTGATTTGGTGGGATGACTTCAGTAGATACTGACGAAGGTGTATCAATATTACCTGCATCAAAAGATACACTCATGTCTAGACATCCCAACAGTAGCCCCAGCAATCCCAAGCAGCAAGCTGTCATCGCAGCATTACGATACACGGAAGAATTCATATTGATATTGATTTAGAAATAATGATTTTGTCTAGGCTTGACCAAATACTAGCCTATTATCATTAGCTGCGTTCGAGGAAATTTTTCTACTTGCCTACTATAGACTCTCGTAGAATTCTGTTGATCACTGTATCATAAACATCATTTGGCAGAAGTATAATCCGTCTTAGGGATTACTTGAGCTAGTTACGCCAAAAATGTGTACAAGCGTGATTATACAGGAATTTAAATCAAGCATCATCATAGCAAAGCCCAACAGATGATACATAAAGCGCGTATTTCCTCGGATAAATAGCCACAGGAATTGATAGTAGTTTGGTAACTTGAGTCACAAGGGAACATTGTTCAAGCTACTGGAGATAGCTAGAGAATATTATTTACATATTTTAATGTATCGTACAGCTTATCATTTTTGTGTAGGGGTTTAGGGGAGACAAGGGAGAAGAAGGAGTAATGAGTAATGAGTAATGAGTAGTGACTAATGACTAATGACTAATGACTAATGACTAATGACTAATGACTATTGACTAACCAATGCAAAACACTCGTCTTAACAACTTATTTGATACCATTGCTAGAAATTTGGGACAATGGTTTGCTAATCCTTGGAGAAGGCTGTCGCTGCTGTTGATTAGCTTTCTGTTTGGCTTTTTCTTGGGGACAGCAATTTCTACTACCGCAGGACAACGGGCAGAAATAGACATTTGGATAGCGGCAGTATTAGTCTTTTTGACAGAGGTGACAAGCAGAATATTTTATAGTCAGAGTTTTTTTGCTAGGCGCGCTTTGTGGGTAGAGGTGGTGAACCTCCTGAAAGTGGGTTTTACCTATAGCCTGTTTATTGAAGCCTTTAAATTGGGTTCATGATGAATGAGTGGTTACAAATAATTGGAACTGCAAGTGGACAAAAAGCTTTACAAGCCGCAGCTTTAAACGATGTTGCTAAAGCCAAAGCCTTTGGGATCAACTCAGATAATGTAGAGCAAGTTATTGAAGAGCGATCGCAGCTTTTACAATCTGTATTACCAGTATTTAGTCAATTTTGCCAACATCGTCTGCATAGACCTTGTGAACCTATGCTACCTGTATTGTGGGAATGGTGGCTACCTCTAGCGATGAAAATCGCATCGCAAAAGCAACAACTACAACGTCCCTTTATTCAAGGAATTTTAGGAAGTCAAGGAACTGGTAAAACGACGATGTGCCAAGTTCTGGATTTGATTTTCCAAGAAATGGGGTATCGGAGCGCGAGTTTATCACTAGATGATTTGTATAAAACTTATGATGAGCGTCTAGCTTTAACTCAAGCAGATCCCCGCTTAATTTGGCGTGGGCCGCCAGGAACACACGATGTAAACTTAGGTATCGATGTTTTAGAACAAGTCCGACAGGCAAAAACAACTGTAACTATACCCCGCTTCGATAAATCTGCTTACAATGGTGCAGGCGATCGCACTCAGCCAGAAGTTGTCCCTGGGATTGATATTCTGTTATTTGAAGGATGGTTTGTGGGTGTGCGTCCTATCGATCCACAATTATTTGATCATGCACCAGCACCGATTTTTACAGATGCAGATCAAGCATTTGCCCGCGAAATGAATCAGCGATTAAGTGAATATTTACCCTTATGGGCAAGACTAGATAGTCTCATTGTACTGTACCCCATAGATTACCGTTATTCTGTAGAATGGCGCAAGCAAGCCGAACGACAAATGATTGCATCGGGTAAATCTGGTATGACAGATTCCGAAATTGAAAAATTCGTCAATTATTTTTGGCGATCGCTACATCCCGAATTATTCATCAAGCCCTTAACAAAATCTCCTTCTCTAGTTGATTTAGTCATTGAGATTAATCAAGATCATAGCTGGAAATAGGGGGATTGGGGACGAATCAATTCAAAATTCAAAATTCAAAATTCAAAATGAAGAAGAGTTGGGGATTGGGGAATAGGTAAAATTTTACTTTTGCCTTTATTGCGAATTGCGAATTGCGAATTGCGAATTGCGAATTGGTTTTACTCACCATTCTTTCCATAAATCAACTGTAGAAGAGGGGATTTTGTCGTATTTTTGACAGCGATCGCGTCCGGCGATTTTGGCTTGATATAATGCTCGATCAGCTTCATCGATAATTTCTTGAAAATCAGAGTTGGGTTGAGGAATAATTGTCGCTACACCTGCACTAATCGTGACACAAATATTGACCTGTGAACGGGAATGTGGTACCATCAAATTCCTTACTGATTGGCAAATTGACTCAGCCAAATGTAGCGCACCGTCTGATTCAGTTCTAGGTAGAATCACCGCGAACTCTTCACCACCGTAACGAGCCACTAAATCGGCTGGACGTTTAACTGTTTCTTGAATAGCTTTAGCAACCATTTGCAAGCAGTGATCGCCTGCTCGATGACCGTAGGTATCATTGTATTCCTTGAAAAAATCAACATCACAGAGGATCAAGGACAGGGGAAGTTGCTCTCTGGCCATACATTGCCATTCTTGCAAGCAATATTCTTCAAACCTGCGACGATTAGCAATTTGAGTCAATTCATCAATTGTGACTAAGCGTTGTAATTCGCGGTTAGCAGCTTCTAACTTTTGTTGGAGATAAGATTGTTGAATTAAGCGTTTAACCCGTTGGCGTAAAACAGGCCAGTGAATAGGTTTAGTCACATAATCAACTGCACCCACCTCAAAAGCCCGATCTACAGACTCCTTATCTTCTAGTCCGGTAATCATTAAGACTGGCGTATGTCTCGTAGTATCTAGCAATTGTAAACGGGTACAGCACTCAAAGCCGTCCATGTCCGGCATAATTGCATCTAGTAGCACTATATCAGGTTGCAACTGATGGAATACGCTTAAAGCTTCTCTTCCATCTTGAGCTTCTACTGTCCGATAGCCTTCATATTGTAGAGACAGCCGTAACTGCGCTCGAATAAATGGCTCGTCATCAACAATGAGAATTAAAGACTTTTCTTGGCGGACAGTATTGTTCATGGTTTCTCCCGATTAATTTCTCTTTGCAACGCAATTTTGACTCGTTCATACTCTTGACACAGTTTGTCAGCAATTTCTGGAATTTCTGCCCAATTGTCACTGCGTCCTTGAATTTCTAGTTGCTTGCAAAGTTGTGTTAATAACACTGCACCCACTGAACCACTGCTTGATTTAAGTTTGTGAGCTATATGCCATATAGCTTGGTTGTCTTTAGTTGCAATCGCTACATTAATATTTTGGATCAGTTTTGGAGCTTCTGTGAGGTAACAATTAATTAATTCATTAAAAGACCCTAACTGACCTGATAACATTAGCCGTAATTCTTGCAATATTTTAGTGTCAATAGCATCTTTAGTTGACGCATCAGCCCTGACAGAATACAGGTGGTGATCAAGAACTTTCACAGTAACTTGATCATGAAATTTGAGGGGTTGACATTTACTTAGGGCTTGAGCCAAATCATCAATCTGAATCGGCTTACTGATATAGTCATCCATACCAGCACTCAGACAGGCTTCGCGATCGCCTTGCATAGCGTTCGCAGTCATCGCAATAATATAAAGATGAGTATCGCCGTTCCAGGTTTGACGAATTCTCCGGCTAGTTTCTAAACCATCCATTTCTGGCATATTTACATCCATCAACACTACATCATAAGTCTGATGCTGTAGTGCTTCTAGCACCTCCAATCCATTACCCACCACATCAGCCCGATAACCAATTTTTTTGAGCATGAGGAGGGCGACTTTCTGATTGATGACCATATCCTCAGCCAAGAGAATTCGCAGTGGTAATTGTTCTGCTAAATTTTGACTAATAGAAGTAACATAAGCACGAGAAACACTACCTCGAATCGGTTGATTGCCTAAATGACTAGTCAACACATCATAGAGTTGTGATTGTTTAATGGGCTTGTGTAAATAGGCAATGTATTTCATATTCCCGACATCAGGGTAATGATCCGGTTTACCCCAGGAAGTCAGAATCACTAAAGGTAAGTATTGATAAGTAGAACGCCGGCGGATTTCTCTTGCCAAGGTTAAGCCATCCATGTCTGGCATTTGCATATCTAAAATGGCGATATCGACCTCAATTCCTCGGTCGATGAGAGCTAAAGCTGCCATACCGGAGGGAACTACATAAGTTTGCATTTGCCAAGACTGGGTTTGTAAACGCAAAATATAACGATTTGTAGGATTATCATCCACAATTAATAAGCGTTTACCACTCAAGATCATGGGGGAAGTAATTAATTCCTCGGTGGGGGAATCAGTCAAGATCGAGGCAGTCATAGCAAAGTAAAAAGTCGAGCCAGAGGTGGAAATAGCAGTGGATGTAGATGTCTTTTGTTGCCATTTGATAGGAGGATTACCGCCTACACATCCTTGGCTTTCTACCCAAAGACGGCCTCCCATCATCTCCCCTAAACGTTGGCTAATGACTAAACCCAATCCTGTACCACCGTATTTGCGAGTCATGGAAGCATCAGCTTGCACAAACGGTTGAAATAGGCGTTGCATCTTCTCAGGCGGAATGCCAATACCTGTGTCTTGGATGCTAAATAGTAGTTCGCAGCTATTCTGAGTTTTGGCAGTGGTGCTGACAGATAAAATCACTTCACCTTTTTCGGTGAATTTAATAGCATTGTTGAGTAAGTTGGTGATGATTTGTCGCAGACGAGTTAAATCCCCGATGATTTGTGATGGTACTTGGGGATGAATCCAATAAGCCAGTTCAATCTCTTTTTGGGCTGCTTTGGGAGCTAATAAATCAATCACTTGTTCTATACAAGTTTTGATATCAACAGGCCTAGCTTCTAGTTCTAATTTGCCTGACTCAATTTTAGAAAAATCGAGAATATCATTAATAATAGTGAGCAATGCTTCAGAGCTGGTTAAGATAGTTTCTAAAAAATCTCTCTGTTGTAATGTCAATTCAGTATTTAGCAGTATACCTGTCAAGCCGATGATCGCATTCATGGGAGTGCGAATTTCATGGCTCATCATTGCTAAAAACTCACTTTTGGCACGATTTGCGGCTTCTGCTGCCCGTTTTGCTTGCTCTAGAGCAAAGTTTTTGACTGTCAGTTCTTGACGTTGGCGGGTTTCTTGTTCTAAAAGATGAGACTGAGCCAAGGCAATGCCTAGTTGAGCAGCTACGGCTTTTAATAATCCAATTTCTTCATCTGTCCATTCGCGGAAGTGGCTACACTGATGCAAACCAATTGCACCATTAGGTTCTCCTTGATAGGAGGTACGAATGGCTAACATGGATTTTAGGCCAATTTCTTGACAAATAGAAATCGTATTTGATAAAAGGGGGTCTTGGTAGACGTTATGTGAAGCGATCGCGCGATCGTGGGAGATCATCTCTAAACAATGGGGATTCCCTGATATTGGGATCTCTAATTTGTGCATAGAGTGGGAGTCAGAAATTTTGTTGTACTCTGCAACTAGAGGAATCTTGGGGACGGGATCGCTCACATAAGCATGAATCAAACAACGATCTACTGCGAAAGCTTGACCTATTTGGGTAGCAGCTGTTTCAAAAATTTCCTTACTATCAAGGCTTTGGCGAATTTTCTGGGTGATTTGTTCGAGTAACAGTTTGTGATTTAATTGTTTTTCTAGTGCTTCTTGTGCTTGTACCCGTTCAGTAATATCTTTGATTGAACCAACCATGCGGATGGGATTACCTTGCTCATCCCACTGGGCAGTAGCATGAACTAAGACCCATTTATAGTTACCATCTTTGCAACGCAGGCGATACTCAATCACATATTTGGGAATTTTGTGGTTGAGATAATCTTGCGTAACACCCACCACCCGTTCATAATCTTCAGGGTGAATATAGTGACGACAATCTTCACTATTACCGATGGGTTGATAGTCAGGGTCTCCGATTAACTCTGCCCAGCGTGCAGAACGAAAAGTTTCATTGGTGAGAATATTCCAATCCCAAATGGCATCTTGATTGCCTTCAACAACTAATTGCCAGCGTTCTTCACTTTGACGCAGTGCTTCTTCGGCGCGTTTCCGTTCAGTGATATCAATGACAATTCCTCCCACTAAACATTCTTCAGCTTGGCGAGAGATGGGAAATTTATATACTAAAAAATTTCGTTCTGTACCGTCTGGACAAGAGGTAGATTCTACGGCTTCAATGACTTGATTGGTACGGGCTATTGTTTGAATGGCATCTAGATAATTTTGAGCAACGTGGGCTTCATAAATATCAAAAATGTTCTTGCCAATCAATTTTTTGAGTGGTAATTTCAACACCCGACGGTAATTTTCACTCAAATAGATAATTTTTCCTTGGGAATCTGTAATCCAGGCATGGGTAGGACTATGATTCATGAATGCCCGGAAGCGTTCTTCTGATTGGAGTAATAAAGCCTCTGATTGTCTACGCTCAGTAATATCACGGTTAACACTAATGGTGGCTACATTTTCTCCTTGTTCATTTTGCAAAGGAACTATGGTAGTTTCACAAATACCTTCACTGCCATTTTTCCGCACAAAATTAATTTCACCTACCCACCGACCATTTTGAGCCATATCTTCTAAAATGGCGGTGTTCAAAGCCTTATCTGTTTCAGGTTTATGTAAAATACTGATGGATTGTTCACAAATTTCGGTTTTAGTGTAGCCAAATATGCGCTCGGCGGCTGGATTCCAGTCGAGAATTTGCCCTTTTAAATCGGTGATAATGACACCATCGTAAATATTGGCAAAGGTGAGGGCTTGCCGACGCAAGGACATCTCTGCTTGTTGGCGATCGCTAATATCTGTTTGAATACCTAGAAAGTGGGTTAATTGTCCTGTTTCGTCATAAATAGGCGAAATACTCAGTTCATTCCAAAATAAGGTGCCATCTTGACGATAATTACGCAAAATCACTTGACAACTCTTACACTCCTTTATTGCGGTTCGTACTTCTTGGAGTGCTGGTTGTTGGGTATCTGTACCTTGTAGAAAACGACAATTCTGCCCAATGACATCTGTGGCTCTGTAGCCGGTAATTTGCTCAAAACCAGAGTTAACATAAATGATGGGGTGATCCGCTAATCTAGCATCGACAATAACAATACCATTACTAGTAGCAGCTAATGCTCTCTCCCGCAATCGCAAGGTTTCTTCCACCAGTTTTGAGTCGGTAATATCAAACATAAATCCCCGTAACAGCACAGGATGACCATCGGTTTGTACTACACTCACAATGTCTCGCAACCATACAACCCGGCCATCAGCTGCAATCATTCGATATTCCATCTCATGGTTTTCGCCCCTAGCCACTGCCGCTAGAATACTATTCTGGGTTTCCTCCCTGTCATGGGGATGTACATGATTAATCCAAAAATTCTCTTCATACCATTGGTTGACGGGGTATTCTAATAGGGCTTGGGCTTGTGGCCCTACATAGGTAAAACGCCAAGTTTTTAAATCTAATTCCCAAGGAATGACTTTGACTGTTTCTAGTAACTGCCGTAATCGGGTTTTACTAGCGCGCAAAGCAATTTCCGTTTGTTCTTGTTCGACAATTTTTCGCGCTAATTCTGCATTGATGGCGGCTATTTTGCCGTTACTAATGTGAGTAACTTGGACAAAATAAGTTAGTAATGTTAATCCGACTGCTGCAAATATGCCAGATAGTAAGACAAAATTAGGTAGGGGTGAATGTAAATGAGCTAATAGTTCTGTTGTAGGGTAAATTTGTAGTTGCCAGTTAGCTCCATAAAAGTCAATATATACTTGCTGCTGCCAAGATGATGCTGTGGTTGTTAACTTCTCTTGGCTATAAATTAAATCTTTTCCTTGCCATAAACTGATTTTATAGCCTTCTGGTAAGTGTAAAACGGAGTCAAACAGAGATTGAATGTGTAAAACTCCTAAGAGCAATCCCTGAAATTGACTTTCGCCATATAAGGGTACGTAGACTAAAAGGATTTTCTGGCCTGTTGATGAATTTGTCGTATTTGTTAATGTCGTTTGACGATTTCTGATTGCGTCTTCTAAGGCTGGGTATCTTTGGTGAATTTTTTGTGGCTCAATATCTAAATCTAATAATGCTGCCTTGTGAGCTAATGGCACAGTCCAACGCACCCGCTTTGACGCATCTAGCCTGGCAATTGCTTGGTAGCCACTATAGTCTTGAATGTATTCTGTGGCTTCTGCTTCCCACTGTTTTTGCGGAATCCCATTGTGCAGTTGCCAGTGCCTACCCATGCGCTCTAAGGCAAGTATGCGATAATTCAACTGGGTGACTAATTCTGTTTTGGTGGCGATCGCCTGCTGTTGAATCAGGTTTCCCACATTATTTTGTTCTGTAATAATTAATCTCTGCCAAAGAATAGTCACCAGAAAAATGATCACCACACCTACCAAAAAAGGTAGCAAATGCTGGTTGCTCCCAAATTTCACAGACCTACATCGGTGATGCTTGTGCTGTCTGTACATTGATTAACCCCCCAGCACCTGAAACAATTGTCTAGCTAGTTTTTTCTTGGTCAGGAATGGAAATTTCACCAGAGCAATAGTGCAATCACGCACAATTGTCTCAGTAAAACAATTTATGCACAACTTCTTAATTTAAGCCATTAATTTTATATTTCTTTTTTAATCTTTCCAACGATTTGGATTTTTCTCTGTTTAAATATTTATAAATTGCTATAAATCAATAGAAAAATTCATCTAAATGTAGGGTCAATATCTCATTTTATCTGTGTTATCTCCTGCTAGAACCCTGGAAAATGAATGCAGTTATTAACTTGATGATATGGCTGCGAAAAATACAGAATAAAAAACGCGATCGCACAAGGCAGGCGATCGCATCTTACCACCTAAGTTAAATTTCTCTGATAATTTGACAAATCATGGCGACAAAGGGATTTTTGCAAGGCTTGCCAGTCAAGCGTTCCACAATCTCAAATGATCTTAACCTCGTTCCTTGATTGTTTGTAGTAAATTATCAAAAGGTTGCCAATTATCTTCCTGCACAATCGGTTCCCAAATCGACTCAATCACAGGCCTTAATAATGCAGTTTTGGGATTGTAATAATTCAGAGTTTTGGCAATTTTTTCCATGTCATCAGGATGAAAATTATTCAAAATTTGATGATAAATGAAACACCAATTATCGAAGATAGCTGACTTATCTGCTGTAGGAAGAACATCAGATAAATTGAGGATCAAGCCTGGCTCATCTCTCCAATTAGGAGAAAAAGTCCGCGCCATTTCTGCGAAAAAGTGATGATATCCGACTTGACTATCTTGCAAAAATTGCATTGTCAAACGTAAAAGTTCATCAGCTTCAGGTATAGCCAACTGCTCAAAACCTAATTTTTTTAGCATCAAAGACCGATAAGCAGCAAAATAATCATCACTAAATTTTGCTAGTCCAGCTTCTAAATCAGTTTTATTAACCACTGACCTTAATGGTTGTTGCAGTAATTCCAGATTCAACTGGCAAATCCCTGGTTGATGACTATAGCAATAGCGTTTGTAATAGTCAAAATATGCAGCCGTAAAATAAGGGTCATAAGTAGGAATAAACGCATAAGGGCCGTAGTCAAAACTTTCCCCAGTAATGGACATATTGTCAGTATTGAGGACTCCATGACAAAAACCGGCTGCCATCCACTGTGCAACTAGTTCTGCAACACGCCTGACTAATTCACCATAAAACAAAGCATATTTATCTGGTTCATCCACTAAGTGAGAGTAGTAATGCTCAATCACATGATCTAATAACTTTTGAATCAAATCGGGACGCTGTATATAATACAAACGCTCAAAAGTCCCGAAGCGAATATGTGAACTATTCATTCTCACCATCACCGATGAACGGGTAGGAGAAGGTTCGTCACCACGCCACAGAGATAAGCCAGTTTCAATCATACTCAGACAGCGTGATGTCCGTACTCCTAGCTGATGTAGTGCTTCTGCGGCTAGAACTTCCCTAACTCCACCTTTGAGAGTTAACATCCCGTCACCACCACGAGAATAAGGTGTTCTCCCAGAACCTTTAGTCCCGAAATCATAGAGTTGACCATCGATACCACGGACTTGACCGTATAAAAAACCCCGTCCGTCACCTAATTGGGGGTTATATTCCCCAAATTGATAGCCATGATAACGTAGTGCTAAAAATGGTTTACGTCCTTGAAATAGACTAAATGCTGTAATAAAGTCTTCATCCTCAACATCTTGGGGGTTGAGTCCCAATGTGGGTAATAGGTCATCATTACGCCAGCGTAACGTATGTTGAGGAAATTCTGCTGCGACTACCTCATCATAATAATCATCACCCAAGGATGCTAAAGCCGGTTCGTAATTGAGGGTGAGAAAGGGATTGAGAGTGTTTTTGGTATTGGGAGTTTTAGCTAAGGTCATTATGAGCCAAGCATGATTGATTCTTCTCTCAATAGTACATCTGGTAACATCTTTCGCGTGAACTTTGATAATTAAAACTTGCAGACTGAGTATAAAAACCTTATATATAAACTTAAATGAATAGGTTTAATTTGAAATTACCGAGGGATTAGTTAAAAAAGCTCCTCTGAGTGAACTTTAAAAAACCAAAATCATCATTTAACTATAACAATCCAATAGTGCATTTTAAAAACTTATAGATTCAATAGTTCAAATTAACACTATACACATTATTTTTTAACTTATATCGACATCTATCGTATAAATTAAATAGTTATCATAAGGATCATCCTATACATTGAAACCCTCTTGGGGCTTTGGTTTGCGGCGATAAATTTTTACTTATATGTCTAATCTAATATTTATTTAAGAATTGGCTTCATTAAGTCAACCACTTTCAGATAAATACCTGTAAACTGATTTCAATGAATAAACGAAGGGATGAAACAAACCCAAAAATGCAGACATTGGCACACCAGATTTAGTCATCATTATTATCTCCGTAAAGAAGTAGTTAGGCTCGACTAATTGAGTATAGTCAAACCTTTCATAACGGCTGCAAGAAACATCTACTGTTACTTGCATAAATTGTTGTACATAAACAAGTTTAATTACCCCATTCAGGAGTTGTGATGTCAGATTTTCTCAATCAAATTTCTCGGCGTAAATTTATTGTCACAGCAGGGGCTTCGGCGGGTGCTGTATTATTGAAGGGTTGTCTGGGAAATCCCCCAGAAACCACCACTGGAGGAAATACCCAATCTGCGCCAACTGCTCAAACAGTAGCAAATATTAGCCCAGAACAAGCTCCAGAAGTAACTACAGTCAAGTTAGGATATATTCCGATTGTAGAATCTGCACCTTTAATTATTGCCAAAGAAAAAGGCTTTTTTGCGAAGTATGGCATGACAGGTGTGGAGTTAGCGAAACAAGCTTCTTGGGGTGCAGCCAGAGATAACGTTGAAATTGGTTCAGCCGGTGGTGGAATTGATGGTGGTCAATGGCAAATGCCCATGCCCCATTTAATCACAGAAGGTTTAATTACCAAGGGCAATCAAAAAATCCCCATGTATGTGTTGTGTCAGTTAATTACACATGGTAATGGGATTGCGATCGCCAACAAACACCAAGGTAGCGGTATCAGCTTAAAATTAGCAGGTGCAAAATCTGTATTCTCTAAACTCAAATCTTCCCCCACTCCCTTCACCGCAGCTTTCACCTTTCCCCATGTTAACCAAGATTTGTGGATTCGCTATTGGTTAGCAGCAGGTGGTCTTGACCCTGATGCCGACGTAAAACTGCTGACTGTTCCCGCAGCGCAAACCGTCGCTAACATGAAAACCGGGACAATGGATGCTTTTAGCACCGGCGACCCCTGGCCTTACCGCATTGTTACTGACAAAATCGGTTACATGGCTGCGTTAACGGCGGAAATTTGGAAGAACCACCCCGAAGAATATTTAGCTATGCGCGCTGATTGGGTTGACCAACATCCCAAAGCCACCAAAGCCATCCTCAAAGGGATTATGGAAGCCCAACAGTGGTTAGATAACTTTGATAACCGCAAAGAAGCAGCCGAAATTCTATCCGGTAGAAATTACTTCAACTTGAATTCACCAGAAATTCTGGCTGACCCATTCCAAGGTAAGTATGACATGGGTGATGGTCGCAAGATTGATGATAAATCAATGGCAGCTTACTACTGGAAAGATGAAAAAGGTAACGTTTCCTATCCTTACCAAAGCCATGATTTGTGGTTCATCACTGAAAACGTGCGTTGGGGATTCTTGCCCAAAGATTACATTACCAACGGTGCGGCTAAAGCTAAAGAATTAATCAAGAAAGTCAATCGGGAAGATATTTGGAAAGAAGCAGCGAAAGAAGCAGGAATTGCGTCTGCTGATATCCCCACCAGCACATCCCGTGGTGTAGAAGAATTTTTTGATGGTGCTAAGTTCGACCCTGAAAATCCAGAAGCCTATCTCAAGAGTTTGGCTATCAAGAAAGTGAGTGTTTAGTCATTAGTCATTAGTTATTAGTGACTGGGAAAGAAAAATTTAAAAGTTTTTGCCTTTTGAATTTTGAATTTTGAATTGATTGCGTCATCTGAGGAACATAAAATCATGACCGTAGCACAGAGAAGACCTAGTAACCCTAAGTTGGATAGTGGATTCTTATCCCAACTACAAAAGCAATTTCCCAATATTGTCCCACCTGCGATCGCCATTACTGTTTTCTTGGCAGTCTGGCAGTTATTCTCTTGGACTCCCGGTGCAACCTTACCAGGGCCAGTTCAAGTCATTAATGACACCTGGATCTTAATTTTGTATCCTTTTTATGATAAAGGCGGCATTGATAAGGGTTTATTTTGGCAAATCTTTGCTAGTCTACAACGGGTTGCCATTAGCTACACCTTAGCTGCCGTAGTTGGTATTGGCTTGGGGATTTTGATTGGTATTAACCAAACCATGTCCAAAGCTTTAGACCCCATCTTCCAGTTACTACGGACTGTACCTCCCCTAGCTTGGGTTCCCATTTCCTTGGCGGCTTTACGTCAAAACGAACCCGCCGCACTATTCGTAATTTTTATCACCGCCATTTGGCCTATCTTAATTAACACCGCCGTTGGCGTTACCCAAATTCCCCAAGACTACAACAACGTCGCTAAAGTATTGCAACTTAGCCGTAAAGAATACTTTACCAACATCTTAATTCCCGCCGCCTTACCCTACATTTTCACCGGCTTGAGAATTGCGATTGGTTTGGCTTGGTTAGCGATTATTGCGGCTGAGATTGTCATGTCCGGTATCGTCGGTATTGGTTTCTTCATCTGGGATGCTTACCAAAATAACAACGTCAGCGAAGTAATTTTGGCACTAGTTTACATCGGTGTTGTCGGCCTGATCCTCGATAAACTCATGGCTTGGGTGCAGAACCTGATTTTACCAGCAGAACAAAAATAGGGACTGGGTAATGGGGACTGGGGACTTGGTAAAAAATCCCTAATCCCTAATCCCTCATCCCTCATCCCTAATCGCCGATACCCAATAACCAATACCTAATACCGGAAGATTATGTCTGTATTTGTTGCTGTTGACCAAATTGATAAAGTATTTAATCTAACTGGTGGTGGCCAGTATATTGCCCTCAAAGGAATTGACCTGCAAATTAAAAAAGGTGAATTTGTTTCTTTGATTGGTCACTCCGGTTGCGGTAAATCCACACTATTAAATATGATTGCTGGTTTGGATTTACCAAGTGAAGGTGTGGTAACTCTCGAAGGACAAAGAATCACCAGACCAGGGCCAGACCGGATGGTGGTTTTCCAGAATTATTCCCTATTACCTTGGCGGACAGTTAGAGAAAATATTGCCTTGGCTGTTGACTCGGTAATGAAAGGGATGCCCGCAGCTGAACGTAAGGCTGTTGTGGAAAAACATATTGATATGGTGGGTTTGCGTCCTCACGCGGATAAACAGCCAGGGATGCTGTCAGGTGGACAAAAACAACGGGTGGCGATCGCTCGCGCTTTAGCAATTCGTCCTAAACTACTACTATTAGATGAACCCTTCGGCGCACTTGATGCCCTGACACGCGGTAACTTACAAGAACAGCTAATGCAAATCTGCGAAGAAAATGAAGTTACCGCCGTCATGGTTACTCACGACGTAGACGAAGCTGTGTTGTTATCTGACAGAATTGTCATGCTCACCAATGGGCCAGAATCTAAAATTGGTGACATATTAGAAGTCGATATCCCCCGTCCCCGCAAACGCATGGAAGTAGTAGAACACCCCAGCTACTACAGCTTGCGGAGTGAAATGATTTACTTCCTCAACCAACAAAAACGGGTGAAGAAAATCCGCGCCCGTAAAACCGCAGATGTGTCTCGCCACGGCTTAGAAAAAGTTAACTTAGAAATTGGCTTTCTACCCCTCACCGCCTGCGCCCCTCTCGCTGTCGCTAAAGAAAAAGGGTTCTTCACCAAGCACGGTTTAGATGAAGTCAACCTCGTGCGGGAAACTAGCTGGCGTGGTATCGTCGATGGGATGGCTGGCGGCTATATCGACGCAGCACAAATGCCTTCCGGGATGCCCATGTGGCTAACATTAGGAGGACATAATAATAAACCCCTCCCCGTTGTTACCTCCCTCACCATGACTCGCAACGGTAACGCCATCACCTTAGCTAAACGCTTCTATGACCAAGGTGTGCGTACCTTATCTGACTTCAAAAACTACCTGTTGCGTACCCGTGAACAACGCCACATCATGGGAGTAGTGCATCCCGCATCTATGCACAACCTGTTGCTGCGTTACTGGTTAGCGGCTGGCGGAATTGACCCCGATTTAGATGTGGATATGAAAACCATCCCTCCCGCCCAGATGGTAGCTGACTTACAAGCCGCCACCATTGACGGTTACTGTGTCGGTGAACCTTGGAACTACCGCGCGGCTATGGAAAATATAGGCTTTACCATCGCCACCGACTTAGAAGTTTGGTTAGGACACCCCGGTAAAGTTCTCGGCGTGCGGGAAGATTGGGCAGAGAGATATCCTAACACCTATATTGCCCTCACCAAAGCCTTACTCGAAGCCTGTCAATATTGTTCTAAACCCGAAAATGCCGAAGAAATCAGGCTAATTTTAGCTGGTAGAGATTACGTCAGCACCGATGTTGACTACATCCAACTAGAAGACCCCGATACAAACAGCTGTAGCTTAGATCATCCCATGCGGCAGTATGCTCACCACCAGTTCTATGCTGATTCCGCGATTAACCGTCCCAGCCGCACCGAACAAATGTGGATTATGACGCAATTAGCAAGGTGGGGTGACACGCCTTTCCCCAGAAACTGGGTAGAAGTAGTAGAGAGGGTCTGCCGTGTGCGCGTATTTAGTACCGCCGCCAGAGAATTAGGTTTAGATATTAGCTACACTCGCCAACCCATTCAATTATTTGATGGTACACCCTTTAACGCTGACGATCCTATCGCCTATCTCAACGGTTTAGAAATTAAACGCGATATTTCCGTTGCCGAAGTCATTCTAGACTCACCCACCAGAAAAGTAGCCTAAGTCAAGTGAGGGGAGATCAACACTATGCGCGAGTATTTTCACTGCACCGATGAGCCTTTGAACTCCATTAATGAAGCTCAGAACTTCATCAATGAGTATCGGAACTCCATTCATGAGCCTTTTTACTTCATTCATGAACCTCAAAACGTCATCAATGAGTATCGGAACTCCATTCATGAGCCTTTTTACTCCATTCATGAACCTCAAAACGTCATCAATGAGTATCGGAACTTCATGAATGAACCTCAGAACCTCATGAATGAGTATTAAAACCTCATCCACCAGCAATCAAAAACTCGCGCCCAACTCCCTTCCTCATTCTTCGCGTACCTCCGCGCTTACATCCCTAACCTCTGCGTTCAAATTTCACCCCCATCACCACCATGCAAAACCGTAGCACCACCCTCAGAGACAGACAAGGCGCATCCTCCTTCGCCAACTCCAGACCATTCTTAGAAATCAAAGACGTTACCAAAGTCTACCCCACCAAAAAAGGCCCCTTCACAGTTCTCGATGGTGTCAACCTCAACGTCGAACAGGGTGAATTTATTTGCGTCATCGGTCACTCTGGTTGTGGTAAATCCACCCTATTAAACATGGTGTCGGGTTTTAACACCCCCACCACCGGGCAAGTTTTACTAGAAGGTCAACCCATCACCAAACCCGGCCCCGACAGAATGGTGGTCTTTCAAAACTATGCTTTATTACCTTGGCGTACAGCTTTTGAAAACATCTACCTAGCCGTTAACGCTGTTTATCCCAACAAAATGGAAGCCGAAAAACGGGCGATTGTGCGGGAACACCTAGCAATGGTGGGATTAGGTGATGCAATGGAAAAGAAACCCACCCAAATGTCCGGCGGTATGAGACAACGGGTATCCATTGCGCGTGCTTTGGCTATTCGTCCCAAGGTATTAATTTTAGACGAACCGTTCGGCGCACTAGACGCAATCACCAAAGAGGAATTACAGGAAGAACTGCTGAAAATTTGGAATGACAATCGCTGTACGGTGTTGATGATTACCCACGACATTGATGAGGCGTTGTTCTTGGCAGATAAATTAGTGATGATGACCAATGGCCCACACGCCAAGATTGGTGAAGTCATGGAAATTCCTTTTCCTCGTCCTCGCGATCGCGCCCGCATCATGGAAGACCCACAATATTATAAGCTGCGTAACTACGCCTTAGATTTCCTCTTCAACCGTTTCGCCCATGATGATGTCGGTTAACAGTGTTCCCAGATGACAAAGGTGGGAACTTAGTTTCTACCATCTCTGAGGGTGCAAAATTTTGCGCCCTTTTTTTTTCATAAGTAAAACCCCAGAACTGGGAATTTCTGGGGTTGTTAACCTGACCACCTCTACTTTTATAATTGAAAAAACATGGTAAATTTCACGTCATATCAGACTTAAGTATGTAGTTTATGTCTAGAATAAATCTGTTCAATTATCATTGAAAATATTATGATTAGTGATTATTAAATTATTAGCTACATAACAACTCTATTTTTGAGAATTAACAGATTTTTTAATTAAAATCCATACTCTTAAAAATAAGAAAATGATGAAATAATCAAGATATAATTCTACAATTTATGTCTATTTAAATCAATGAAACAGCTTGTTTTCTCTCTGTTTTTTGTCAAAAATAAAAACATCATGATTAACGCATGATTGTAGCCCATTAGAGTGACAGAAAACCTCACAAATGTCTGCCTAGTCAGACATTTTTTTTATCTGCCCTTCGGCGAAACGAAGGGCAGAAAGAATCAAGTTTAACTATCTGCCTGTTTGGTGTCTATCAAACTGGAGTTAAACAACAGTGTTCAAAGAAGGTGTCATTTGCGTTGACATAATACCAGTATTGAAGTATTTGGTCAGATCATTTCCTATCGATGTATCCACCCAATTGTGATAATGAACCATGACATCTTTGATACCGGTAACGCCGATACTCTGAACACCTTCAACGGTAATCACAAAGTCGTTATAGTCGCGATCAGAAGTAGTATGCAGTGTCACATCTTCAAACCCGATCATCACTCCTTGTGATCCTTTCAGGACTTCTGCAACTTGAACATTACGGTTGAAGTTAGCAGCAGACATAGAAAACAAAGGCCTGTTGCTATTTGTGAAACTTTGTCCGGTTAAAGCATCTTCAAGATTTCCATTAGAGGTGAGAACGAAACCAAATATATCTTCCGCTTTCATCTGATAGCTTTTCTCTCCTTGGTACGCCCCACCATTAAAATTGGGTTCCCAATAGAGAACGTTACTCTGATCACTGTAAAGCGCACCTTCTTCAGCATCTTTGATGATAATGTAGCCATCTGTGGAATTGCTGGTGGCGCGTCGGACTGCTTCTCGAATAAACGCATCTGAGCCAGCTTCATATATATCCATCCCCTTGAGGCTAAAGATACCCACTTCGCCTTTGAGATATTCACCACCATCGTAAAGGTAATCGATTTTGACTTGGCCAGTTTTATCAGTAACAAACACGCCTTCATCAAAAACTGACCGATTTGCATATTCGAGTAGTTTTTGTCCTACTTCTGTAGTACGCCAATTGCGCTCAGAATTACTGAAGTTATCTATTGACTGAGCAACTCCTGAAGCTCCTTTGATTTGGAAAACAAAATCGTTGTAATCGCGATCAGAGCCGGAATAACCTGTGGGAATATCTTCAAAAGCAAAGGTTCCATTCCCATCTACATCTACAATCTGCCCAACTGCCACATTAGGATTAGCTTCGGGAATAGAAAACAGAGGTAGCTTGCCATATTGCCACATCTGGCTGGCTTTACTAATCCCTTTAGTTTTGTTAATTTCCTCAACACTAGTATTGGGTACAAACATTAAGGCAAATTTATCGCCTGGATTCATCTCAAAGGTTTTTACCCCTAGATAGTTTCCAGAATTGAAATTAGGTTCCCAAGGCATTTTTTCGGTAAACCGCGCCCCTTCTGTGAGGTCTTTAGCCAAGACATAACCTAATTTAGAATTGCTAAGAGCGCGATTCGTCGCTTCTTTAATAAAACCTTCCGAGCCTGGTTGATAATTCTCCATCCCTGCTAAACTAAAGACAGCGAATTCTCCTTGATACCAACCTCCGTCATAGAGAAAGTCAAACGTTACTTTTCCGGTTTCACCAACTTTAAATACGCCTTCACTATATACAGAACGGTCGGCATATTTGAGCAAGTCTTGTCCTGTGGAGGTGATTCGCCAATCCCGGTTAGGATTAATTTCTGCGTCTATGCTGCCGATATTATTACCTCTTAAACCTTTGACTTGGAAAACTAGGTCATTGTAATCTTTATCGGCAGAACTGGACTTAATGCTGATATCTTCAAATGCTAAAGTTCCATTTTTATCTACTGCAACTATCTGATTTTTCTCAGTAGAGAAAATGACTTGTTTGCCTGCTTGAGATGTAGCGTATGGTTGGCGATAAATCTCATCAAAGGTAGTATTTTGTACTAACATGAATGCCACCTCATCCCCAGAGTTCATCTGAAAGGACTTAATTCCTTGGTAATCGCCAGCGTTAAAGTTAGGCTCCCAGGTAGTAGTACCGTTAAAACGCGCTCCTTCTGTGCGATCGCTAATTAAAATGCGACCCTGGGTTGAGTTACTTAAAGCACGAGCAGCCGCTTCTCGAATAAACTCTAGTGAGCCTGGTTCATAGTTTTCCATCCCTTTGAGGCTAAAGACGGCTAATTGTCCCTGATACCAGCCGCCATCATAAAGATAGTCAACTTGAACTTGACCAGTACCATCGACAATAAAAGTACCTGATTCAAATCGGGGACGGTTAGCATATTGCGATAATTCTTGCCCTAATTGGGTATTTAACCAATTACGACTGGCGTAAACAGAATCTTGGAGGGCTGGTGCGTTTGCTGTGGCACCAGATACCTGAACCACCATGTCGTTGAAGTCGCGGTCAGTTGATTTTAGGGTGTTAATATCTTCCCAACCAAATGTATTCCCTTGACCAGTGATATCTGCGATTTGGGGTGCGACTTTTCCTGTGGTTTTATCTACTGAACCGAAGGAAAATAGAACTTTGTCTGTACTAATGGATGTACTTTGAGTGATTTTAGCTACTGTGCTATCGCTAATTAACATCATAGCGAAGCGGCTTCCGGCTGCCATCTCAAACTGTTGCGGCCCCCGGTAAACACCACTGTTAAAATCTTTTTCCCAGAACAATTCATTTTTGAGGTCGCTAAACCGAGCGCGATCGCTCTCATCTCGCACCACTACATAACCTTGAGCAGAATTGCTCAGAGCGCGTTTAGCAGCTTCTAGAATAAATGCTGTTGAGCCAACTTCCAGTCCTTCCATCCCTTGTAGACTGAAAATCGCTAGTTCTCCCTTATTTAAGCCCCCATCATATAGAAAATCAACACTTACTTTACCTGTTGTATCAACTGTGAAAATACCGTTTTGTAAATTAGATATTGTCGTCATCGTGTTTATTTCTTAAATGAGCGTTTGCTATATTTTTGTAACTTTAATGAACTTGAAATAATAACTGTAGTTATACGTTCTTTTTTATGAATTGCTTATCAAGTTAATGGTTCATTCATGCTAAAAATATTGATTTACTCTAAGTACAATAATCATTAAGAAAATCTGTATGTAATTAATTTTTATACTTAGATACTTACAAATAACTAATAATATTTATCCAGGTCAGCTAATAACTATGATTATAGATTTCAAGAGGTTTAAATAGTATATTTCCACTTTGTTGCAATGTAATAAATACTGGAATTTATAGTATATATTTATACAAAATTTATCGCTCACAAATTCTTTCTTGAGCCTAGAAGTTTATATAAAGCTAGTTTTCAGTTGAGTATTTAATCAATATCTAAGTATTATTTTACTCTCAATGTATAAAATTCATTTTGTGATTTGTCTGATTTTGATGTATCAAGCTTTCTGGACAAATCATCAAGAATGCCAAAAAAAGTCTCTGTTTATTATACGGTCAGATAAAAATACTCTAAATAAATTTAGACAACTCAAAAGAGTAAAAAAGAAACATTTATGATATGGCGACAGATTAAATTTATATTATCTTTTAACCCGTAATTTGCTAAATTTATTCAAGCTTTAGCCGCAATATACAAGCATTACTTCTTAACGCTTTCTTTTTCTCTTACAGTGATGCGTATAGGGTCACTAACGTCACTAATGCCACTAACACACAATCGCAGTGCCTCATATCCAATCAAGCATTTAGTTATTGTGGCTTGTATTTCACTAGGGTAAGAGAGGCTATAATAGTTTATCTATGTAAGCCATCGTTTTCTCAAAAGTTTTGGCGTTCCAAAATTATCACTAAAACTTTTAGTGCATTGATATGATGAGGCTAAGGTGATTTGATCAAGATAGCCTTTATCCACTCGTCTATTTCCAGACTTCATCGGTCGTGATCTAGAAATACAGTAACTGAACAAAAAGACTCGTGAATCATCTGCACTACTCAATAAGTGTTAAGATATGTTACAGTTTCCCAGAAAGCAGTGTTTGAACTGCTTACCGCACTATTAAACATTCCCATAAAACTCACACATGACTTTATCGATTAGTCCCGATCTCACCTCTGCCGATCAGGTATTGTTGTCTTTAGCGTCCAAAGAACAGCGAACCGTCACAGAAGCAGAAATGATGCAGGCTGTGCGAACTTTGTTGATTGGATTAGGAGAAGATCCAGATCGTGAAGGTTTAAAAGACACACCCAAGCGGGTGATGAAAGCTTTACAGTTTCTCACAAAGGGATACCACGAATCTTTAGAAGAACTGTTAAATGGGGCAGTCTTTACAGAAGACGCTAATGAAATGGTGTTAGTTCGGGATATCGATATCTTTAGTTCCTGTGAACATCATATTTTACCGATCATTGGTCGCGCCCATGTTGCCTATATTCCCAACGGTAAAGTTGTAGGATTATCCAAAATAGCCCGAATTTGTGAAATGTATGCACGACGGTTACAAGTGCAAGAACGTCTCACCGTGCAGATTGCTGATGCTTTGCAAGATTTACTCAAGCCGCAAGGGGTAGCAGTAGTCATCGAAGCCACTCATATGTGTATGGTAATGCGTGGTGTCCAAAAACCAGGCTCTTGGACTGTTACCAGTGCGATGCGTGGCGTTTTTGCAGAAGATGCCAGAACACGCGAAGAATTCATGAATTTAATTCGGCACAATGCCAATTTTCGTTAATTAGGGGTTTAGGGGTGTGAGGGTGTAGAGGTGTAGGGGTAAAATCAATTCAAAATTCAATCCCCAGTACCCAATCCCCATACTCCTTTGTTACTATGTCCTGATAGACATTTACTTCCTCTGTAAGATTTAATCGAAGTATTCTGGACTATCAGGATTGTTTTCCAAGGAAACCCTATGAACAGATTTATACTTAGCTTACTTTCTAGCCCTATCCTGATTGCATCTGTTTTATCTATGACAGTTATGGTCAATCAAGCACAAGCTATTGAGCCAGAAGTTAAAACTACAGATAAACTGACTTGTATTAGAAATAAGCATAAAGTAGGTTTAGTGTGTGCGCGAGCTTCGGTTTTAGCTCAAGTTCCCAGTTATCAGCCAGAAGTGGAATTTTCTGCTGAAGACGCGCCCATGTTAGAGTTCAATGATCAAGAAAGTGACATAGCAATTAATCTATTTGGTTGTGATTGTCCTGCTTGTATCAATTCCTTGCGTCAGATGCGTGGTGTAACTCCCTTGGTGTACTAGGACAGAAAGTAAAAAGGCAAAAGGTAGAAGGTAAAATTGGTGGAGTCATACTCAGTTGCGCTGAAACTTCATATCCCTATTTTTTTAGGGACTTCCAGAAAATAAATTATCCAATTTCTGAGAGAGAATATTCTGATTTTTTCCTCTGCCCCCTGCTCACCACAGCGATTGTATATTTTTTAGTTGGAAGTCTCTTACACCTATTCCCACTTTCCGCGCCAGTAGAGACGCTTTAGTAACGTCTCTACGATTTTGATTGCAATTTAGTGAACATCAATGATATCCAGCCCAAGTTATCCATCTGTGAGATAAGCCGATACGCATGACAGTACCGTTGATTTCTCTTTCTGTAATGATGGCTTGAGTGATATCTGCACCATTGAGTTCAGCCTCAATGACATTGGTTCCCTGTAAATTAGCTGCGTGGAAATTCGCACCTGTAAAATTAGCCCCACTCATTTCCGCTTCATAGAGATTTGCGCCGGATAAATTAGCTCGTGTGATATTAGCACCGCGCAAATCAGCATGAGTGAGGTTACTATTTTTGAGGTTAGCTCTAGTTAAATCTGCACCAATAAGGTTAACTTCACTCAAGTTTGCACCAATTAAACTAGCTCCACTCAAGTCAGCATCAGTCAAGTTAGCTCTACTAAAATTACAGCCGTTTAAATTGGCGTAGCTCAGATTTGCTCCACTTAAATCTGATTCGGTAAAGTCTACACCACTTAAATCGGTGGCGTAAAGATTGACTTGATGCAGATTTACTTGGTCAAATTTTCTTTCTCCTGCTGTATATGAATTCAAAATTTGGTTAGCGTTCATATGTTCCTCCCGTGATAGGTTGGACTTTCTATTGATGAGCGATCGCTACCCCACCACACCACAAATAATACTGATAGTTCTGTAAATCTCATTTGTGATTAAGACTGGTAATTTGATTGTGATCTATTTTTTGCTGTGATCAACAATTACTTCATGGAAATATACGGAGTAGGGAATGGGGCATTGGTTTTAGTGTTTCTACACATCAATTATCATTCTCAATATTTACTTAACTTCATATAGTTTAGTGAGTCGGAAAGTTACTTTCTGAGCGATTTCGGGAACTCTATCACTATGGTTCAGTTAAAGCTCATTTTTTAGTAAAACATTGTCGCAACTACCGAATTTCAGCTATTGGCTGCTCTGAACTGTGTTGTTATGTTAGTACCATTTTAGTTTTGAGGATTGCTTAATGGAAAAATCGATTGTGCAGTTGGTTGACGAATTGCCAGCTGATAATATCACCGTCAAAGTTCTAAAAGCTGTCGATTTTGTTGCACCCAGTCAATGGAATAATTTGGTAGGCTTTGATAATAGTGTGCGCGCTATTACCGGAGAAACTGATCCGAGAGTTATCCAGAGAATTAGGGACAAGGCTACGGTTTTATATCAAGATCCTCAACAGAGTTATCAAAGTGTCATCAGACTTTATCAAACAATTGATAAAGCAGACACAGCTATGGCGGCGGCGGCTTTAGCAAATAAAGTTGGTGAAAAAATTGGTTTTCTATCATTTTTAGGTAATATTACACCCAAAGCAGATGTAACCCAAACAGTTGATTTAGTATTAAAAATTGCGATTGAAATTATCGCTTTTTGCAAACTCAATGGGATTCCTCAACCAAACCCCCAAGAGTTTGTTAAGTCTCTCAGTAGCAACTATCAAGGTGCGGCTCTCATTCGGATGGCGGCTTTAGTTTGTATCGATGGTTTGTTACCATTAGGCCCTGATTTTTTGAGTAAAATTCACGGATTAATTAGTGGTAATGATGCTTCTGGTCAAATTACGCAAAATCCGGTTTTTTTAGCAGTAAATAGCTCCTTACCAGGGAATAATCCGGCAGAGAAACTGGGTTTTCTTACTCAAGGTTTTAACTCTGTACAAGGCTGGATTGGTGGCTTAGTATCCAAGACTGGTTTAACTCCTCAAACTATTTTTAATAGTTTGGGTAATTTTATTCAGATTGCTGATGATAATTTAGATTTTGTTGCGGCATTTCTTGACCAAACGACAAATTACTATGAGCATACAGGGATTCAAACAGTGGCTTATAGTGTAATTCAAAAAGCTCATGCTCTAGTTAAGCAAGAAATGCAGCAAGAGCAACAGTCCCCATCAAGACCTGCTGATACTACTTCTGCGGCAAGTAACAATAATAATGATTTAGGAGTGGGTAAAAATGTAGAAGTTTGGGACGAAGATGAGGAAGATTGGTATTCAGCAACAATTGAGAAAGTTAGAGATAATGAATTTTTTATTCATTACGCTGGTTATGGTTCATCCTACGATGAATGGGTAGGCTCTGATGATATCCGCATCCGTTCCCATAACACATCGGATGATAATGGATTTGCTGTTGGTCTGAAAGTGAAAGTTTGGGATGATGACGATGAAGATTGGTATTCTGCTGTGATTAACAAAATTCAGGGTCAGCAATACTATGTACATTATGTTGGTTATGATTCTTCCTATGACGAATGGGTCGATCTAGAAGAGATTGCCTAAATACTCAGCAGTACAATTATCGTGATTTAAGAGCAGCGATCGCCTATATGATTAAAGAGGCGATCGCTTTTTATTGCAGAAACACAAAGCAAGGATATCTGCAATGATATACACCCCTATACTCAGTGAATAAAACAACCTATAATCAAACGCAATATCTCATTTTTACAATTTATAATTCAAAAATTAATTAACTGTGATGATTAGCACCAATACAGATAATTTCGTCAGCATTTTAACTCAAGTAGCAATTGCTTATCGAGAAAAAAATCATCCACTTCCTGCTACAGCAGCCATTGTCAATGCTTTGTTAGCCGCAGAAACAACAGCCAAACAACAAAGACTAAATTACGAATTCGATTCTTTAGTTGGTACGTGGCGTTTGTGTTTCGCTACTGGAACAAAAAAAGCCAGAGAACGCGGCGGAATTATTTTAGGTAAGGGTTGGTATGTCCCCAAACTGGCAAAAATTCAGATTTCTTTCAGTGCAGATTCAGAGACGGATAGCAATAGAGGCGAAATTGGTAATCAGGTAAAATTGGGTGCGATTTTATTACAATTGACAGGGCCAGCTAAGTATTTAGGGAAGAAAAATATTCTGGCTTTTGATTTTACTCAAATGTTCTTACAGTTATTTGGGCGCACTATTTACCAACAAAAAATTCGTTCTGGTAAAAGTCAATCTGAGGATTTTTACAATCAACCCATCGCTAAACAAGCGTTTTTCGCTTTCTTTTTAGTGAATGCAGATTTAATTGCAGCGCGTGGCCGAGGGGGAGGTTTGGCTTTATGGGTTCGAGAAAATGTTTAGCTTTACTTTGCTAAAGATATCTAAGTTATGCTCCTTAGACATTGCTAGGGGAGGGTTCACCGAGATCATCGTTAATTATTCATGATATTTAATTAACCCACCCCTACCGAGTCTCATTAGCTGCAAGCATAGCCGTGTTTGATAACTTGATTGGCTTTTATCGGGTAGTTAATGAGAATAGCAGATATCTTCAATCTAAAATCCAAAATCCAAAATTGTTCGAGTGACTAACTGATTACCTTGTAAGTTCAAATGGATGTGGTCTTGATATAACGCTTGTGGGTTAGTATTGGCGTTGAAGATCGGCAGAAAATCAATATAAGCAATCTGCTGTGCTTGGGTAAAATCCTTGAGGCGTTGACGGGCTGTAATTTCGTAGTCACGGGGGCCTGGTTCACCGAGTTCTCGCAGTAGAGGAGTCATCACCAACAGGAATTTACTCTGATTTTGCCTGGTTAACGCTTGAATTTGGGCAATTGCCTCTAGATTAACACCCACGCGATCGCCTGCTTCTTTTTGTAATGCGGCTAGTTCAGGAATCGGCTGTTGCTTTTGGACATAACGCTGCCATACTTCTATTAATCCCAAAGCTGGTTTTTGATTTGGGTAGTTGCGATCGCGTCCTACTGGTAATGATGTTGGTGCGGTAGCAAATAAATCATCTGTGTTAATTAATAATACTAGTATCTGAGCTTGGAAAGTCCCATATTTCTTGAGATAAGCTAATTCATTTCTTGGCCCCCAAGAATTAGCGGAAGCATTTAATACTTCCGTTGGTTGCTGCTGAGACAAGCTAGCCATCAATAAACTAGAAATAGTATTAGCTTGGTCTGTCCACCATCCACCATTAACTATAGAATCTCCCAACATGAGAACTCGCCGTGTTGGTGGTGTCTGAGCTACCGCCCCACTCCGCATAGAATATTCATTAATTTCAATCAGATTACCAAAGCGACGAGTGCGTTGATTGGGTGCTAATAAATAGCCAATTTGGTCATCAGCAACATAAGTGAGGGGATTACCAAAACCAAACAGCGATCGCAACCCAATCTCTAACAGCACTAAAGCTACTACCACCCCCCCTAAAATGAGCAAAAATAATTTCATCAGCAAACACCCTCCTAGTGATTCAGCCTCATAACTGAATTGAAAGTAAATAATTATACTCTAGAAAGGAAAACCAGGAATTTTCACAGGAATCGGAATATTTATATGCGATCGCACTTCATCCAAGGCACGATTGACAGCCCGATCAACTACAGTATGAGTTAATACATTCACCATATTTTTAGCAAAGCCAGTTTCCCCTGTAAAGCCGACATCCAGAATACAGCCTTCGAGCATGAAATCATTGACTCCGGCTTGACGACAGACATTTTCGGCTTGGCTAATTTGGTTCGGCATCAGGGACGCTATATTATGGTAGCGTTTGGGAAAATTACGGTCTGTAAATGTTGCCGTTGATTGTCCCTTTTCATAATCAAATAGTGAGTCCTCTTGCTTGATGCGCCAACTATCACCGAAATCGCGGTAAAGTTTGTCAAAGTAGCTTTTTTGGAACTCATCTAGGGGAATGGGTGTTGGTAAAAAATTACTCAACGCCAGTTTGACATTGCTATAGCTAGATTGACTAGGTATGAGTTTCCCACCGCGCGTTTTCAAGTCATTATTGACGTTACGATCAAAATCTCCTAACAAACCCGTCATTTGTCCTTGATATTTGTTGGGAACTGTCACAGTCACATTCACAAATGGTAATCCTGCAACCTTAATCGGACGAATGATAACCTGTTCCCCGCGAGGACTTTCAATGGTGTATTCGCTGCTTTGTTTTTGCAGGAAACCACCATCAGGTAATTTCACTGTCTCATCTTTGAGGGTGATGACTTCCCCATTGACTCGCAAAACCGCCTCAGATTTGCCGGAACTAGGAGCATAATAACCGATGCGATCGCTTCCTACTTTCACAGCCACAGCCGTATTTAAACTCAGTTCTTGTTTAGGGACTTTTTCTTGGCGAGTTTGAACAATAAACTTGCCATCAGTAGATTGTTCTAGGAGAAACTCACCCACTGTCTGGAAACTATAACGAAAACCATCCAAGGTGATAATGTGGGGGTCGCCATAGCTGCTACCTGTTCCTTTATCGCCCGTATTTCCTGGATTAGAGGCGTTATCTGGTGAGTTATTACCATTACTATCAGTGCCGTTAGTGCCACTAGTGCCGTTAGTGCCATTGTTAGTGCCGTTCCCAGAACCTGGACTAGCAGGCTGGAACAGCTCATTAGGTAGCTTCACAGAACGATTGATATTTTCAGGATCTTCTGGTTCACAAGCTTGTCCCGGCCCTACTAAATAATTTTGATAATCATTGGGATCTGGGGTATCAGGGTTACTGTCACGCACCAAACTCGGAAGTCTCAGTCCGGTGGCTTTGAATTTATCGGCTGGACTAGGCCCAACGTCTTTGTATTTCGGGTTGGGTGGATGTGTGTGGTACATCCCAACTGTGAAAATATTCTCAGTGTCCGGTGGTGGAAAGCCAATATCAACTTCTTTGTCACCCGTCGTGGGATCTCCAACTTTCACCGCCGAAACAGAAAATTCTCCCGTTTGCTTGTTCCACTGAATCCATCGTCCTCGTTCAATTTGATCTTTCAGCCCAGCTTTCCAGTCTAAATCCATCGCCTCTTGTACGGCTTTGCTCGTAGCAATGCTGAGAATCCCAGGGAATTCTGGATGAGCTTCTTTACAACGGGTACTCAATCCGGCTTTGGCAACAGTAGACAAGTTGACCAATAAGAGTAAAGTAGCTAGGAACAGAATTAAGGAGAATTTAACCCTGCCCAGAAATCGCCTGCACAGGATGAGGAGAGAGCGAATTGTTGACATGAAGCTGATCTCCGATTCGTAAAGATGGATATCTGTTATTAGGACTGGAACACTTTTTTTATGCCTGACTGAAGATTTTTAGTATAAAATTAAACACTCTTTTTAATAACAAGCCGTAAAATTAATGTGGAAAACGTTGCAAAGCTTAAACAAATTCTTATGTTAAAGATAACCCTATCTGCGTAGAGAAAGACTAAGATGAAAACGGACAAATTAGCACTGTAATAAAGGGAGAACTACAAAGCTATGTCCGACCTAAATCGAGGAATTATGAAATTTGATGGGGCAGACACCCCCAAAGTAGTCACCATCTCTACTGTGTTACTATTGGGATCGATTGCTGTCCTGATTATTTGGGCGTTACAGTCTGCTTACGCTTTAAATTGAGCCAATAGCAGCCTTCAAGGACACTGGACTACTCTGTCAGTGTCCTCAAAAAGTTGGTTTTTTCGGAATTTCACCGACGAAGTGGGAAAGCACAGAGCAAGCATCTCAAAAAAGCAAAAAGCTGATAAAATCAGCACTATGATTTCTTGCTTTTTCCCTAAGAGTGACGCTCCTAGCCTCTCTAACACCAATAGCGGCCAAGCTAGGCAATGCGTTGGTTAACCTTTTGCCTTTTACCTTTTTACTTTTGCCTTTTCTACTTGCGCCCTAAAATTTAGTAAAAATTGGCGGAAAAACTATAAAATTTTAGATTTGAGATTTTAGGTGCAAAATCAATCTAAAATCCAAAATCCATAATGAGAGAACTTTGGGGTGCTTTAGCTATTTTAATCGTCTGTCCCTTCTTGGGTGCGTTACCTGTAATCGCTTGGATTACTTACGCACTGAAGAAAAAGAACATAGCACAAATTGGGACAAGAAATATCAGTGTTTCTGCCGCTTTTTACCACGGTGGAACTATAGCAGGGGTTTTGGCGGTAGCGTCAGAAGCCATCAAGGGTATGACTGCGGTTTATCTCACCCGTGCTTTCTTTCCAGAAGGGTCATTCTGGGAAATACTGGCTTTAATAGCCCTAGTCTTTGGTAGATACTCAATGGGACGAGGCGCGGGGACAACTAACGTAGTTTGGGGACTGTTAGTACATGATCCCCTGTTAACCTTGTTTGTGAGTTTACTGGCAATTATTAGCTTCACCCTGTTGCAGTCAAGAATTTTGGTAAAGTACGGGGTGTTACTCGTGTTTCCATTACTTGTAGCGATTCTCCATGCTGAAGATTTCCCGAAAATTATTGCGGCTGTAGCCTTAGCGGCGTTACTAGGTTGGATTTATAAGAAAATACCCGATGATTTAAAGTTACCAGCCCAAGAAGTTGATGCCCAATCCCAAGCTGTATTTGAATATTTACGCGGCGATCGCGTTATTCTCTCTTTAGATGATGAGTTAGATACTGGCCTTGTCGGGCAAAAAGCCGCTACCTTATCACAAATTAAGCGTTGGGGTTATTCTGTCCCTAAAGGTTGGGTGCTAGTTCCTGGTGATGATCCCGAAAAATTATTAGCATTCCTCCAACCTTCTGATTTATCTCCTTTAGTAGTCCGTTCCTCCGCCATTGGGGAAGACTCCGAACAAGCCTCGGCTGCTGGACAATACGCCACAATTATCCACGTCACCAGTAAGGCACAATTACAACAAGCCATTGTCGAAGTTAGGGAATCTTACAATTATCCAGCTGCAATACAGTATCGACGCGATCGCGGTTTACCCGACACAGCAATGGCGGTACTCATTCAACAACAAGTGCAGAGTGCTTATTCAGGGGTAGCTTTTAGCCGTGATCCCATCACCCAGCAAGGCGATGCAGTCATTATCGAAGCTCTACCTGGTAGCCCCACACAGGTCGTTTCTGGTAAAGTCACACCAGAACAATATCGCGCCTTTGTCGTCGAAACAGATAATCTTTCCTCCGTCCAGTTAGAAGGGACAGGACGAGTTCCCCAAGCAATTATCAAGCAAGTAGCATACTTAGCCCGCCGCATTGAAAAACGTTACCTGGGCGTACCCCAGGATATTGAATGGAGTTACGACGGTCAAACCCTGTGGTTACTCCAAGCTAGACCAATTACTACTCTACTTCCCATCTGGACAAGAAAAATCGCCGCCGAGGTGATTCCTGGGGTAGTTCATCCCTTAACTTGGTCGATTAACCGTCCTTTAACTTGTGGCGTGTGGGGAGATATTTTTAGTTTAGTCTTAGGCGATCGCGCCACAGGGCTAGACTTTGCCGCTACAGCCACACTGCATTACTCTAGAGCCTATTTTAACGCCTCCCTCTTAGGGGAGATTTTCCTGCGGATGGGACTACCGCCCGAAAGTTTGGAATTTTTGACTAGAGGCGCGAAAATGACCAAACCCCCCTTGCAGTCCACCCTCAAAAATCTGCCAGGGTTATTAAAATTACTCCAGCAAGAACTAAATTTAGAGAAAGAATTTAAACGAGACTATCAAAAAATCTTCATTCCTGGTTTGTCAAGATTAGCTAACGAAAGCACAGAAGAGTTAGAACCAGCAGCAATTTTAGAAAGGATAGATTTTAACCTAGAATTACTCCGTATCGGCACATATTACAGTATTTTAGCTCCCTTAAGTGCAGCCATCCGCCAGGGGATTTTTCGCGTCAAAGATGAGCAAATTGACAACAGCATCACCCCAGAAATAGCCGCTATGCGTTCCTTGAGAACCTTAGCCGCCGATGCCAAACAGATACTAGCAGAGTGTGAGCCAGAGCAAGTATTGGATTTATTAAGCCAAACCCCAGAAGGGCAGAAAATTCTCTATGAATTAGAGGAATTATTAGAAGATTACGGTTATTTAAGTGATGTGGGTACAAATATCGCCATCCCCACCTGGAAAGAAGAACCCCAACCCATCAAACAATTATTCGTCCAGTTAATTCAGTTAAGTGAACCAGACAAAATTAATCTAGAACCAAGTAAACGCAAACGCGGCATAGTCCAGCGACGGATAGACATTAAAGGCAGAGTTACAGAGGTTTATTCGCGGTTACTAGCTCAATTAAGATGGAAATTTTTAGCTTTAGAACAAATTTGGTTACAATCAAACTGGCTCAAACAACCAGGAGACATCTTCTTTTTAGAACTGGAAGAAGTGCGTTCACTAGTAGCCGATGCTAACCCCCAACTATTACAAGAATTAAACCAAAAGATTGCATTTAGGCGATCGCAATTCTTCCAAGATAGCCAAATCGAGCAAATTCCCCTCGTCGTCTACGGTGATATACCGCCCCATCCCACAACCACCATCGGTGTTTACTCAGACCAAATTTTACAAGGTATTCCCGCTAGCCACGGACAAGCCGAGGGACGGATCAAAGTAGTCAGAAACTTACAAAACCTACCAGAGATAGACAAAGACACAATCCTCGTAGTACCCTACACAGATTCAGGCTGGGCCCCTTTACTAGTCAGGGCTGGCGGCTTAATTGCCGAAGCTGGGGGTAGACTTTCCCACGGTGCGATCGTCGCCCGTGAATACGGAATTCCCGCAGTCATGGATGTTAAAGGAGCTACATGGATTTTACAAGATGACCAACGAGTGAGAATCGATGGCTCTAGGGGTATTGTAGAACTATCGAACGATTTGAGACCGAGTTGATTGGGGACTGGGGAGACAGACAGAAGACAGGGGGCAGGGGGCAGGGTGCAGGGGGAAATTTTTCTCCCCCTTGCCCCCTGCACCCTGCACCCATTCCTCTTCTATGCCCCATGCCCAAAATCTCAACATTTGGATAAATTTGGATAACTTATGATCACGACATCATTAAGCGAAACACCAGAAGAACCGGTTTCTCACAACCCAGAGATTAAAAAGAAAGTAATGCTAAGGTTTGGTGATTTACCCCACTTGACCAATTTTTCCCAAGCCCGTTTTGCACCTGGGCAAAAAGCCGCAGCCCACGCCCACCAAGATATGTGCGAGGTCTTTTTTGTAGAAGCAGGCGCAGGCATAATTTTCATTAACGGTCAAGAATACCCCCTACTTCCCGGAAACTGCGTCGCTGTAGAACCAGGAGAAATTCACGAAGTTGTAAACAACGGTACAAACGAATTAGTATTAACTTACTTCGGCTTAAGAGTAAATGCAGTAATTAGTTGACTATTGACTATTGACTAATGACTATTGACTAATGACTATTGACTAATGACTATTGACTAATGACTATTGACTAATGACTATTGACTATTGACTACTAACAAAATAATCCACCTTCCCTAACCAAGATACGCTAGGAACTTGATAGGGTTGGAAATTCAAGCTTTCTAAACCACCAAATTTTACTAAATGAGACAAAAAATGTAGAGAACCAGTCAATAAATCACTGGCGTTAGGGATATTTTGATTTTCCGATGCTAACTGTGGTTGTAGCTTGACCAAGTTTTTCACAGACTTATAAACATTAGATGCTGTGCTAGATAACCCAATATAGGTAGATACAGTCAAACGCATCTTAGCTTCTACTGTATCTGGATTCTGGAGTATATTTCCTGAAATATTTGCCCCAAAGCGGTTGGTGAGGAATGTTTGGATATGCACCGCATAGCTAGTAGCATCGTATTGCCTAATGGCCTGAGAGATGGTAAGTTTGCGATCGCGATTTAATAGATTACCGATGACATAAGCTGCTACATTAGCACTACAGTCAGTATCACTGGCCAATCTTCGCAAAGCTTCATCAAGACTAATTTTGTTAGTAGGATCAGATTGGGAACGATAAAAAACAATTGCAGAACCAATATCTCCCGCCCATGAAGTGTGGTCGCCAGTCCAACTAGTTAAATCAGACTTGCGTATTCCCTGTTGATTAATTTGGTCGGAAAGAGACGCAATAAAATGACCAAAATCAACTTTCTCACCACTTAACGCTACTTCTAAACTCAGCTTTCCCTGAAATTCTCCTTGAATATAGTTCTGGTTATACCCTGTCGCTAACGTCCATAACTTAGTTGTATACTGCGGTTTTGTATATCCCCGCAGCTGATTAGCTATTTCGTAAACAGATTGGCCAAGGTTGTCTTTTTCTATTTTTTCAATAAATTTTAACGCTTCTGTTAATTCAGCCATAAAGTTTATAGGTTATGTGTTACGGGTTATAAAGCAATATGGTTCAGTTAAGAAAGTTCTTCTGTCGAGGTAAGGGAACAGCACAAGGAAAAATAGTCTTATCTGAACTGTATTAGGTTATGAGGAGGAAAGCAGATGAGGGTTACGGAGGAAGCACATACATTAATCTACCCGATGCTAGAATATTTTTCCGAATTAGTATTTAGTTTTACAAAACATTTGATTTTTTGGTGATTATGGATAAATATTTATACTGAATTTAGAAATATAGGACTCATATAGGACTCATATAGGATTCATATTTGATTTGTGCGAAGCTAGGTACACTTTTATTCCTTCTTAACTGTTCCCCGTTCCCTGTTCACTGTTCCCTTACTACGCAAACGATTTCAGGAATCAAAGCGGATTCCTATATAGGAATTCGACTTGATTATTGAAATTACTTGCATAGGTAGGGAAATTTTAACAGGAATAGGGAACAGGAACCAAGGGAACACCAGAATCTTGAAACAATACTACCTATAACGATAGAGTATGACTTTAGGAATCAAAACAGATTACTATAAAATGAATGTAGAGTTCGCAAAATAAAAATATGAAAATTTTGATTACTTAATATATGATTGCGAAAATAAAGCTATCATTTGAAATAAGTAAAAAGTTGACAACATCATCAGTGTTATTTCTTTTTACTCGCCTATGGTTAGAAATTTTCGCATCTACAAATCTGAATCTTTGTATTATTGTGTGAGTCCCACTTTTCAGTAAAAATTATCACTGAATTACCGGACAATTTGATCAGTGAGTTAGACAGGTAAAATAATGGAAGTAAGAGAAATTAAGAAACCCTACAAGCCCAGACATAATGACAACGAAATCAGAAATTTTCAACACGTTAAAATTTTAGATTGTAATCAGCCAGTACATCGCATCATTTTTGAATGTTGGCACTGTAAACAAGGTCTATTAAGTGAGGTAGAAGGAGTATCATCACAAATGCTAGATGTTCCTTGCCCCAGTTGTGGTAGAACTGCGATTAAACTAATGGCGAATAAAGTCATTTCCACAACGCCAATTCCTTCACCTTGGCAACCATAAAATTATCAAGCCATTAACTATCTTGGTGAAAGATATTAACCCCACTTTCTCGCAGAAGGCGGGGTTAAGTATTTGTACATTTACAGCAGATTCGATGTTGATGAGAGACAGCAGCTAATTGAAAAAGTAATGCGTAATAAGTAGTGAGTAGTGAGTAATAAGTAAATTTTTTATTACTCATAATGTACCTCACTTACTTCAAAAGAGCCGTAATTTTTATACAGTAATCCGACTTGATGATTGAAATTACTGAGCTAGGAAACTCTTAACAGGGAACAGAGAAAATCTGAGTGGAGGAAACCTGCGCTTAAAACTTTGGGGTAACAGCTTAAGAAGAGATAAAAATGTACTGATTTTTTCAGAAATCCAATATGATTCTTAATATATTCTGTTGTATGGGATTAATTGCCAGTTGTTTGAAGCGGTGGACTAGGGCTGTAAATTAAGCATTTCAACTGTGTAGCGTTGCTCATTAACCCTTGGTCAACAACTGGCGATGGGCTAGGAATGCTGAGACTACGATTGATCCCTGCTTGGTTTGTCTCGCAATACTCACTACCCCTGTTGATATCTCCATTAAACCTACTTCTCTGTAATTGCGGTTGCCAAATTGCCACAATCTCTATTCCCCACAAATCAGCACCGCAGCATTATGAAGAAAAGTAACAAAGTCTAAATACCTATTGCTTTTATGTTTAATTAACTTCTTCACACAATTCTATCACTCGTCAAACCGAGATTTGTAAGGATGTATAAGTTTTTATTGATGATTGTTATTTAAGATTGTTTTAATAATAAGGATATCAAATGTAAAACATAGGGATAAAACAATGTAAGCTATTTTCAACAAGTGATTTAGCTATAAACAAAACTGAACCTTGATGTAAACACTTCTCATAGCATTTTTCACCTGTTTTCAACGGGACAAGGAAACCTAAATTTCTTGTCTTGGTTCTCACCTTCTATGAAATACAAAATTTAACCAAGACTGCGCCAATTGTTATCAACCATCAAAACTTCTTTGCTTGTTTTAGGAACTCAAAATGTCCTTGACCAATACAATCAATTTTAGAAACCTGCGAGGAGATTTATTCGGTGGCTTAACCGCCGCAATTGTCTCTCTACCATTAGCATTGGCTTTCGGTGTCGCTTCTGGTGCTGGCCCTGTAGCTGGTCTTTATGGTGCTGTATGTGTGGGCTTTTTTGCTGCACTATTCGGTGGTACACCCACCCTAATTTCCGAACCGACAGGGCCGATGACTGTAGTCATGACGGCAATTGTCAGTTCTATGACTGCGGCGGCTGGTGGTGATCAAAAAACCGGTTTAGTGATGGCTTTTACTGTCGTCATGCTGGCAGGGATATTTCAAATTTTATTTGGGATATTTAAGTTGGGTAAATATATTACCCTCATGCCCTACAGTGTAATTTCTGGCTTTATGTCAGGAATTGGGGTAATTTTGATTATTCTGCAAATCGCGCCTTTTGTGGGGCAGCCTAGCCCCAAAGGTGGTGTATTGGGAATTGTGCAGAATTTGCCCAATTTGTTGACCAAAATTAACCCTGCGGAAACAGCTTTGGGTGTGCTGACATTAGCGATTATTTTCCTCATGCCAGCTAAGTTCAAGCGTTTTGCACCACCGCAGTTAGTAGCGTTAATCGTGGGTACTGTAGTTTCCCTGGTGTTTTTTGGCGATGCGGGAATCAGACGCATTGGCGAAATTCCAATGGGACTACCGACTTTGCAAATGCCTGTATTCACTCCTGGACAAATCACCACTATGTTGATTGATGGTGCTATGTTGGGGATGTTGGGTTGTATTGATACCCTACTAACCGCAGTGATTGCAGACAGCTTGACTCGTACTGAACATAAATCTGACAAAGAATTAATTGGTCAAGGCATTGGTAACTTGGTATCCGGTTTGTGTGGTGGGCTACCTGGTGCTGGTGCCACAATGGGAACAGTAGTTAACATCCAAACTGGTGCTAGAACTGCTGTATCTGGTTTAACTCGTGCCTTAATTTTGTTAGTTGTAGTTTTGTGGGCAGCGAATTTAACAGAATCTATCCCTATGGCTGTATTGGCTGGTATTGCCTTGAAGGTAGGGATTGATATTCTTGATTGGAGTTTCTTAAAACGCGCCCACAAAGTTTCTTGGAAAGGTGCAGTCATTATGTACGGTGTGTTATTCCTCACCGTATTTGTAGACTTAATTGTAGCTGTGGCTATTGGGGTATTCATTGCCAATATCTTAACTATTGACCGTCTTTCCGAATTGCAGGCACAAGAAGTTAAAACCATCACTGACGCTGATGATGCGATTGTTTTAAGTGATGAAGAGAAGGGATTGCTCGATCAAGCTGATGGACGCATTCTGTTATTTTACTTGAGTGGGCCGATGATCTTTGGGGTATCCAAAGCGATCGCCCGTGAACACTCAGCAATGGCAGATTCCGACGTGCTAATTGTGGATCTCAGTGATGTACCTATGCTGGGTGTCACAGCTTCTTTAGCAATTGAAAATGCCATCAAAGATGCTTCTGAACAAGGTCGTCATGTTCTCATAGTTGGTGCCACAGGGAAAGTCAAACGCCGCTTAGAAAACTTCGGCGTTTCTAGATTTGTACAGCCACATCATATGTTTGTAGACCGTTTAGAAGCCCTAAAACAAGCAGTTGCTTTAGTTAAAAGTGATACCACCACTGGCGTTTACTAAGTGACGAGTTATAGTTAATGGGTCACAGTGATAGATATTTTTATGACCTATTACCTATTTCCTCACTTACTATAACGAGTTAAACTCCAGCAAAAGATACAGCTAAATTGGACAGGTGAAAACCTGTCCAATTATTTGCAAACTGCATCAATTAGTGATTCATCAATCCAAAATCGAGAATTGTTTGAACCCAGCATTTACAGATAAATTCAAATGATTTTTTCAGAACCAATCCTTCAGTCGATGACTTCTTTGACACCTCTAATTTCGGCATTGCCATCTTTGTTGTTAACAACAGAAGCTAATGCCGAAGATGCTCCCATTGTGTTGACTGGTGTACTACTGAGTTTAGTAGTCATTTATTTGGCTAGTAAAATCGGCGGTGAGTTGGCAAGAATAATTGACTTACCACCGGTTTTGGGTGAATTAGTGGGTGGTGTAATTGTGGGTGCTTCTGCACTGCATCTAGTTGTATTTCCCCAAAGCGGTGCAGTAGCAGATGACTCCATGATTATGAAGGTGCTGCAATTGATTAATCATCTCACCCCTGATGCAGCTACAGCAATTTTTAACACCCAGAGTGAAGGTATTTCCATATTGGCTGAGTTGGGTGTAATTATTCTGTTGTTTGAAATTGGCCTGGAGTCAGATTTAAGAGAACTGCAAAAAGTTGGTTATCAAGCAACAATAGTTGCTTGTGTCGGGGTAGCAGTTCCTTTTGCTGCTGGTACAGCTGGGCTAATTTTATTATTTCATGCTCCAGTGATTCCCGCGATTTTTGCTGGTGCAGCCTTAACCGCAACAAGTATTGGTATTACTTCCAAAGTTCTCTCAGAACTCGGTCATCTCAAATCAAGAGAAGGTCAAATTATTGTTGGTGCCGCAGTCATTGACGATATTTTAGGCATTATTGTCTTAGCAGTAGTTGCAAGTTTGGCAAAAACCGGCGAAGTTGATGTTTTCAACGTCATCTATTTAATTGTCAGTGCTACTGTTTTTCTGATTGGCTCTATCTTACTGGGTAAGTTCTTCAATCAAGGCTTCTGCACCATCACCAGCATCTTAAAAACAAGAGGCAATTTAGTTATCCCAGCGTTTATTTTTGCCTTCTTCATGGCTTTTTTAGGTAACGCCATTCATTTAGAAGCTATCTTGGGTGCATTTGCGGCTGGTTTAGTTTTAGATGAAACTGATAGACGCAACGAATTAGATGAGCAAGTCAAGCCTATTGCTGATATCCTAGTTCCCGTTTTCTTTGTAACTGTGGGCGCGAAAGTAGATTTGGGCGTGCTGAATCCCATAGTTCCAGAAAATAGAGAAGGATTAATTATTTCTACCTTCTTAATCGTGGTAGCAATTATAGGTAAAGTTGTTACTGGTTGGGCAGTGTTCGGTCAGCCTGGAATCAACCGTGTAGCCGTAGGTGTAGGGATGATTCCCCGTGGTGAAGTGGGTTTAGTTTTTGCAGGTATTGGTGCTGCTAGTGGTACGTTAGATAAACCTCTGCAAGCTGCAATTGTGATTATGGTAATTCTGACAACATTTTTAGCACCGCCTTTATTAAGGTTTGCCTTTAAGAACTCCGAAGAAGTCCCAGAATCTTTAGAGAAAGCCGATGTAATTAGTTAATTGGGCATGGGGCATGGGGCATTGGGCAAGCAGGAGGGGTGGGAGGGGTGGGAGGTGTGGGAGGATAGAGAAGAAATCTTTCCCCCCACACTCCCCACACTTCCCCATCTTCCCAGTCCCCAGTCCCCATTGCCCATTCCCTATTCCCACTCATTGGTCTGCCAGTGAGGATTAATTAAACTTGTGAGAATATGGTCTTGCCATTGACCGTTAATTAGTAAATAGTCTCTAGCGTAACCTTCTACTACAAATCCCAGTCGCTTGAGGACATTGCCACTGCGTTGATTGTGGGGCATATAGTTAGCCATGATGCGATGAAAGTTTAATTCTTGAAAGACATATTCGGTAGCTACCTGTAAGGCTTCTGTCATATAACCTTGGCCTTGGGCAGTTTCGGCTAGACCATAACCTAAATGACAGAAATGGGCAGCCCCACGAATAAAATTGTTGAAGTTGACAGTACCGATGATTGTTTTTGGCTGTTTTTTAGGAAAAATTAATAATTTTAAAGATTGGTCATGGATAAATTCTAAAAAGTTGTTTTCGACTTGATTGTGCCAGTAGTCTTCTGTAAAGAAATGTTCTGACCAAGTAGGATAAAAAGGCGTGAGAAAATCTTTATTCTCTCGAAAATACTGCACAATTCTAGGGATATCTTCTTGAATACCTATGCGTAATAGTAGGCGATCGCTGGTAATGATGGGTAGTTCTGATTTCATATCACTCAGAATAAGTGGTGTAAAGGTGTAAGGGTGTAGGGGTGTAGGGGAAAGACATCTTTACAGCAGATTACCAGTTTCCTATTCCCTGTTCTCTGTTCCCTATTCCCTGTTTCCTGTTCCCTGTTATATATTGTCACTAACTTTACAGAAATTTTTCGGCATTTCTGACACTGGTTAATCATACTCTCTAGCATCTTCGTTGAGGATAATAGGTGCGATCGCCTGCGCCAAAAGATGCACGTTAGGGGATATAACAAAAAGACAGCTGTTAATCAATCCAGTCTAGAAGAAGGATAGTAATGTCGGGAATACGCTACGATTGGCAAGAACTAGAAATTCGGGAAATATATCATACACCGTTGCTAGAGCTAATTTATCAAGCTGCTAGCATTCATCGTCAATATCATGACCCCAAACAAATCCAAGTATGTAAGCTAATATCAATAAAAACTGGCGGCTGTCCAGAAGATTGTAGTTACTGCGCCCAGTCTTCCCGTTACCAAACTGAAGTCAAGCCCCAAGCACTTTTAGATAAAGAAACAGTAGTTAACATTGCCCAAACTGCAAAACAAAAAGGTGTCAGTCGTGTGTGCATGGGTGCGGCTTGGCGGGAAGTGCGGGATAATTCTCAATTTGAGAAAGTCCTGGATATGGTCAAAGATGTGACTGACATGGGTTTAGAGGTGTGCTGTACTTTGGGAATGCTGACAGCAGACCAAGCTAAACGTTTAGAAACTGCGGGACTGTATGCTTATAACCATAACTTAGATACCTCAGCAGAATATTACAGTACAATTATCACCACTAGGACTTATGGCGATCGCTTAAACACTATCGAAAATGTCCGACAAACCAACGTTACAGTTTGTTCCGGCGGTATTCTCGGCTTAGGCGAAAGCGTTGAGGATCGCATCTCCATGTTACACACCTTAGCCAATCTCAATCCTCACCCAGAATCAGTACCAATTAATATTCTCTCCCAAGTAGAAGGTACACCCTTAGAAAATCAGCCCGATGTCCCCATTTGGGATGTTGTCAGAATGATAGCCACAGCCCGCATCGTTATGCCTACTTCCGATGTGCGTTTAAGTGCGGGAAGGGCGAGACTTTCGCAAGTTGAACAAGCTTTTTGCTTCATGGCGGGGGCTAACTCCATCTTTTCTAGTGACGACAACAAGATGTTAACAGTCACTACCCCCTGTCCAGATTACGACGCAGACCAAGAAATGCTGAATCTACTCGGCTTAGAAATGCGTCCCCCCGCTTCCAGACCAAATCGGGTAGTTAGTCAAGTAGGGGTGTAAGGGTATGGGGGTATAGGGGTGTAGAATTCTGCCTCACTTCCACCCCGAAACCCCCATATCCTATATCCCTAAATTATAGAATCTTAGCAGAACGCAGACCGAACAGCAGACCCACAGCTATACCGGTAAACAACGCCAAGAACAGGACGTAAGATACTACTCCTAACATTTATCTTTCTCCACAATACTTTACTAACTATATTGAACCATTAATTTTTGGCCATTGGTCAATAGTCAATAGTCAATAGTCATTAGTCATTAGTCATTAGTCATTAGTCATTAGTCATTAGTCATTAGTCATTAGTCATTACTCAGCACCGGCTAAACGCCGCGCTACCGCTAACAGCACGGGCTAAACGCCCCGCTTACGCTAACAGCACTCACCACTCATTACTCATTACTCATTACTCATTACTCAGCACTCATTACTTAATGTGGAAGATGAACTAGACTAAGAAATATATTTCCTTTTGCCTGTTGCTTGACGATGACGCAAATATCCCAAAGTCTTGCGGTCAACATTCCAGAGACTCTAACTCTGACGGTTTCTCATGAGCAATTTGTGCAGTTAGCGTTGGTTAACAGAGATTTACAATTGGAACGAACTGCGGAAGGGGAATTGATTGTCATGCCACCAACAGGGAGTGATACTGGTAAGAGAAACTTGGATATTGCTGGACAACTGTGGTTGTGGAATCGTCAAGCTAAGTTAGGTGTAGTATTTGACTCTTCAACTGGGTTTCATCTTCCTGACGGTAGTGATCGTTCTCCTGATGCTGCATGGATACGTCAAGATAGATGGGATGCTCTAAGTATAGAACAGCAGGAAACCTTCGCCCCGATTTGCCCTGATTTCGTGCTGGAGCTACGTTCCAAAAGTGACTCTATAGAAAAGCTACGCGCCAAGATGAGAGAATACATAAATAATGGTGCGCGTTTAGGTTGGTTAATTGACTGCAAACATCAAAGAGTAGAAATTTATCGCCCAGGCCAAGCAGTTGAAACCCTAAATCATCCCGTCAGTTTATCAGGCGAAGACGTGTTACCAGGATTTATATTAGATTTGACAGAAGTTTGGAGATGAGTAGTGAGTGCTGTTAGCGTAAGCGGGGCGTTTAGCCCGTGCTGTTAGCGGTAGCGCGGCGTTTAGCCGGTGCTGAGTTAGAAAATCAATTCTACCTTGTCCCCAATCCCTAATCACTCTTCAATTTTGAATTTTGAATTTTGTAGCTTGCTTCCCGTAGGGTATTTTGAATTGATAAGTCCCCAATCCCCAGTCCCCCAAAATACGGTAAAATACAGCCCACTGCGCTTTTTGGGGTTTGGGTAATGACTTCTGTAATTAATGTGAATCTACCACAGCAGTCTTATGAAATTGCGATCGCATCTGGAAGTTTAGAACAGCTTGGTCAACGGATGGCTGATTTGAAGCTGGGTAAAAAAGTATTACTGGTGTCGAATCCCACTATATTTAAGCATTATGGCGAAAAAAGTATAAAGTCTTTGGAAGATGCTGGCTTTCATGTTGCTAGCTATTGTCTCCCAGCCGGAGAACGCTACAAAACCCTTAATTCCATTCAAAAACTCTACGATATTGCCCTAGAAAATCGCCTAGAACGTTCCTCCACAATGGTGGCTTTAGGGGGAGGGGTAATTGGTGACATGACTGGCTTTGCGGCGGCTAGTTGGCTAAGGGGAATTAATGTTGTACAAGTTCCTACTACTCTGCTAGCAATGGTAGATTCAGCTATAGGTGGTAAAACAGGGGTAAATCATCCCCAAGGTAAAAACCTCATTGGTGCATTCCATCAACCACGTTTGGTATTAATTGACCCAGACGTACTAAAAACCCTTCCCACAAGGGAATTTCGCGCCGGTATGGCAGAGGTAATTAAGTATGGTGTGATTTGGGATGCAGAATTATTCCAGCAAATGGAAGCTAGCAAACACCTGAATCAACTACGCTATATCAAGCCAGAATTGATTAGTTCTATCCTCACTCGTTCTTGTCAAGCTAAAGCTGATGTTGTCAGCAAAGATGAAAAGGAAGGGGGACTGCGCGCTATTCTCAACTATGGACACACCATTGGTCATGCTGTGGAAAGCTTGACTGGTTATCGGTTAGTTAATCATGGTGAAGCTGTCGCTATTGGGATGGTAGCAGCCGGACAAATTGCTGTGAAATGGGGAATGTGGCAAAAAGAAGACACAGAACGTCAAAACGCTTTGATTCAAAAAGCAGGTTTACCTACCAAGTTACCAGAGGGTTTAGATATTGACGGTATTATTGACGCACTGCAACTAGATAAGAAAGTCAAAAATGGCAAAGTGCGGTTTATTTTACCAACTCAAATTGGTGTGGTGACAATTACTGATGAAGTACCAGCAGATGTTATTAAGGAAGTTTTACAGGCAATGTAGTTAAAATCAAAATTAGCCATCTTCTGGTTTTTGCTATGCTTATCCAAGCTGACAATCATCTCACCTTGCAAGAGTTCTTCAATCTGTCCCCAGGTGAGGGAGATACAACTTATGAACTCATCGATGGTCAAGCTATTCCTAAGATGTCACCAAAGTTTTTTCACGCCAAGCTGACTCATGTTCTTCTCTCTTTGATAGAAGAAAGATGTGAACATAGGGGAATTGTTTGTCCAGAGTGGGCTGTTCTATTAAAGAAAAAGGAAATAGATTGGATTCCAGTACCAGATATTGTCTATATTTCCTATGAACGTTTACCCACAGAATGGAATGAAGATGAAGCCTGTCCTGTACCGCCTGATTTAGTCATTGAAATAATTTCACCAGGACAAACTTTTGGGCAAATGGTAGCTAAGGCACAAGATTATTTAAATGCTCATGTGCTGCGAGTGTGGATTTTAGATAGCAAAGCTAGAAGCATTACTATGTTTTATCCCGACGCTGCGCCAAAAACCTATATGGGAGACGAATTAATTACAGATTCTTTATTTCCAGGATGGGAATTGACAGCCGAACAAGTCTTTCAAAAAGCGAAAATCCCATTAAATTAAGTATTTGCTGCTCATCTGGCAGTATGGGGTTTTATATATACCCAATAAGAATTACAATTAACAACCCTTTAGTTTTTGCTATGCTTCTCCAAGCTGACAATCATCTCACCTTGCAAGAGTTCTTAAATCTGTCCCCAGGCGAGGGAGATACAACTTATGAACTCATCGATGGTCAAGCTATTCCTAAAATGTCACCAAAAAAGCACCACTCGAAACTCACTCGCGCCTTAATCAATTTAATCGAACAATTATGTGAGGGCAAAGGAGAGGTTTGCCCAGAGTTAGCAGTAGCATTAACCCGCAGAGGAAAAGACTGGGTGCCAGTACCAGATGTATTGTATATTTCTCATGAGCGTTTGCCATCAGATTGGGAAGAAGAGGGAGTCTGTTCTGTACCGCCTGATTTAGTAATTGAAATTATTTCGCCAGGACAAACCTTTGGACAAATGGTAGCTAAGGCACAGGATTATTTAAATGCTAATGTGCTGCGAGTGTGGATTTTAGATAGCAAAGCTAGAAGCATTACTGTGTTTTATCCCGATGCTGCACCAAAAACCTATATGGGAGATGAATTAATTACAGATTCTTTATTTCCAGGATGGGAATTGACAGCCGAACAGGTCTTTCAAAAAGCGAAAATTCCATTAAAGTAAGTATTTTTTACTCATCTGGCAGTAAGACCAAAATAAAGTAAATATAAAGGATTATTGGTTTCTAACGATTCTTCCCGATACGGCAAAATCCATAGTGGATATATCAGTAAGTAGATGCACCTTAATAAAAGCAAGCCCCTCAGTCTGTGGCTGAGGGCTTTTTATTATCTCCATAGAGATGGTAGCCAACTAGGAGCTAACCACAAGGCATAGCCAATAAATCCAAATAAGATAGTAATTAAAGTCGTGATGCCGTAACTCACGCAAATCAATAAGCCATCGGATTCAATGGTGGCGACTGTCAACAGTAAAATTCCCACTGTGGGAATCGGATTAGTAAACGGTACTGGTGACATGAGTAACAGTGTCAGCCAAGAGATACACACGCCATTAATTCGCCAAGTGAGGGGATTTTCTGCGATTTTAGCCAAGCGGGGACGGGCGATTTTTTCAAAGATTGTGGTAATACGGCGGAGATTTTGTAAGATTAACTGGGCAAAAGGGCGAGGGAATTTATAACGAGCGATTCTTTTGGGTAGCCAAGGCGATCGCCTACCAAGTATCATCTGTACAGACAATAATAGACATCCCGCACCAAAAGGCCCTGCTAAACCAGGTGGCATAGGAAACAAAAACGGTAAGACTAATAAAGCAATAACTAAGCTAAAACCCCGTTCGGAAGTTTCCGCTAAAATCTCACCGAGACTTAAATGCTGTTCGGCTAACTTTTGTAGCAGTAGCTTAATCTCTTGAGAAAATCTCAAGTCCATCTGGCGTGAATTGATGTGAGTGGCCACAGTACCCGATTTCAGTTAACTACAAGAGAATTGAGTTTAAATACAAATAAATCTGTTTTGATTCCAGAGAAGAGAGTCAATAGTCAATAGTCAATAGTCATTAGTCATTACTCAGCACCGGCTAAACGCCGCGCTACCGCTAACAGCACTCAGCATTCATTACTCATTACTCATTCCATTCCCTAAACCGGTGGTACGAAAACAGCTACGGCTTGGGGAATAACTTTAAATTTAGCGGGGGTGTATGTGGTGATTTCGCCGTCGGTGTTAATTGGACGGGGTCTGCGTGTATAAATTTCCATCTCTTGTCCATGTAAAGCGCGGACATTTTGCCGATGAATATGTCTCCCGTTACGAATAGCAGGTAGTAATGGAATTATTTGCCACCAATGTTGAATTTCTAAACTGTAGAGGTCTAGTCTTTGGTCATCGATTTTGGCATCATGAACTATAGCCATACCACCACCATAGTAACGACCATTACCAACAGCAATTTGCACTGTTTTTACTTGATAGCGTTGATTTGGGATACGAATTTCGGCACTAAAAGGTCGAGATTCCCAAATTACCTGTAATGCTGTAGCTGCATAAGCTAGAATTCCCCAGCGTCGTTTAAATTCTTTCGTCAGTTTTTGGGTAATTTTGACGCTCATCCCTAGACTAGCAACATTAAAAAAGTGTTTACCATTGACACACCCTAAATCAATACGCCGTAATTCCCCATTGGTTATTGTTTGACAAGCTTCTGGTATGGAATTAGAAATTCCTAGCGTTTTTGCTAAGTCATTAGCAGTTCCTAAAGGTAATATTCCTAAAGGTAATTGCGTTTCTACTAAAGCATCTACTACTGCATTTAGTGTCCCATCACCACCACCAACTATGACTAAATCTACATGATTTTTATATTTGTGTATAATATGAGCTAAATTTTTGGGATGTTCCGTAGATTCTTCAATTAATTCCAAGCCGGATTTTTGCAAGCAATTAATTACTTCCAAGAGACGTTTTTGTCCTTTGCGGGCATGACGATTGACTAATAGCAATGCACGGGAACTCATGAGCAAGTATGAATCCTATAGCTTAATCTAGCTTAACTCGATTATCTATCAATGAGTTCATGCTTAAGTAAGGAATCAAAAATTAAGTAGGCAAAAAATCTTAGTCGATAAATTTTATTATACCTTTAAATCAGAATAATGGAGTGTATTAAGTTACGATTAATACTAGATTAAATCTAGAATTAGACTATGGAATTGGCGATAATTAGTATAGAGAAAAACTATCATTTATATAATATTCACTTGACAAGTAAATATCAGTTCAGTTGGTCATTATATAATCATAGGTAAGTTAATCCAGCTAGAAAATAACTGGAGACTAAAGAAATTTTCTAGCTGAGATTAAACAAAAGTTTACAAAAAGATATTTGTTGATGCTTATCTTTATTTTCCTATATCAAAATATTCAATGTTCTTAGATGGACAATCTTGAAAGAAATCTTAACGAGAGGTTGGGTATTAGAGACGGATATTGGTTTTGGTCGAATCAGCTAAATCTTTTCTAAAATTTGTAACATTATTGCCACTGGAGATTCTAGCTACCAAAATAGTATGCAAAAAGGGCTAGTTGCAATCAGGGGCAATCTATGAATACAGTTAAGCACAACTCTCCGCGCCGCCGCCGTTCCTGGGCAGAACCATACAAAATTAAAGTAGTTGAACCATTGAAAATGACTTCCCGTGAGGAACGTGAGCAGGCGATCGCACAAGCCGGTTACAATACTTTCCTATTACGTTCGGAAGACGTGTATATAGATTTACTCACTGATAGTGGTACATCTGCTATGAGTGACTATCAGTGGGCGGGGATGATGATGGGGGATGAAGCCTACGCAGGGAGTAAAAACTTCTATCATCTAGAAGCAAATATCCAAAAGTATTACGGCTATCGTTATATTGTTCCCACTCATCAAGGACGGGGTGCGGAAAATATTCTCTCTCAAATTCTCATCAGACCTGGTGACTACATACCCGGCAATATGTATTTCACCACAACTAGGCTACATCAAGAGTTAGCAGGTGGCACATTTATCGATGTGATTATCGATGAAGCTCATGATGCTAAATCATTGCACCCTTTCAAGGGCAATATTGACATCGAAAAACTCACTGATTTAATTCGCCAAGTTGGTGCGGGGCGTATTCCTTATATTAGTGTGGCAGCTACTGTGAATATGGCTGGTGGACAGCCAATTTCTATGGCGAATATGCGGGAAGTGTTCCAAGTTGCTCAAAATTACGGGATTCGGATTATTTTAGATGCTACCAGAGCAGTGGAAAATGCCTATTTTATCCAGCAGCGAGAAGAGGATTATCGTGATCAAGCGATCGCTACCATTTTAAGAGAATTCTGCTCTTATACCGATGGTTGCACAATGAGTGGTAAAAAAGATGCTCTTGTAAATATCGGTGGTTGGCTAGCACTGAATGATCCCGATACCTATGAAGAAGCCCGGAATCGAGTAGTCATCTACGAAGGCTTACATACATACGGCGGTATGGCGGGAAGAGATATGGAAGCTATGGCTAGAGGGATAGAAGAATCAGTGCAAGATGATCATATCCGCGCCCGTGTCGGACAAGTAGACTATCTCGGTCAGAAACTCATAGATTGGAATATTCCCATTGTGATGCCAATTGGTGGTCATGCCATTTATTTAGATGCCAAACGCTTTTTACCCCATGTACCTCAAGACCAATTTCCTGCCCAAAGACTAGCAGCAGAACTATATGTAGAAGCGGGAATTCGGGCGATGGAAAGGGGTATTGTTTCCGCCGGACGGAATAAAGATACAGGCGACCATTACTATCCCGATTTAGAACTAGTGCGTCTGACAATTCCTCGTCGTGTTTATACCCAAGCCCACATGGATTTAACAGCCGAAGCCGTGGATGAAGTATATTACAATCGCGATCGCATCGGTGGAATGCGGATGGTTTACGAACCCAAATATCTCCGCTTCTTCCAAGCCCGCTTTGAACTCCTATAAGTAGTTAACAGTTAACAGTTAACAGTTGACTGTTGTACGGACAAGTTTCCCAAACCAATCCTCAATCATGCGTGAGAAACAAGATACCCGATTTTTCCAAGAAGTCGGGTATCTTGACACCGTAAATTCTTGCCATTCAGACTCAGACTGCTATATCTCACATCACCTGCCCCTACTAATTAATAACTAATATAAATCAGTTATTTTTTTAACATAAATACATCAAAAAATACATTGAGCGATATTATAAATTCCTATAATAAACCCCTTGCTTTATGACTTTCAGATTGTGATGATTAAATAAATCGTTAAATTAATTAACGTTTTTATACTTAAATTAAATATCAGTCATCAGTGCGTGATTAATTATTGATATTTATTACTTGCAACTGTCAATTAACTACTGAGAATATCTAGATTTATGAGTTATTTATAGAGTTTATACAAACACAATCTCAGTATGTTGTCTTGCAAAAATGATCCCAGCAACTGTGAATCTAACCTCTAACTGACTGTATCAAAGTCCTACCATTAACAACAATCACACCTCCAACAGATATAAGTAGAAATACTTTATTAAGGAACTTTTCAATAAATTACCAGTCTTGCAAGTGTGGCAGAAATGTTTAAGTAAAAATCCGCAATTGCCACCAGGACATTTGAATGTATATCATGGCATCTTTAACAAGAAAATCAGTATCTAGATGGATTTTTCCTCATTGCTAACTATTGCTTAACGTCTTTTATACTATTTTGTTCCTCACTATGGATGATAAACACAACAAGATTAAATTTCCTCTATGGTCTTATCTTAACCAACCATTATTTAGCCGTGATCAAAGACTAGAACTCAATCCCCGCCGTTTTGCCCATATCTGGCGCATCGGACTTTTAGAAAGGTGCTGGCACAAAGAATGTGATGCTAAAGGCCCACAACAGCATTAACTACCAAAGATTGGCTACACTAACTACATAACCTGCAAACCAAGCCTCGTTAAACGTGGCTTTTTGCGTTTTAGGGGTGTAGGGGTGTAAGGGATAGGGGTGTAGGGGTGTAGGGGAAGAATAACTTCATACTTACTCACCACTTACCACTTACCACTCAGCACGGACTAAACGCCCCGCTTCCGCTAACAGCACTCAGCACTCAGCACTCACCAATGAGTATTGACTTTTGACTAATGACTAATAACTATTGACTAATGACTAATGACTATTGACTACTAACTATGTCCTTCGTACCTTTACACATACACAGTGACTACAGTCTGCTAGATGGTGCAAGTCAGTTACCGGACTTGATTGATCGGGCGATCGCGTTGGGAATAAATGCGATCGCTGTCACTGATCATGGTGTCATGTATGGTGCAGTAGAATTACTGAAAATCTGCCGTAGTAAAAATGTCAAGCCGATTATTGGCAATGAAATGTACATTATTAACGGCGACATCGAAAAACAAGAACGTCGTCCGAAATATCATCAAGTTGTTCTCGCGAAAAATACTAAAGGTTACAAAAATTTAGTTAAATTAACTACAATTTCTCACCTCCAAGGTGTCCAAGGTAAAGGTATCTTTTCTCGTCCTTGTATCAATAAAGAATTGTTACAAAAATATCGTGAGGGTTTAATAGTTACGAGTGCTTGTTTAGGTGGAGAAATTCCCCAAGCCATCCTTAGCGGTAGACCAGATGCAGCCCGGAAAGTCGCACAATGGTATAAAGATGTTTTTGGAGATGATTTTTATTTAGAAATTCAAGACCACGGTTCACAAGAAGACCGGATTGTCAATGTAGAAATTATTAAAATTGCTAAAGAACTAAATATTAAATTTGTTGCGACTAACGACTCACATTTTATTTCTTGTTTTGACGTAGAAGCCCACGACGCTTTGCTGTGTATTCAAACAGGTAAGCTGATCGTGGAAGAAAACCGGATGCGTTATAGCGGGACAGAATATCTCAAATCGGCTGAAGAGATGCTCCAGCTATTTCGGGATCATTTACCAGAGGATATTATTGCAGAGGCGATCGCTACAACCCTAGAGGTAGCTGATAAAGTCGAGCCTTACCAGATTATGGGTGAACCTCGGATTCCTAATTATCCCATTCCGGCTGGTCATACTGCTGACACCTACGTTGAAGAAGTCGCTTGGCAAGGATTATTAGAAAAATTAAATCGCAAATCTCGCTCTGAAGTTGATCCAGTCTATCGGGAAAGATTGGAATATGAACTCAAAATGCTGCAACAAATGGGCTTTTCCACCTACTTTTTAGTAGTTTGGGACTACATCAAATTTGCTAGAGATAATAATATTCCTGTGGGGCCAGGTAGAGGTTCGGCGGCTGGTTCATTAGTCGCCTACACGATGGGTATTACTAATATTGACCCCGTACATCATGGCTTATTATTTGAGCGATTTTTAAACCCAGAACGGAAATCAATGCCTGATATTGATACAGATTTTTGTATTGAACAACGAGATAAAGTCATTGATTATGTTACAGAAAAATACGGTAAAGAAAGAGTCGCCCAAATTATCACCTTTAACCGTCTGACTTCCAAAGCAGTATTAAAAGATGTCGCCAGAGTATTGAATATTCCCTATGGGGAAGCCGACAAAATGGCGAAATTAATTCCTGTCGTGCGGGGGAAACCTACTAAACTCAAGGTGATGATTTCTGATGATACCCCCGAACCAGAGTTTAAAGCAAAATATGATAATGACCCTAATGTACGCCGTTGGCTTGATATGGCTATGCGAATTGAAGGTACTAACAAAACCTTCGGAGTTCACGCCGCCGGTGTCGTCATTTCTGCCGAACCATTAGATGAAATTGTGCCTCTACAACGCAATAATGACGGCTCAGTAATTACTCAATATTTCATGGAAGACTTAGAATCAATGGGTCTATTGAAAATGGACTTTTTGGGTCTGAAGAATTTAACCATGATTCAAAAAACCATTGATTTAATTGCGGAAAATCATGGGTTTAAAATTGACCCCTATGAAATTACTAACCAAGAACGCAAAGCACAAAAAATCTTAGCTAAAGGTGAGCATACAACCTTACCTAAAGATGTGCAGAAAACCTATGAACTTTTAGAATCAGGAGAATTAGAAGGGATATTTCAATTAGAATCTTCTGGGATGAAGCAGATAGTTAGAGATTTGAAACCCTCTAATATTGAAGATATATCTTCTATTTTGGCACTATATCGACCAGGCCCTTTAGATGCGGGATTGATTCCCAAATTTATTAACCGGAAACATGGTAGAGAAAGCATTCAATATGATAGCCAGATTTTAGAACCAATATTAAATGAAACCTATGGCATCATGGTTTATCAAGAGCAAATCATGAAAATTGCTCAAGATATGGCTGGCTATTCCCTGGGACAAGCCGACTTGCTGCGTCGCGCTATGGGTAAAAAGAAAGTTTCCGAAATGCAAAAGCAGCAAGAAAAGTTTATCGACGGTTCCACTAAAAATGGGGTGAAAAAGCAAGTAGCGGAACAACTATTTGATGATATGTTGAAATTCGCTGAATATTGTTTAAGTTACGACACAGAGATTTTGACAATTGAATATGGTTTTTTACCCATTGGTAAGATTGTAGAACAACAAATTGAATGTACTGTCTACACAATTGGTCATAATGGTCTTATCTACACTCAGCCGGTCGCCCAATGGCATAATCGCGGACAACAAGAAATTTTTGAATATGGCTTAGAAGATGGTTCAACTATTCGAGCCACAAAAGACCATAAATTTATGACAACCGACGGTCAAATGTTACCAATAGATGAAATATTTACAAGAGAACTAGATTTATTACGAATCAACATTTAGAGATTGCCAATTCCCAAAATATCTACCTTTGTAATTAGATATTAGTAAATGAAAAACTTCGTAGTGTACCCCTATGGGGAAGTAAGCTGCGCGCAGCGTCTCTTAAAGAGGATTTCAATTCTCAGATAATACCAATTACGGTACTACAAAAAATAAACAATTTATAACTTTTGTTAGAGGAATAACTAGCTTTTTATAGCTAATTTTAAATTGTGCCGACAACGACTAAAGCGATGAGATCAGCAATATCTAGTCGCTGAACTCAGTTGCTTCCACAGGTTTAGATATATCCGCAAATGAGGCTACAACCTTATTTGATAAAGCTTTGGGGCGCACTCGCGGATATGTTTACTGAAGTGACCAATAAATCTCTGCCAAATTGAAGATTATCTACATTTAATCAAGGGAGTGTAATGATGGTTAGTTTATTTACTAAAGCAATCAATTCCATCAAATCTATATTTCGGGACTTGGAAATTAAGCGTCTTTTTGCTGTTGTCTTAGTTGGTTTTTTAGTGTTAACAACCGGCTTAAATTCCAACATCGAATCTGGACGTAACGTTGATGCTGTTACCAGAAGACTCGATAAAGTTGTGCATCAAGACGATGCTGATAGACCCAAAACTACGGGAGAATGGAATAGAGAAGCTCGTCAAACAGAAGATGCTCCCGTCCAAAGAGCCAAAAGAATTGCTAAAGAATCTGGCGAAGCTATAAAACAATGGGGTTCTGTGTACCCAGATACAGCTAAAAGAAGTGCCGACGAACTTCAAGACAATAATAGATAAGCTGCTCAACCTTTAACCAGCATATTAATATCGCAGGGAGAAGGGGAGTAAGGGAGAGGGTTTACAGTTTTTATCAACAGCTGAAATAATGCAACTTACTAGGTATCTCTGAGGACTCAATCTTCATTGAATACTGAGCATTCAGCTCTACTAGGGGCCAGAAAACACAGCTTGTTCAATATCTTCCCGACTTAAGGAATACTTAAAAGCACGTTGGATATCTTGACCATTTTCCCCAGCTTGGATATATCGCACCACTATTTGCTCAATATCCAGCCACAATTCGGCCTGCCAGCTTGCTTTTTGTATACGCCAGCAATGTAGCTGTGTTTCATCTTGTTGACAACCTTGCTCTTTCAACCACTGCTCAATTTGTGGCAGTGGATGACTGTATAAAGGTGTATCAGGAGGCAGTGTAGACATAAGAGTTCAAAATGTTTATTAGTGGTCAAAAGTCAATAGTCAACAGTCAATAGTCAAACAATCTTTCCTCCTCCCCAGTCCCCAGTCCCCAATCCCCAGTCCCCACATAGGAAATTTGTGTAACAACTGGTGTGGGTGTCTGGGTTTGTAAAGCTTGATCACCACGAATTACGCCAATAGTTACTGCTAGTAGTAAACAGCCTACAAAAGTCACCGCCAAAATGAATAAGGCAAAAATTTCACCAGAGGAGAGGGGGCGATCGCTCGCATCCAAGTAAGCTGATTTTGAGTAATCGTAGCTATAAGCAGCAGGATGACGCAAATCAGGCGGTGCTTGAATCACTCCAAACCGAGAATAACCTATCTTGATGTCATAATTTAAACGCCTTTCAGGATTACTTAAAGTGGCGTAGGCTTCGTTAATTTGCTGAAATTTTTGCGTAGCAACAGCAGCAGCTAGTTCTGTGGTATCAGGATGATAGCGTTTACTCAACTCCCGATAGGCACGACGAATATCAATTACCGATGCTGAAGGATGTAGTCCTAGCAATGAGTAATAATTGGGTTCACTGCTTTGCGGCATTGTCCCGTGTTGATTCACAGATGTTTGATTCACCTTGCTATCAAGTTTTTTTTAATATTGTAAACCTCTTATCCCTACTAGGTTACGATTAGTTGCATAGGATTTAGGCATCGGAAAGTATAGGGATTTAGGGGAAAAATCAAGGCAAAAGCTAAGGTCAACATCCTAATTACTTTTAGGTTATTTTGAATTCGGAGTGCAGCAAGGTGACTAAAGCCGCAGATGTCAGTACGAAAAAATTAATCAGCCTAGCACCAGACAACTGGGTAAGATGGGTCACTCAGATGCCTGATATTCTCGCCGGGGAAATCCTCAATTCGGAATTTCAATGGATTAGCCGAGAAAGCGATGTTTTAATCCGTGCTACTAGTTCTCAATACGGTGAATTTCTGGTTCTCAATGAATTGCAATTGCGCTACAAGCAACAAATGCCACGCCGAATGCGTGCCTATGCAGGACTAGCAGAAGAAAAATATAATTTACCTATCTATCCTGTCTTAATCAATATTCTCAAAACGACTAACGAAGAAATCCCTACCAGTTTTACTTCCAATTTCGCCGGACTCAGAGTTATCCAAGATTATCGAGTGATTAACCTGTGGGAAGTGGATGTCAACATTGCTTTACAACAACCTCTACCCTCATTACTGCCATTTGTGCCGATTCTCAAAGGCGGCGAAGATGAATTAGTCATTCGAGAAGCATTGCAAATTCTGCGTGGAGATGAACAGTTAAACCAGTTAGAAACTGTCTTAGCTTTTTTTGCTACGTTTGTGTTAGAGAGTTCCTTAGTTCAAGAAATTATGAGGTGGGATATGACTGTGCTACGTGAATCACCTTGGTATCAAGAGATTTTGCGTGAGGGTGAAGCACGCGGTGAAGCACGCGGTGAGGCACGCGGCCAGGCGCGCGGTGAAAGACAAGGACTAATTTCGAGTATCGAAATTAATTTAGAGATGAAATTTGGTAATGATGGTTTGCAGTTACTGTCACAAATTAATCAAATTAGTGATACAGCACAATTGAAGGAGATTTTACGCCAGATTATTACAGCTAACTCAGTTGAAGAATTGCGTCAACTGCTTTAGTGTAATTCTATGGGTGAGAATTTATCGACAGAATTTTAACCCAATAAATCAGCGCGGGGTTTAAAGGTTTCAATTTGCCGCAATTTTTCGTAGAGTTCTCTTTCCTCTTGGCTAATGTTTTTCGGGGCAATTATTTGGATTTCTACTAATTGATCTCCTCTTTTCCCACCTTCGGTGGGATAACCTTTATTTGCCAAGCGAAATCTTTGACCAGACCTGACTCCAGGGGGAATGGTCATTTTCACAGGGCCATCTAGGGTGGGTGCTTCTACTTGTCCGCCTAAAACGGCTTCTGTGGGTGTGACTGGTACTTGGCAAGAGATATTAGCACCTTCGATTTTAAATAATGGATGTGGTTCAACGGTAATTTTTAAATAAAGGTCGCCGCCACCAATACCTTGATCTCGGAGTCTGACACTTTGCCCTGTAACCATCCCAGAGGGCATATCGACTTCTAGCGATCGCCCATCTTCTAATCTAATCCGTTCTTTCCCACCTTGATAAGCTTTCTCTAGTGGTAGGGTTAATCTCGCTTCAATATCCCGCCGTGTGGGACGCGGTGGATTTTTGGGAACTGTGTATTGAACTTTACTTTTAGGAGTACGAAATGGGTCGGTTGTAGTGCTGCTACTTGCCCCATTTCTTGTGTCTTTGCGACCACCTACACCCACAACTTGATTAATAAAATCCTCAAAATTGGCAAACTGACTCGGATCTACATTTTGATTGCCATTCCGTTCTCCTTTCTGTTCCCAAGTTTTAGATTTTGGTGCTTGTTTACTAAAGCCTTTTTGTTTCCAGTAGCGGCTAAATTGGTCATATTGGGCGCGTTTAGCCGTATCAGAAAGGACTTCGTAAGCTTCGCCAATATCTTTAAACTTTTCTTCTGCTGCTTTATTACCTGGATTGAGGTCTGGGTGATATTGTCTAGCTAACCGCCGATAATTCTTTTTAATTTCCTCGTTTGTAGCGTCTTTAGCTACTCCTAAAATTTCGTAATAATCTCGAAAATTCTGCAAATTTTGCATATTCATTTATGGAACTTTTAAAGTTTAGATGTTAGTAATCTTTAATTTAGTAACGGATTAATATTCATACTCAATTACTAAATACTAATTACCAATTACTAAATCCGAATTCAGGAAATAGAAGTGTAGGGGTATAGGGGTGTAAGGGTGTAAGGGTTGAGAAAGGTAGATTACATTCCCAATGCCCCATGCCCTATTCCCTATGCCCTATGGTTACAACCAATCATCGTCATCATCCCAATTATCTTGATAGCTGGGACGGGGCTGGCGGCGGGGGGGAGGATTATCGTAGGAAGAACGACGATCGCGATCGCGTCCATTATCTCTGTTGTTGTAGTCTCGATTATAAGAGTCCCGTTCTCGATAGTTGTCGCGGTAATTATCTCGGTAGAAGTCGCGATCGCGGTCTTTATCTTTATCGCCTACAAAGATATCGCGGATTGTACCAAATAAATCGTCGTCTTCGTCTTCCGCATAATATTCCCGGACTTCGCGATTTAATTCATACAAAGCATCCTGTAAATCTACGTAGGCTTGATCAATGCCGCGATCGTCGTCTTCTTTGAGACTTTCTTTCAATTCTCGGCAAATGTTATCGATGCGTTGGCGGCGGTTGCGGGCAAACTGCATGCCAAATTCTAAGGCGACTTCCCTAAGTTGTCTTTCTGCTTGCAGAATTAAAGCCTCAGAACGGGTGCGTTTTTCTACTCTTTCTTTGCGTTCCCTGTCAATATCAGCGTATTTTTTCGCATCCTGAATCATGCGGTTGACTTCTGATTCACTCAAGGTAGAAGCCCCTTGAATGGTGATGCTTTGTTCTCTGCCGGTGGTTCTATCTAAGGCTGTCACCTGCAAAATTCCGTTAGCATCGATATCTAATGATACCTGAATTTGCGGTATACCCCTGGGTGCGGGTGGGATGCCATAGAGTTTGAACCTACCCAAAGATTTATTATCCGATGCCATTTCCCTCTCACCTTGAACAACGTGGATTTCCACGCTGTTTTGGTTATTTTCAGAGGTGGAGAAAATATCCGAACGGCGAACGGGGATTGTAGTATTGCGGGGGATTAATTTTTTCATCACGCCGCCGATGGTTTCTAAACCCAAAGACAAGGGCGTAACATCCAATAGCAGCACATCTTTAAATTCCCCAGCCAGGATACCTGCTTGAATGGCTGCACCCATCGCCACCACTTCATCGGGGTTGACATTTTCACTGGGTTCAATACCGATCATATTCCGCACCAGTTGTTTTACCATTGGCATTCGGGTAGAACCGCCGACTAGTACGACTTCTTCAATGTCATCTGGGCGCAAACCTGCATCTTTTAAAGCCCGTTTCACTGGGTTACGGATACGTCCGAGTAAGTCATCGCATAAACCTTCAAACTGGGCGCGCGTCAGGCGAGTTTCTAGATGTTTCGGCCCATCTTCCGTGGCTGTGATGAAAGGTAAGTTAATTTCGGTGATACTGACGGCAGAAAGTTCGATTTTGGACTTTTCTGCGGCTTCCATTAAACGTTGTAAAGCTTGGCGATCGCGTCTTAAGTCTACACCTTCTGCTTCTAAAAATTGCTCTGCTAACCAATCAACTATTTTTCGATCAAAATCATTCCCGCCTAGTTGAGTATCGCCACTTGTAGATTTAACCTCAAATACCCCGTCGCCTACTTCCAGAATTGATACGTCAAAAGTTCCCCCACCCAAGTCAAATACTAAGATGGTTTCCGTATCACCTCTATCTAACCCATAAGCCAAAGATGCAGCCGTCGGTTCATTGAGAATCCGCAACACTTCCAACCCGGCAATTCTGCCTGCATCACGGGTTGCTTGTCGTTGCGAATCATTAAAATAAGCAGGAACTGTAATTACTGCCCCTGTCACTGGTGCGCCTAAGTATGCACTAGCATCATCTGCCAATTTTTTCAGCACCATTGCGGAAATTTCTTCTGGGGCAAAGTCCTTACTTAAGCGGGGACAGGCAATTTTGATATTACCTACATCATCTTTACGGATAGTGTAAGGAACACGCTTTGATTCTGGGTTCAGTTCGCCGTACTTGCGCCCAATAAAGCGTTTCACGGCAAAATAAGTGTTTTGTGGGTTGAGGACTGTTTGCCGTCTTGCCATTTGCCCAACCACCCGTTCGCCTTCTTTGCTGAAGCCTACCACGGAGGGGGTTGTTCGCATTCCTTCTGCATTGGCAATCACCACCGGCTTGCCACCCTCCATTACGGCGACTACTGAGTTGGTTGTACCCAAGTCGATGCCGACTACCTTGCCCATGCGTTACTCTTCTCCTAGTGCGTCTTATACATATATTATGATTGGGCGGGATGACCTCTTGCTTAATGCTACAAGGTAAGATTACCCCAATAGTATAATAGGGGTGATTGCAGCCAAAGTTGGAGGCGTAAAAGCTTGAGGAGTTAGTTGCAACACTAGAATAACATTCACATGATAGTCACTAGTCAACAGTCAACAGTCCAAGATATATAAACTTTATACGTGCAACTACTGCTTTGGGTTTTGCTTGATCCCTGCATCATAAATTTGAGATTAAAACTGTGAAAAACACTTGAATTTACAAGCAAGATTACATAACTACCTCCAACAGATAGCGCGAGAACGCGATCCTTATCTAGCAACTGCGGGACATTTCTTTGTTCAAGAATACATCCGCCAAGAATTTTCTTGTTGGGGAAGTGTGGAAATCCACACCTTTACTGTGAACAATAGAGATTTTCACAATCTCATCCTCAATTTACCTGCCCAATCCACACCCAAACGTCAGGATTTACCTCCTATTTTAATTGGGGCGCACTATGATGCTGTACCAGGAACGTCAGGGGCTGATGATAATGCAACGGGTGTGGCTGTATTACTAGAATTAGCCAGAAAGTTTGCTGCCCAACCAGCTAAATATCCTTTGCGGCTGGTGGCTTTTGATATGGAAGAATATGGTTTGTTGGGTAGTGCCGACTATGCCAATCTCCTGCGACAACAACAGCAACCCCTGCGCTTGATGATGTCTCTGGAAATGTTGGGGTATCGTGATTCTACCCCTGGTTGCCAAAATTATCCGCCGCCTTTAGAGAGGTTTTACCCCAATACTGGCGATTTTATCGCTTTAATCGGTAATTTGCGGACAATTCCTGATTTAATCGCTATGAGTCGCAGTATCCGCAAAGTGGGAATATCCAGTCAGTGGCTACCAGTTCCCAAGAGAGGCTTGATAGTGCCTCAAACCAGACTAAGTGATCATGCACCATTTTGGGATGCAGGTTATCCAGCAATGATGGTGACAGATACAGCCTTTTTGCGAAACCCCCATTATCATCAACCCAGCGATACAATTGCCACGTTAGATTTAGACTTTCTCGCTGGTGTGTGCGAAGGGTTGGAACTGGCTATTAGGAGGTTGTAGGGATGTCGGGAAGACAAGGGAGACAAGGGAGAAATATTTACCACAATGCCCAATGCGCCATGCCCAAAATTCAAGAATTTTGAATTTTGAATTTTGAATTGATTAGCCCCATGCCCATTTACAATTCAGGAGGCAAAAGGGATAATTCGTTGTCTTGGAGCGATCGCGTTAAGTATAGACTGATTAAATCATCAATATTACGTCGCATAGTCTGACAAATTGTATCAAGGGGTAAGTCATTGGCATCGTAACCAAAAGGATTTTCTATCTCTAAACCAATGGCTTCAATGCCAAATAATGTAAAACTTACTAACGCTGTAACTGCACCTGTCCACCATCCTAAACTTTGCACCATTTGAAATGGTAGTAACAAACAATACAGTAACAATAATTGCTTTAAGTGAATGGAATAAGCCAGGGGCATTGGGGTTTTTAAAATGCGTTCACAAGCACCTAAATTATCTACTAAATTATTTAATAATTGTTGAATAGCTGTCAACTGATAAGAATTGAGGCGATTATTATTATATTGCTTTTGTAAATAATCTTCTACCCAAAAAACTATTTCTAGGGGAGGATTATTCATGCTTTTTAGTTTGAAGTATTTAGCAGAGGACATTAATTCTTCTAGCTCACTATTGACTGATTCTCCTCTAAGATGTAGTTTAGTTGAGACTGCAAAAGCTACTAGTAAATATAAGGCTCCAATTTTTTCTTTCTTATCTTCTGGTGCAGTTTCTGCAACTGACACTAAAATCTGTCTTGCTATGTTACGGACATTATTAACTATAGAACCCCAACATTTTCGCCCTTCCCAAAATCTTTCATAGGCTGTATTAGTGCGAAAAACTAATAATAAACCCAAAACAATACTAGGAATAATAGTCCCTAAAACGGGTTGAGATACTGGTAGTTTTAAGTAATAAAGTAAAGAAACGAAAACTCCAAATAAGCCACAGCCAATCACCCGTCTATATATTGATGCCAGCACTGAACCTTTAACTTGAACAGCCATTTGCAACCAATGTTTTTTTTCAACAATCATAGGTTATGCCTAAAAAAATATTGCAGGTAACTATAGTAATCCTATGTAATTTATCAAAACTGCGAGACTGCACAATCTAGTTTTCTTGAGAAAATGGATTTTTCGACTCTCACAAGTGATCAAATAATTTCAGGACAATTATGGAAAAGTCAGATTTAATGACTGAGAAAATCATAACTCTTGATATAGCACAACTGGTATTGAGGAATTTACGAGTCATGATGCGTAAGTAAAGCCCCTGAATTCTATTCAGGGGCTACAGTAGGTGTTTTTCCATCAAGTCACAAGATGTAGTAAGGCTGAAACTAGAATCCTCAAGCTAAAAGGTTGCTTTGAGATGCTGTTTAAATTGCAAACACTCTATATTAAAAGCTTGTATTCACCGTATCAGCTTGCATTTCCCAAATCTATTAACAGCTTGGTAAGCAGGTAAATTCTTGGTGCAATGCGGTCTAAATCAATATATTCCTCTGGACTATGTGCGCCGCCACCTACAGGCCCAAGTGCATCAAGTGTGGTTGTACCAACGGCGGCTGCATAGTTACCATCAGTACCGCCTCCACTGCCCTCTACACCTAGCTTAAAACCTATTGTTTGATAAATAGCTTGTGCTTTTTTCACTAAAGCATCAGTTTTGGGATTGGGTGGAAAGGGTGGACGACCTCGGTCTGAAATCACCTGAATTTCAGTGCAGGGTAGGAGTTTGTTTTTCGATAAGCGAGTAAAATCCCGTTCGAGGCGATTATATTCTTCGGCTTGGAGTACCCGCACATCTGCTTGAACCTCGGCAGAATCTGGAATCGTATTTCGGCGATCGCCTGCCTCAAAAACAGTAAAATTAACACTGGTTTGTTTGCTGGCATCACCCAGTTTACTCAGTTGTAGGGTTTGGTGGGCTGCTTCTAGGAGTGCATTACAGCCTTTTTCTGGTTCAGCCCCCGCATGGGCAGACCTACCTTTGACTTTAAATCCGTAGTAACCAATGCCCTTGCGCCATGAAGTAACTTTATCGTCAGGCGAACCAAATTCTAACACCAAAGCTACATCATGTTTTTTAGCAGTTTCTTTGATTAATTCCCGTGAACCAAATGATCCTTTTTCTTCATCAGGATTAATTAAAAAGGTAATCTTTTCAAAGTTCTGAAGCTTCAATTCTTGCAAAATTTTCAGTGCCTCGAAACCTAAAATAATTCCCCCTTTATCATCCATTACTCCTGGGCCGTAGGCTTTACCACCTAATATTTTGAATGGACGTTTAGCGGCTGTTCCTTCCTCAAATACAGTGTCGGTGTGGGCAAGCAGCAGAATTTTACCTTTACCAGTTCCTTTGATGGTGGCTAAGATATTCCTTCCCTTACTAGGAGTAGCATTAATGATTTGAACTTCTGCACCTATAGATTTCAGATGGTCAATTACAATATCTTCAACCTTAGTTAATCCTGGTTCATAACCTGTACCAGAGTCGATGTTGACTAGGGTTTCTAGTTTACTCAAAAAATCGCTTTGTGCTTTCTTGGCTTTGTCATAAACTGCTGCATTTGGTGCTGCTACAACAACATTCAAATGTCCTAGTAGCAAGACTATCGCCAACACGAAAGCAAATAAACCTACTGTTACACCAAAAATCCGTTTTTTCATGGTTATTGATGATAAAGGGGGCATTAAAGTAGATAATCGGTAAATTCCCACCTTTTACAATTTGGTGTTACAAAAATTTTTGTTTGTCCTTTAGCAAAAAGCGATCGCATTGGTAAAGTGCGATCGCTTTTGGTGATATTCTGTGATTAAATTTTGGTGCGATCAGTCAAAATTTCATAACCAGTTTCTGTCACCAAGACTGTATGCTCAAACTGTGCTGACAAGGAATTATCTACAGTTACAGCCGTCCATCGGTCTGCTAAAGTGCGTGTATGTTTAGAACCTGCGTTTAAAATGGGTTCAATAGCCAAAGTCATACCAGCACGCAGTTTCACATTAGGCATTTCCCGTGTGCGGTAGTTAAACACAGACGGTTCTTCATGTAAGTTACGTCCGACACCGTGTCCGGTGAATTCTTCCACCACACTATAGCCGTGTGCTTTCACATGATCTTCAATGGCACCGGCTAAATCTAATAAGTATGCACCTGCTTTGACTTGTTCAATACCTTTATAAAGTGCTTCTTCTGCAACGCGAATTAATCTCGCAGCTTCTGGGGTAACTTCATCCACAGCGATAGTAATGCAAGAATCACCATGAAATCCTTGATAGTAAGCACCTGTATCCACTTTTAAGACATCCCCAGCCCGGATAACTTTTTTCGGATTAGGGATACCATGCACTACTTCATTATTAATGCTGGCACAGATAGAACCTTTAAAGCCGTGATATCCCTTAAAACTAGGTGTTGCACCCATTTCACGGATACGTTTTTCTGCGTAAGCATCTAAATCGGCTGTAGTCATACCTGGCTTGACTAACTCCGAAATTTCCTTGAGGACGGTAGCAACAATTTTTGCTGATTGCCGCATAATATCAATTTCACGCGGCGATTTAATTTCAATTCCTCGGCGTTGTTTAGGTGTTACGGGTTTAGGTACTTGAGAAAGTAAATTGGTGAGGATGTTCATGGGAAACTAATGATTACTTGCGCCTTAGAGCTAATTTTGCTGTGTTTTACTAAAAGTTTAGTTGAGAAATACTATCTATTTTTAAGTTAGCTTATTTTTTGTGGCGAAATAGTCAATGGTCAATAGTCATCAGAGGTTGATACTCTTGTTCCTTGTCTACCTTGTCTACCTTGTCTACCTTGTCTACCAATGCCCAATGCCCCATTCCCCATGCCCACTATCTAAGACTATGATGAGCCAATATAGGAGGGCCAGCAGTTACTACAACCAGATTATCAGGATGTAGTAATTCACGGGCGGCTTGATTCACTTCTGTCAGGGTAACTTGTTGAATTTTTTGGGTATAGGTGTGTAATTCTGTTTTGTCTAAACCATATACCTGATTCATCAAGATGTTACTAGTTAACTCTTCTGGATCTGCTAAAGAAACGTGATAACTGCCAGTCAGACTACGTTTAGCCATGTCTAATTCTGTGGCGGTGACACCTTGTTGATGGATGTTTTGCAGTAATTTACGGGTGCTAGCGATCGCTTGATTAGCATCCTCTGGGCTGGTTTGCATTTCAATCCAAAATGTGCCAAAGTCTTTTTCGGCTTGGAAGTGGCTGTAAATTCCATAGGTTAAACCTTGGCGATCGCGGATTTCTGCACCCAGGCGACTAGATAAGGTGTCGCCGCCTAAAATTTGATTCAATACTAAAGCACTGTAAAATCTGGGGTCTTGGCGTTTGATTCCTGTATAACCCATGTAGGTGATAGCTTGGGCTTTCCCTGGAATTACTGGGTTAACTTGCACTAAATTACTGGGGTTGGATACTTGGGGATATTCGACTTTTGGCGGTGAACCATTAACCCGCCAGTCACCAAACTCTTGTTGAATTAGCGATCGCACTTCTTCTGTGTCAAAATCTCCCACCAGTGCTAACACCATACTATCTGGACGATAGTATTTGTTTTGGAAAGCCATCACATCTTTTCTGGTAATGCTTTGCAGACTCTCGGCTGTAGGAAACTTGTGTAGAGGATGTTTTTTGGGATAAATCGATTGCAAAAATATTTTGCGCGCCACTGCGGCTGGATCATCTAGTTCTACTTTCAAGTCTGTTAAGGCTTGCTGACGATTTAATTCCAACTCTTTCTGGGGAAATGTACTATTTTTTAGGGCATCTGCTAAGGTTCTAATTAACACTGGTAAGTCTTCCGCCAGACTATTACCCTCTATTTGTACCCCATTCCGATAAGCTTCAAAATCTAAAGTTGCGCCTCTGTCTTCCAAGGCTTTTGCTAGGGTAGCAGCATTTTTAGTTTTGGTTCCACTCATCAAGCTATCTGCTACCAGTGCAGCTAATCCTGCTTGTTCTCCTGGGTCAAATTCTGTACCGGCTTGGATATGACCACTTAAAGTAATGGTGGGTGTCGAGCGATCGCTTAATAATAATACCTGTAAGCCATTAGGTAGGGTAAACTGCTGTGGTACTTGCAGTGTTTTATTGTTCACCTGATCATCATGTTCAATGACTGGTAAATACCGCAACATCTCATCTGGCAAAGTGGGTAAATTACCAGACAAATTTTCCCTAGTTTGTGGAGGTGGCTGTTTTGACGCGATTTCTTTATTTTTATTGGTAATCGGTTGAAAAATTCCCACTTTCCGCGCAGATGGACGCAGATATTTCTTTAATACAGCTTTGACATCTGCGGACGTAACTTGGCGCACAGCCGCTAAATAATGGTCTGTGAAGCGATAATCACCAGTAGTGGTCTCATCATTGCCTAACTGCATGGCTTGATCAGAAATACTACGGTTACTCAAAATAGTCGCAGATTCTAACTGTCTTTTAGCTCTAGCTAACTCGGCGGCGGTGACTCCTGTTTTAGTCAGTTTCGCGATCGCCTGGTTCACCACAGGTGTAAGCTTACTCACATCTTCATCAGGATCAGCCGTGACTAGCAACTCATACCACCCACCTTGCTTTAAACTCACCACTGCACCTGAAATATCAGTGGCTAAACCCGATTCCACCAAAGCTTGATATAGTCGAGAATTTCTCCCTTCTGTCAAAATATAATCCGCCACTTCTAAAGCCGGCATATCTGGATGATTTGCAGATGGTAAAGGATACACAGCCTGCAATAATGAAGCTGAACCCTGTTCTCGTAAAAAGATGGGCGACTTAGAACTACTAACTATTGACTGTTGACCATTGACTATTGACTGTTGACTATTGACTATTGACTGTTGACCCTTGGGGATATTACCAAAGATTTCCTTGACTGTAGCTAGAGTTTTTTGAGCTTGACAATCACCGACAATGATTAAAACTGCATTTTCAGGATGATAAAACTGACGATAGTATTGGCGGACTTGCTCAATCTGGAATTTTTCGACATCAGCCTTAGTACCACCTACAGGTAAACCGTAACCGTTGGGAAATACTGAACGCAAGATAGCACGACTGAGTCGATATTCTGGGCTATTTTCGTAACCTTGTAACTCGGAAATGACTACCCGCTTCTCGCTAGCTAGGTGTTCACTATCCATGAGAGCATTTTGCATTCTATCTGCTTCTAGAACTAGCAAGGCTTTGAGCTTGTCTCGTTCCACTGTGCCGTAATAAGCTGTTTGGTCATAGCTTGTAAAAGCATTCGAGTCACTACCCAAAGCACTAAACAACCAGCCAAATTGAGTCGGACGGCTATTTGTACCTTTGAACATCATATGTTCTAGTTGATGGGCAATGCCGTTGACTCCTGGTGCTTCTTGGCGTGAACCAAACTTGTACCATACTTGCACACTCACTACAGGAGCTGTATGGACTTCTTTAATGAGAACAGTTAGTCCATTTTCTAAAACTGTCTTGTGGACATTTTCCGTTAATTTTAAATCTTGGGAATTCTTGGTCACTAATGTTAATTGGTGTTTCTCACGATTCAAGGTACTTATATCTTGACTCTTAGCAGGCTCATTGCCAAGAAATAATAAGGTCATTAATGAAATAACAAACAGCAATAGATGGAAACGATATCTATCGGCAGCTGATAATATAGACATTTGCTGTGGTAGATGTATTAAATAAAATCATTTTCTATAGTTATTGCCGAGAATATTCTCATTCTCTTGAATAAATATGTTACCTTGACGATAGCAATAAATGTATATAAAAAGACAAAATAAAAACTAGAGACTAATGTAGTTTACTTAAAAATCGGATGAACTCTAAAGGTAAGCCATCTGTATCAGCAATAAAAGCTACTTCTAAAATGCGATCGCCTATTTGCTGTTGAGTCGGTTCTAAAAGAATTTTTAAAGGTGGTAATTCTACTGACAATGCTACTCGCTTTTGTAAATTTGTCAACCACTCTGATAAATCTTCAGTAATTTCCGTTAAATCAAACGACAAGTGATAGTAACCCACATAATGCTCATCACCAAACGCATCCGGTGCAGGTTTAGGTTGGGGTATTTGAATTAATTCAATTCTTCCGCCTAATCCTTCCATCCAGCAAGCCAAGGTGTAGCCTGTGGTGAAGCGTTCACAGACTGTAAAACCTAAGATTTCATAAAAAGCGATCGCATGATGGATATTCGCAGTCCGAATAGAGGCGTGGTGCATAATTTAGTCATTAGTTATTAGTCATTAGTCATTAGTCAAATGACTGATGACTAATGACTAATGACGATTATTCAAACAATCTGAAATAAGGGTAGCGCACCGGCACACCCGGTTCTTTATCTAAATCGAAATTAATCACTTCCCAGCAAGGATCTTCGGCTGGATCAGGACTAAATTCTACAGGTAAGCCGTATAGCCTTGCAGATGATGCTTCTTGCTGTCCAGAACGCCAAGGTGTACTGCGTTCTAAATAGCCACTCATCAACTCCTGATAACGTCTGGCGATGATCACTCGTGTCGCTCGATAGCCTTGGGTGTATAGTTTGTCTAAGGCTTCGTGGATTTCAAACCGAATGCCATCAGGATGAGTATGCTGTCTATACCACTCATTGTTCCACCGTCGCCAATGTCGCCCAGACTGTAGATGAACTAACTCTCCAGTTTTGGGATTAGCTTCAAACGCGCCATGACGAGGGCATAAATAAGTATCAGTTAGTGTCAGTGCCGGAATAGTTTGCCGACAATGGGGACACTGTATATCAGCTCCGAATATAGGGTACTGCAAGCCTGGATTCATCATGAAGTGCGTACAAACGTATTTTCGTATTCACCAGCACCAGTGGGTTGGATTTTACACTCCGGCTCTATCACCAGGGAGAAATCATTCTCTACTGCACATCAAAAACATGAAGCGAGAACAACTTTTACGGATTGTCTTCCTCCGCGAAGAGGAATGACACTGTGATATTCTGGTTTTGCAACCAGTCTCCAAGGATGGAGCCTCTCCAGTGTTCCTGGGTACCTTATTCCTATTCTATCGTGTCTACCGTTTCTTACTGGCCTTCTCCCGATTTTTCTCAAGCCGCCTTCATTGCAGCCAACGCCGTTGTCATGGGTTCAGTCAACATAGCAGCCGGGGTTAGCATTTGGTATGGTGCAGTTGTGCGAGCAGATGTAGAACGCATTGACATTGGCGAATGCACAAATATTCAGGATGGGGCTATTTTACATGGTGATCCTGGGTTGCCCACAATTTTAGAAGACCATGTGACAGTAGGACATCGTGCTGTTGTACATTCAGCCCATATTGAGCGCGGCTGTTTAATTGGTATCGGCGCAGTAGTTTTAGATGGAGTCAGAGTAGGAGCAGGTAGCATCATAGGTGCTGGTGCAGTAGTAACCAAGAATATACCCCCCTTATCCCTAGTTGTAGGCATTCCCGGCAAAATTCTTCGCCAAGTTACACAAGAAGAAGCCGCCAACCTCATAGAACACGCCGAACGTTACAAAAAGTTAGCTTTAGTCCACGCCGACAAGGGAACGGATTTGGGGTTTGCTTAAAAATTTCGGAATGGTGAATGGGGCATAGGACATAGGGCATTAAAATCTACCTTGTCTACCTTGTTCCCAGTCCCTAATGACTAATGACTATTGACCATTGACTAATGACTAATGACTAATGACTAACTATTTAATGTTTCTTTACAAAATCCTCTAGCAAAATTGCCCACTTCAGCTAAAAATAAAAATGAGAGTAGTTGATAAAACTTTAATTTCTACTTTGATAGAGGGGTACTAGAAATGGATGGTATTGATTTTCGCGTAGCGATCGTTTTAGCTCCCATCGCTGTTGCTGGTGGCTGGGCTTTGTTCAACATCGGTGCTGCGGCTCTCAGACAAGTTCAAAGCTTTTTGAACAGAGAAGCCTAAACTCTAATTTAAGATTATCAAATTAACAAAACCGACTGTTATTTTCACTGTAACAGTCGGTTTTGTTAATTTTGGGGAGTAGGTATGACTCGTTGTACTTAATACTGGATTAGGTGTACCAATTCAGTGATACAATTTAAAAAAATGCCAAAACCTTGCTTATGGTAGCCCAAATCACCCCACTAGATATTTGTTGGCAACCATTGCCCGAAGATTTTAAGCTAGAGGATGAACCGGTGGAAAATACAGGTCAGCCAATTCTGGCTGGTGCTTTGCGTGAAAGCTTAGAAATTAGTGGGTTCATCCAAGAGCAAATGTTAATCGCCTCGAATTTTGCGATTTGTGCCACAGTGAATGGGCAATTTATCGCTAAAGCACCAGACTGGGTATACATTCCCCGTGTAAATGAAATTGTAGGCGATCGCACCAGCTATACTCCTCACTTAGAAGGAGAAATCCCCGCCATAGTCATGGAATTTTTATCCCAGACAGAAGGGGAAGAGTATTCATCGAAGCGCACCTACCCGCCAGGGAAGTGGTTTTTCTACGAACAAATTTTACAAGTCCCCATTTACATCATTTTTGACCCAGATGGTGGATTATTGGAGTTTCATCAACTAGAAAATGGACGCTATGAGTTAAAGCAGCCAGATGAAAATGGTCGCCATTGGATAGCGACTATAGGATTATATTTAGGAACTTGGCGCGGCACGAAAGAGGGAAGAACTGGTTATTGGTTGCGATGGTGGGATGAATCGGGTAATTTGTTACCCTGGGCTGTAGAGATGGTGGAACAAGAACGCCAACGGGCTGAACAGGAAAAACAACGCGCTGAACAAGAAAAACAACGGGCTGAACAGGAAAAACAACGCGCTGAACAGGAACGTCAGCAAAAAGAACGCCTAATAGCCTACTTACAATCTCAAGGGATTGATCCTAATAGTTTGCTCACAGATGAAACAGAAGGTTAGGCTGTTGTTAACTATGTCAAGGTAGTTTCAGCTAACCCCTGCTCGTGAATATAGATTCTCTACTCCAATCATTTCAGCATTTTGGCGTTAACCTCGGACTCTCACGGATTAACGCACTGTTAGCAAACCTGGGAAACCCTCATCACCAAGTCAGTGTGATTCATGTGGCTGGCACAAACGGCAAAGGTTCTGTTTGTGCTTATTTGTCATCTGTTCTGACTCAAGCCGGTTATCGTACAGGACGTTACACTTCTCCTCATTTGGTGAGTTGGACAGAACGCATTTGCCTGAATGAACAGCAAATTTCTGCTGCGGAACTTTACGAATTATTAACAGAAGTAAAGAATGCTGTTAGCTCTGAGCAATCCCCGACACAATTTGAAATTATTACCGCCGCAGCTTGGTTGTATTTTGCTCGTCAGCAAGTAGATGTAGCCGTGGTAGAGGTAGGCTTAGGGGGACGGTTGGACGCGACTAATGTGATATCTCGGCCACTGGTGACGGTAATTACTTCCATTAGCAGGGAACATTGGCAGCAGTTAGGCCCTACTGTGGCTGATATTGCTGGAGAAAAAGCCGGGATTTTAAAGCCTGGGTGTCCGACTGTGGTGGGAGTATTACCACCGGATGCTCAAGCAGTTGTGCGATCGCGCGCTCAAGAATTACAATGTCCCGTGATCACGCCCCAACCTGGACGAGAAATCCAATCAGGATGGGCAGAATATCAGTCTATTTTCGATTCCAATTTAATTCAATATCCTCTACCTTTACAGGGACAAATACAATTACATAATTCTGCTTTAGCTTTAGCTACTTTAGAAATTCTTCAACAGCAAGGCTGGGATATTTCTGCAACAGCAATTACTAATGGTATGGCTAAAACTAAATGGCCAGGGCGAATGCAATGGATTAATTGGAAAAATTATAAACTATTAATTGATGGCGCGCATAATCCAGCCGCCGCTAAAGTCTTACGTGATTATGTAGATAGTCTCAACCCTCAAAATATAACTTGGATCATGGGGATGTTATCTACTAAAGACCATACTGATATTTTTCAAGTTTTACTAAAATCACATGACCGATTATATTTAGTCCCAGTACCAGATAACGCTTCAGCTAATCCTACAGAATTAGCAAAGTTAGCCTGTGATATTTGTCCAGATTTGTACTCTTGCCAAACTTATACTGATGAAATATCGGCTATGGAGGCAGCATTGACTCCTGGTGATAGTTTAGTAGTTGTGTGCGGTTCTCTTTATTTAATAGGAAATTTATTCAGTAAAATTTAATTTTTTTTTCAGGGAAATGGAAATACAACTTTAATAAAAATTTGTATTGATTTATGTTCATCTACTATCTCTACTGGGAAAACTAAATCTAGTTAATTCTAGTTTAGAGGCATCTTATATTCTCTATCTTCATATCTCATCCCAAAGAGAATACCGTATTTATAGATAATATACGGTTATTTTTCATATAAATTCCAAGGAGTTATTATTAATGGAAATTTGAATTAAGCAGACTATCCTATTATGCTGCAAAATTTTAAATTATCTTTAATTATTGAAATTACTTAAGAGGTAAATATGCTGAAAGTTGTTCTTGGACATAGTGATGATCCTGATAGTCAAGCCGCTATTGAAGAAGTTTTAGCAAAATGCGTCCATGATTTAAGTGATTTAACAGATATTCCACCGCAGGCTGCTATGTTGTTTGCAGCTATTGATTTTGATCATGCTTTAATCTTGCAAAAAATCTCCGCAGTATTTCCTGGAATAGACTTAATTGGTTGTACTACAGATGGGGAAATGTCGTCAATTTTAGGGTTTCAACAAGATTCTGTAACACTGATGCTGTTTTGTTCTGATACTGTAGAAATTCATGCAGGTTTGGGATGTGGAGTGAAAGCCAATCCTTTAAATGCTGCTCAGGAAGCAGTTCAAAAAGCCAAAGAAAAATCTGATAAACCTGCTCAGTTATGTATACCATTACCGGCTAGCTATCTAGCAGATGGTTCTACTACTAATGGGGGATTAATTCTAGAGGGGTTAAAGTCGGCTTTAGGTTCTGATATACCCATTGTAGGTGGTGCGGCTGGCGATCAATTTAGATTTAAGACTACCTATCAATTTTTTCAAACCGAAGTATTGACTGACTCCTTACCTATTCTAATTTTTGCTGGAGATATTCTATTTTCCTACGGAACTGCTTGTGGTTGGGAACCAATGGGACGCAGGAGTGTTATAACCAAATCGCAAGGAACAGTTTTGTACGAAATTGATGGAGTATCAGCACTAGAATTTTATCAGCGATATTTAGGCGATCGCACACCAACCGCAGAAAACCCTTTAGCAGTGTATGAGGGAGATAGCGATCGCTATTATATGCGCGTTCCTAATACTTTTGATTTGCAAACTGGTAGCATCAACTTTTTAGGGGATGTTCCAGAACAATCCATTGTGCAAATGACAGATTTTAATCGGGAAGAAATTCTTTGTTCTGTGAAAAGTTCACTTCAGACTGCGCTTGCACGTTATCCTGGTACAGAACCCGATGCCATTTTACTTTTTTCCTGCTGTTGTCGCCGTTGGCTTTTAGGGACAAAAGCTAAAGAAGAATATCAAATGATTAAAACCGAACTTAAAAAAGATATACCTATTTGTGGGTTCTATACCTATGGTGAATTTGCTCCCCTAGAATCACAGGGTTCAACTTACTATCATCAAGAAACCTTTGTCACCCTACTGCTAGGTACAAAATGAAGGTTTATGGAATCTATAGAAAATGAAAGCAGAATTCAAGAACTCGAAAAAACAGTTCGGATTTTGCAAAAGAAACTACAACGTTCGGAAGCTGATCGGGAACAGCTAGAAAATGCTAGTGAAGTCAGAGAAGCAGTGCTTAAAAATGTGATTCGGGATTTAGAAACCTCACAAATAGCTCTAGAAAGTCGAACTCAAGAACTAGAAAAAACTTTAATCAATCTCAAAGCTCTGCAACTTAAATTAGTAGAATCTGAGAAAATGTCTGCTCTCGGAGTTTTAGTTGCAGGTGTTGCTCATGAAATTAATAATCCTGTCAGTTTTATTTATGGGAACTTGAATTATGCTAATAATTATATTCACGATTTACTAGATTTAGTTGATCTTTACCAGCAAAATTATACTGAACCTGTAGCTGTAATTAAAAATAAAATTCAAGCAATTGAATTGGATTTTATCAAGACAGACTCGGCTAAATTATTTCAATCAATGATGGTAGGTGCAGAGCGTATCTGTGAGATAGTTAAATCTCTCAGAACATTTTCTCGTCTAGATGAAGCTGATTTTAAAACTGTTGATATTCACGAAGGTATTGATAGCACTTTAGTAATTTTAAACAACCGTCTCAAGCCATCTCCTCATAATTTACAAGGCGTTAAAATTATCCGTCATTATGGAAAACTACCATTAATCGAATGTTACCCAGGACAGCTTAATCAAGTATTTATGAATATTATTGCTAATTCTATTGATGCGTTAGAAGAGAAAGTAATTAAAAATCTAGCAAGTGATGTGCAGTGTATACAAACTCCTCAAATTGAGATTTTTACGCAAGTCATTGATGATAATTGGGCGGAAATTATTATTGCTGATAATGGAGGAGGAATTGATGAGGAAGTGAAAGCTAAATTATTTGATCCATTTTTCACAACTAAAGATGTCGGTAAAGGTACAGGCTTAGGTTTATCAATTAGCTACAGAATTATTATTGAATTGCACGGTGGTAAATTGGAATGTTGCTCTAAACCAGGAATAGGGGCAAAATTTATCATTCAAATTCCTATTCGACAATCTAGATAATAAGGTAAAAGGTAAAAGGTGAAGTTTACTTTATTTACATAGCAGTTATATCTGATTTGTGAGAACTTGCGGTGTCTAGATACCAGACTTCTCGAAGAAGTCCAGTATCTTGGTTTTCACGGTTTTATACCAATTCTCCAAAATTAAGCAACAGATGCAAAGCTTGAAACACAATACAGTTCAGTTAAGAAAACAGTTTGTAGTGTTCGCGCAGCGTCTCGTAGAGAGGACTTTAGTCCTTAGATGAGGACTGAAGTCCTTACTACGAACTTTTTCTTACTTCACAAACACCAAATGTTAGGTTTAATTGAAGTGTATTGGCTTGAAACCGACTTTATTAATTGCGTCAGCGTAGCGGGGCGTTAGCCCATTGCGAATTGCGAATTGCGAATTGCGAATTGCGAATTGGTATTACTGCTACCGGTTATCCCATTCCTTAGCTGCATCTGCAACTGCTTGATCTACAGTTTTTTCTCCTAACATTGCTGCTTGTAGGTTTTCATAAATTGCCTTTTGCAGCTTTTTAATATCTTTTAATGGAGGAGTTAAAATTTCTGCTTGTTGTAGTTGTTGTGCGCTAACTACTCTAGCTTGTTCGACTGTAGAAGCATTAGCAGGAACATCTTTAAAGTAACTATCAGCTAAAGCTTTGGTTGTGGATGGAAGAACATTTGCGGCTTTGGCAAAGGCTAGCTGATTCTCATTATTGGTGACAAATAAAGCAAATTTTACCGCCGCATCAGGTTGTTTTGTTTCACGGGGAATGACGATATTCATCACTGCTACATTTTTCTTACCTGTATCACCGGTTAATTGAGGTGCGATCGCAGAAGCTTGAGCGATTTTCGGCGCATTGGTAGCAATATTTTGGAGAAATTCAGGACCCGAAGCTAAAAATGCTGTTTCACCAGATTGATATAAATCAATCGCGTGGCGATGTCCTTGAGTTAGTGCTTCTTTCGGTAATAACCCTTTTTTATACAGGTCTACCCAATACTGAAACGCTGCTTTACCTTGAGGTGTATTAAAAGCGGCTTTACCTTCTGCATCCACTAAAGTCACTCCCATCTGCACCAATGATTGCAGCACTTCTGCGGAATCCTGGGGAACAAAAGTTGCAAAAAAAGCGTATTTACCCGTTTTGTCTTTAATTTGTTGTGCTTGTTGTGCTAATTGCGCGTAAGTGTTGGGTGGTTGATTAATACCTGCTTGTTTTAAGAGATCAGTGTTATAAATAGTCAGCCTTGTGGTGAGATACCAAGGAAGACCAAAGCTTTTGCCGTTAAGTGTACTAGCTTTCCAAATATTCGGTAGATAGGCGGAATGGGCTTCTGTTGGTACTTTTGTGTCTAAATCTAGCCAAGCATTTCGACCCGCTAATTGAGAAGCAAAATCAGGATTGAGGTTAACAACATCAGGTGGCGTTTTTGCGGAGACAGCTGTTAAAATTTTGTTCTCCATCGCTGCCCAAGGCACATCAACCCAGTTTACCTTTATACCGGGATTTTGTGACTCAAAGTTGGCAATTAAGCTTTGGAAGTAGTTTGTAAATTTCGGTTGGAGTTGCATTGTCCAAAACTCAATCTTGGCTGTTCCAGAGGCAGCTGGTTGATTATTGGTATTAACTTTGCCATCGCTGCAACTGACAATCCAACTAGTCAGTAAACCTAACATGATGAAAGCGACTAGCTTTGGGAATTTTCGTAATTGCATCATTTTACCAGTATTTTCACGCTTGATGAAGTTAAAAAGCTTATGCAGAATTGTCGAGATTATAGGCTAAAAAGATTAGGTGTCAAAAGTCCAAATTCAAAAGTCAATAGCCTAATTTACTAGTGACTAATGACTGATGACGAAATGACTACTTAAGTAACATTTAAATTTTTAATTTTGCAGTTTGGCGGGCATTACTGTGGTGAAAAGTTTCAGTAGTCTGTTTGGCAAATCTCATAGAGGGGTAGGTGTGGAAATCGCACCAGAACGAGTCAATGTAGTGCAACTACGCAAGCAGCGTCAAGGCTTGAAACTCGAATCTTTAACATCAGTACCAGTTCCAGAAGGAATCGTCACTGATGGTCAAATTACTGATCCCCCAGCTATGGCGCAACTCATTCAGCAAGCTTTAGCTGAAAGTAAAATCAAGACTTCTCGTGTATCCACCGGCGTACCAGGACGTGATTCGGTTGTACGAATTATTCCTGTGCCGGCAGAGTTAGACGATAAAGAACTCCGAGATATGGTGCTAAACCATGAAGCAGCCTTGTATTTACCCTATCCTCGTGAGGAAGCTGATGTAGATTATCAAAAACTTGGGTACTTTGTAGATGAAGACGGCATCGAAAAAGTACAAGTGCTGCTAGTTGCTACCCGCAAGGAGGTGACAGATACATATATTAGTACCTTTGAGCAAGCAGGATTGCAAATTAATGTTTTAGAGATTAACAGTTTTGCACTAATTCGGACAATCCGCGATCGCCATTTACGAGAACTCAGTCCCCAAGAAGCAGCTGTCTTAGTTGATATCGAATTTGACAGCACGGAAATAGCCATTATCGTCAACGGTATCCCCCAATTTTCTCGGACTGTACCCATAGGTACCTACCAAATGCAAATGGCTTTAGCTAGAGCCATGAGTCTACCAACATCACGGGATATGGAACTTTTGTATGAAATGACGATTCCTGTCACGCCTGTAGATGCTGATAAAACAGGAGTCACAGAAACTAATCCGGGAATGGCTGGTGTATTGCGAATCTTAGGAGAACTCACAGATGAGCTACGCCGTTCCATAGATTTCTACCTCAATCAAAGTGAAAACATAGAGGTAGCACAAATTTTCTTAGCAGGGCCTGGGGGCGGACTCCAACACTTAGATGAATTCTTTACCCAAAGACTCAGCATACCTACTACCCAAGTAGATCCAATTGGGTCTTTGTCCTTACAAGTCGATGAACAAAAATATCCTGCTCAACAGCGTTCGGGTTTAGGAATTATCTTGGGTTTAGGACTGCGGGAGGTGTAATCGAATGTACAGTTTAGATATTAACTTTCTCAAAGACCGACCAGCCTACCAACCCAAATCTGATAAAAGTCCGGGAGTAAAACTACCATCAGGGAATCTTACCCCGGTATATCTAGGGGTAACTGTAGGTGTAGGTTTACCAGTGTTGGTAGGAATTGGGTTATGGCTCGTGCAAGGTAAAACGAGTGAAATAGAGCAGTCAATTGCTCAACTTGAAGAACAAAGCAAAAAATTAGACGCAGAAATCGCCAACATCAACCAAATTAAAGCACAAGCGGATGCCGTCAAAGCAGAGACTCAAAGTTTAGTCACCGTATTTGACCAAATTCGACCTTGGTCAGCCATGTTAGAAGATGTGCGCGATCGCATTCCTCCAACCGTACAAATTGAAAATATTAAGCAAATTCCACCTCTAGCAGCAGTAGAAGGACAACCACCACCTAACCCCGCCGGAGGCATAGAAATCACCGGACTAGCTCGCTCTTTCGATAATGTCAACGACTTCTTATTAAGTCTGCAACAGTCGCGGTTCTTAAAATCTTCCGAAAGCAGAATTACCACCGCCACTTTAGTAGATGCACCAGTCACAGCCACTACTACTAAAAGTGGTGTAGTCATCAAACCACCCCAAGTAGTTAGATATACAATTCAATCTCGTCTTAGTGATGTTCCTGCTTCAGAATTGATTCGGGAACTAGAGCAGAAAGGCACGGTGGGACTAGTCTCCCGCATTCGTAGTATGCAAAAAACAGGAGTCATTACACGATGACGCTGAGTGAAGATTTAAATTTTGCCGAAAACGCCGCAGATTTAGAATCAGGCGCACCATCCTATCCTGTGGTGTTTAATATCACTTTTACACCCAAAGTCATCGGTATTTTGGTGGCAGTCGTAGGTCTAGCAGGAGCTATCTATATGCTGCTGAATATACTCATGCCAGCTTGGGAAGCCTATCAGCAAAAGCAAGCACAAAGCAACGACCTCCAAGGGCAAATTCAGCAAAAGCAAGCTACTGTCAAACAAATTGGCAAAATCAAAGAAGAGTTAGACCAAGCAAAAAAACAAAAGCAACAGGTTTTAGCTTTATTCTCTGACGAAAAAACCCTAGACACCCTACTATTGGATCTCAACCGTTTAGTAGAATCTGGTAGCTCTGCAAATTCCCTAAACACCGTCAAAGCCAAACTCCAAAAGTTTGTCCCAGCCACAGAAAAACCCGAAATTGTTAATGATGGTTCATTAGGAGTTGCAGTTAACGGCAGACTCAAACGTAGTAGCGTTAACGTCGAAATTATTGGTACATACGAACAGACACAATCAATTATTCGTAATATCGAACGTCTACAACCATTACTAATAGTTAAAGACTATCAATCAGCATTAGCCAACATCCAAGCTACAGATAACTTCGGTAAACCTGTGCGGAGGATAGGGCCTGCACCAATTACGACATCTTTTCAATTACAAGCATTAATGCCCCTGAGTTCAGAAGAACTTACTGCGGAGGCGGCTAAAGCTGCACCTAAGAAGTAATTGCAGGGGGGCAGGGGGCAGGGAGCAGGGGGAGCAATGTGAAACAGAGAGATCATTATCAAGACAGCAGGGAGCAGGGGGAATGGGAAAAGAACCAATTAAAAGTCATGAAGATTTGGAAGTATACAAGATGGCCTTTGATGT